>JBQTID010000233.1:0-21313 GCA_052389275.1 Gemmatimonadota bacterium | reverse complement strand
GCGATCAGATTTCTACCGACGAAATCACGCCCGCCTATATCTGCTACTACTTCGATGAAACACTCGGCCAGTTTCCGTATCTCGGACTGCGTGCGGCGGGCGAATTTCCGGTTACGCGCGGCTCCGTAAAGCATGGCGGCTTCGTGTGCTCGGTCAGCGGCAAGCGCCGCGGCAAGGGCAGCTCGCGCGAGCAATCGCCGTACGCGGAGCTGATGGCAGGCATCCAGGTCGTGATTGCCGAGAACATCGAGCGCATCTACAACGAGAACTGCCAGAATCTGGGCGTGCTCACTTCGACGGATTTCTCGCTCATCGACCGAATTCGACGCGGCGAAGAGATCGAGCTGTCAGACTTCACCGCCCGCGTCGACCCGATCACCAAAGACATCATCGAGTATGGTGGCTTGTTCGAATACAATGTCGCGAGACTGCAAGGCAAGGTGTCGCCGCCTTTACATGGGAGCATGGGAGCATGGGAACATGGGAGCATGGGTGGCTCGCCAGATCTGGCGGGTCGGCGTGGTGCGGGCGAGGCCGCTACACGTGCGGACATCTTTGAAGCCGAAAACGCGGCAGAGCAAACCGCCGCAACGTCGCAGCCGAACAACGAACCCATGCTCCCATGGTCCCATGCTCCCATGCTCCCAGGTCGGGGCATGACCATATCTGAAAAGATCTTCGCCCGGCATTGGGTCGTTGACGCTGCAAATCAACAGTACGGCGTGCCGTGGGTGGCGGTCGGCGACAGCGGTTTCGTCCTTACAGACTATCGCTTCTCGCACGAGTACGTGTCGCCGATGGCCGCGATCTTTTTCGAGCAGAAGCTGGGTGCGGACGCTAAGGTGAACGATCCGTCGTCGATCATCATGTTCCGCGATCACCTGACGTATCTGCACGAGGTGATGCCGCCGGAGCGCGTGCAGCTGGGCCTGCTCGACGTCGCGCGCCAGCTCAAGGACAAGCAGGAGGAGTTTGCGAAGCAGCAGGGCGTCATCTATTACGGCGAGCGCATGGGCTATCGGCTCGGCTCGGAGGCGATCTGCCACTCGAAGATGCTCGAATCGTACGCGGAGCCCGGCCAGCTGATCGTGGGCACCGACTCGCACACGCCGCACTCCGGCGCGATCGGCTGCATCGCGTTCGGCATTGGCACGACCGCGATCTTCAACTCCTGGATCACGAAGGATGTGCGCGTGTCGGTGCCGCCGTCTTTCAAAGTCATCGTGCGAGGCGTAAAACCCGACAATGTCACCGCCAAGGATTTCATGCTCGAGATCCTGCGTCATCCTTACATCAAGGACGGCCATGCAATCGGCCAGATCATCGAGTACGCAGGCGAGGCGGTCGAAGCGTTGAGCGTCGACGAGCGGGCGACCATGACAAACATGGCGGCGGAAGTCGGGGCGTTCACGGGAATTGTTGCTCCGGACGAGCGAACTATCGAGTACCTCGTCGCCGAACGTGGCATGTCGCGTTCGAACGCAGAGGAGCTTTGCAAAGAGCTGCAATCCGATCCTGGTGCGGAGTACGTCAAGATCATCGAGATCGATGCGGCTTCATTGCAGCCGATGGTCGCGCTTCCAGGTGACCCGGGCAATGGGCTCTATGTAGCCGAGCTGGGAGCTGAGCCCGTTCGCATCGACGTCGCGTACGCGGGCTCCTGCACGGCCGGCAAGAAGGAAGACATGGACATGTACGCGGTCGTGCTGCGCGACGGCGAGGAGCAGGGGCTGCGCGTGCATCCGGACGTGAAGATGTACATTCAGTTCGGCTCGCAGGAAGTCAAACAGTACTGCGCTGAGCAGGAGTATCTCGAGCTGTTCGAGCGGATGGGCGCGGAAATCATCGAGCCGGGCTGCGGCGCGTGCATTGCCGCCGGCCCGGGCACATCGAAAACAAAGGATGAGGTGACGATTTCTTCGCAGAATAGGAACTTCCCTGGTCGATCAGGGCCCGGTCAGCTTTATCTCGCGTCACCTTATTCTGTTGCGGTATCGGCGATCGCCGGGTATGTGACGGCCTGGGAGCCCGGGGCTGAGATCAGGCAATTGGAAGCTGTTGGAGTTTAATGCACGCAGAAATACTACCTGAGAACGCCCTGATTCAACCCCGCCCAAAAATAAGTTGAAGCCCACGATCTCCAACCCTTCCACTTTTCTCCTCGCAACCTCAGCTCCTTCGGCTTCGGCCTCTCCTTCAATTTGTAAACATTGGCGACCGCGTTCTGAATGCCGAGATCATCGGCCGGTAACAAGTCCTGATGCCCGAGGCAGAAAATCCCAATACATTCTGCGGTCCAGACGCCGACTCCCTTCAACGATGACAGTTGCTGGATCATCTGTTCGGGTGGCAGTTTTTTCAGCTCGCTTTGAACGATCGTGCCGTCCAGAAGCGCGCGTGCCATGCCTTTCGCGTACTCGGCTTTCTTTGCGGAGAAGCCGGCTTCCCTCAATTGCGACTCAGTCAGCTCGACCATCACATGCGTTGCCGGCAGCACCGGCACGTCCTGATCATCGAGGCGAATGATGTGGCCGTACATGCGCGCGAGCTTGTTGCGAATGGAACGTGCGGCGGCACCACTGATCTGCTGCGCAACCAGCGACGAGAGCATCATGGTCCAAAGATCGGGCCCGCGCATGTGCTTGTAGCCGGGTAAGGCATCCACGAGTCTGCCGAGCCGTTGGTCCTTCGCGATGCCTTGCCGGAATGCGACGAGGTCCGCTTCGGCACCGATCATGTGCTCCGCGGCGGCGTGCAGATCATCGCTGAATGCGCCGATGTGCTGGTCCGAGCAGGCGGTCGCGTAAACCGGTCCATTCGCTCGCTTCTGCACGAGCTTCAAGGCGATCGGTTTGCCGTCGATCCAGAAGCTGCGCACGGCAACGCCATCAACCAGGTGATAGCGCAGCGAATACGGCGGCGTGTATGAGAGTTTGAAGTCGAGCCTTTTCACGTTCGTTCCCCGGTCGTATGCTGTCGGATAATGCACGCCGATCCGCTTTCGCGCGAGTCCGTGCTCGAGCTGCTGCAACAGCTCGTGCGGATTCCGTCCGTGAATCCCAGCCTTGCACCGATGGAGGGCACCGGCGAGCGCGCTATCGCAGAGTTCGCGCGCGACTGGCTGATTGCGCGCGCTGTGAAAGCCTGGATCGACGACATCGCGCCGGGACGCTGCAACGCGGTGGCGGAGATCGGCAACGGCAGCGGTCCTGCGCTCGTCGCATGTGGGCACCTCGATACCGTGCACGTGTCCGGCATGGCGATCCCGCCATTCGAGCCACGGGTTGAAGGCGCGCGTCTGTATGGCCGTGGCAGTTACGATATGAAAGGCGGCGTGGCCGCGATCATGACGGCTGCCGCAGCGCTGGCGCAACGGAACCTGGCGGGGAAATTCATGGTAGCGCTCGTTGCAGATGAGGAGTACGGCAGCCTCGGCGCGCAGGACTTCGTGCGCCGCTACCAGGCGGATGCGTGCGTTGTAACCGAGCCGACCGAGAACGGCATGCAGGAACTAGTCACCGCGCACAAGGGCTTCGTCTGGCTGGAAGTGGTAACGCGCGGTCGCGCCGCGCACGGCAGTCGCTGGAACGAAGGCGTCAGCGCGATCGCGAAGATGGGACCCATCATCGCGGCATTGGATGAATTCGACCGCAACGTGCTGCGCAAACGCGAGCATCCGCTGATCGGCGCTGCGTCGCTGCACGCCGGCGTAGTTTCGGGCGGTGTCGGCTTCTCGACGTACGCGGCCGAATGCAGTCTGAAGGTGGAGCGGCGGTCACTGCCGGGCGAGACGCCGGAGCAAGTCCTGGCGGAGGTTTGCGAGCTCGCGGGACCGGACGCCGAGGTTTCGATCGTGCTCGCGCAACCGCCATTGCACGTATCCGCCGATTCGCGCATCGCGCAGTGCGCGCGAGCGGCGTTGCAGCAGGTCACCGGCAAGGATCCGACAATTTCGGGCGTGTGGTACTGGATGGATGCCGCGCTGTTCGCGCAGGCAGGGATGGACACGGTGAATTTCGGAGCCAGCGGCGAAGGCGCGCACGCGGCAGTCGAATGGGTCGACGTCGATACGGTCGTGCAAAGCGCGCGTGCGCTCTACGAGACAGGAGTAATGTTCTGCCGGTGACGCAGATTGCGCAGATTGTGACGCGGATTTCGCAGAGCGCGAGGATCGCGCTCGTGCTTGTGTTCCTCGCTAGCAGTGCAGCAAGTGCGCAGATTCCGAGTGAAGAGTATCGTGGAGTTGCGGCAATTGGTCTCGCGCTGCGACAGCTCGAGACGACCAAGCGCGTGCTGGTGATCGGCGCGCATCCCGACGATGAAGACAACCAGCTGCTGTCGGCATTGAGTCTCGGACAAGGCGCCGACGTCGCATATCTGTCGTTGACGCGCGGCGAAGGTGGTCAAAACAGCATTGGCGGCGAGCTTGGCTCCGCGCTCGGTGTGCTGCGCACCGCGGAGCTGATGGCCGCGCGCGAACTCGATCGGTCGCAGCAGTTCTTCACGCGCGCGTACGACTTTGGATTCTCCAGGAATGCGGAAGAAACGTTCCAGCACTGGCCGCGCGATTCCATCCTCGCGGATGTCGTGTCGGTGGTGAGGCGCTACAAACCTGACGTTATCGTCGCGATCTTTACGGGTACGTCAGGCGACGGGCACGGCCAGCATCAAGTGTCGGGCATACTGGCGCGTGAAGCATTCACGGCTGCGGCCGATCCGAATCGATTCCCCGGCGCCGGTCAGCCACATCGAACGCTGAAGCTGTTTCAGGCGACCGGATATCGTCAGGCAGATCCAACACAGCACGTAGCGACCGGCGAGCTGGATCCGCTGTTCGGCCGGTCGTATGCGCAGATTGCAGCAGCCAGCCGCAGCCGTCATCGCTCTCAGGACATGGGGCAGCTACAAACGCCCGGCCCGCGCTCAACATCCGTGCGCCTGCTGCAATCGCTGGTGGCGGTATCGGATTCGACGCTGTTCTCCGGCCTGGACACCACGTTGTCCGCGCGCGCCAGGAAGGTTGGCTACGTGCCCTTGTTCGCATACGATTCGCTGATCCAATCGGCGAAAGCGCGGCTTTCCGCATACAATCCGGATGCAGTAGTGAACATCATTGGCGCGGCCGTCGACCAGCTCGGCCGCGCTCTCGAAGGCACGCGCGATCAGCGCGATTTCAATTTTGTAGTCGAACAGGAGTTGAGTGACGCGCATGATGCATTGCTCGAGGCTGCGGGCTTGGTCGTCGATGTAGTGAGCAGTGTGGAAAGGATTGTTCCGGGCGAATCATTCAACATCGCTGTATCCGTCTGGAATGGCGGTAATCGGCCGATCGAGGCCACGCTTACTCCGGTCGTACCATCGGGGTGGGCCGTTTCGGCTGGTGGTGCCGCAACCATATCAGTCCTGCCTGATTCGATCATTACGCAGCGTTACAGCGTGTCAGCGCCGCCTGATGCGAAGATTTCGCAGCCGTATTTTCTGGCAGCGCCACGGCCGGGCGACTACTACGCGTGGCCCGCCGAGAGCGTGAACGCGGGGCTGCCATTCGGAATGCCGCAGGTGTCCGTATCGACCGCCATCACGATCGGTCGGGTTAGGGCGCACATCGTCAGTGCACCGACGCGTCGCATTGTGGATCCGCGGCAAGGTGAATTGCGCCGGGCCGTGCACGTCATGCCGCCGTTCGCGCTGCGGCCGGCTCCGGCGACCGCAGTCGTTACACTCGCAACGCTCGCGACCGGTGCCGCGCGGACCATCGATGCCGCCGTAGAAATAATCAGCAACGGTAACGGCGGCCGCGTCGTGGTAAAACCGATCCTGCCCGCGGGCTGGCGCGCGACGCCCGAGCAGCGGCAGATCCTGCTGACGGACGCGGGCGAATCGCAGAGCGCGAAGTTCGCGATCGCGCCAATCCGCTCCGCGCCGGCGGGGCAATACGAGATTCGATTCGTTGCGACCGATTCGCTCGGGCGCACGCACGATCTCGAGCAACGCATCGTCGATCATCCTCATATCGTCAATCGTGTAATGTTCGAGCCTGCGCTCATGCGCGTAACCGTGCTGGATGCTCGCTTCGCGCGCGGCATGCGCGTTGGCTACGTGGTCGGCGTGGATGAGCCGGTCGCGGAGGTGCTCGAGCAGATGGGCGTGCTGGTCGAACGGCTCGGCGACGCCGCGCTGGCCGGCGGCAAGCTCGGCAGCTACGACGCAGTGGTAGTCGGCAGCCGGGCATACGATGTCCGGCCGGACCTCGTCGCACACAACGCTCGTATCCTCGACTACGCGCGCAAGGGCGGCAATCTCATTGTCCTCTACCAACAGTACGAGTTCATTCGCGGCAACTACGCGCCGTATGCGCTTACCATCGGTCGCCCGCACGATCGCATCACCGACGAGAACGCGCCGGTTCGGTTTCTGGATAGCGCGTCGGTAATGCTGACGACACCGAACCGCATCACGCAGCGCGATTTCGAGAACTGGGTGCAGGAACGGGCCCTCTACATGCCGCGCAGCTGGGCGAGCGAGTACACGCCGCTGCTGGAGCTGAACGATCCCGGCGAAGCGGCACAGCGAGGAGCCGTTCTGACGGCGCGGCTGGGTCGCGGTCGCTACACGTATACCGGTCTCGCATTCGTTCGGCAGATTCCGGCCGGCGTGCCCGGGGCGCTGCGCCTGTTCATCAATATGATTTCAATGGGTGCTGCTGATGCGCGTTAAACGGACGTTCACGTTCACGCTCACGCTCACGGGTACGTGTACGGCGGCCTTGCTGATTGCCTGCGTTTCCCGAGATGGTCGAGCGCCGCTGATTGTCTATTCGCCGCATGGCAAGGATCTGCTCACGGAATTCGAGAAGCGGTTCGAAGCAATGTATCCCCAGGTCGATGTGCAGTGGCTCGACATGGGCTCGCAATCGATTCTGGATCGTGTCAGGTCGGAGCAGGCAAACCCGCAGGCGCACGTCTGGTGGGGCGCGCCGGCGCCGTTGTTCGAGAGCGCGGCCGCGGAAGGATTGCTCGAGCCATACGTGCCATCCTGGGCTGCCGCGCTTCCTGATTACGCAAAAGACGCGAATGGCACGTGGCATGGCACGTATATCACTCCGGAAGTCGTCGCATTCAATGCCACAGTTGTAAAGGGCGCGGACATTCCCAGAGACTGGGATGACGTGCTGGATCCCAAGTGGCAGGACAAGGTGCTGATCCGCGATCCGCTCGAGAGCGGCACGATGCGCACGATTTTCGGCATGATCATGTATCGCAGCATTCGCACGACGGGTGATACCGCCGCGGGTTGGCAGTGGCTGCGCCGGCTCGATGCACAGACGAAGGAGTATGTGCTCAATCCAACGTTGCTGTATCAGAAGCTCGCACGGCAGGAGGGACTGATTACGTTGTGGGACATGCCTGACATCGAGGAGCTGAAGGCACGCACGACGATGCCGCTCGATTATTCACTGCCGACCAGCGGGACGCCTTTGCCGGTGGACGCCGTCGCGATCGTGAAGGGCGCGACCGACGCAAAGGCTGCAAGGCTGTTCGTTGATTACGTCGGCGGTGATGAAGGCATTCTGCTGGCCGCGCGCCAATTCGTGCGGCTGCCTGCACGAAGCGACATTCCCGAAGATTCGCTGCCGGAGCGATTGCGCGACGCCAAGCGTCAGATCAAGCCCGAGCCGATGGACTGGGCGCTGATCCAGAAGCAAACACCCGCCTGGATGCGCTACTGGGATGCGCATGTCCGCGGTCGCGGACGAGGTCGCGGGCATTGAAATGCTGAGACTCGAGCAGATCACCAAACAATTCGGTGACACCCGCGCCGTCGATGAGGTCACGCTCGCGATCGGCGCTGGCGAATTCGTTACGCTGCTCGGGCCGAGCGGCTGCGGCAAGACAACCACGCTGCGTCTGATCGCCGGCTTCGAGACACCAACCGCCGGCCGCATACTGCTCCGCGACACCGACATTACCGCGCTGCCTCCACAAAGGCGCGGCATCGGCATGGTGTTCCAGAACTATGCGCTGTTTCCGCACCTGAATGTCTTCGAGAATGTGGCGTTCGGGCTGAAGACCGCGCGTGTCGCGTCGGCCGATTTGCGAACCCGCGTACACGAGACGCTGGAGCGTGTCGACCTGGCAGGTTACGAGCAACGAAAAGTGCAAGAGCTGTCCGGCGGCCAGCAGCAGCGGGTCGCTTTGGCACGCGCCATTGCGCCGCAGCCGCCCTTGATCCTGCTGGACGAGCCGCTTTCCAATCTCGATGCGGCGCTGCGCGAGCGGACGCGCCTCGAGCTGCGCGCGCTGCTCAAGCGGGTCGGCATCACATCCATGTTCGTTACCCACGATCAGGAGGAGGCCTTCGCGCTGTCGGACCGCATCGTGATCATGGACGCGGGCCGCGTGCAGCAGGTCGGCTCCGCGGAATCGCTCTACCACACGCCGGCCAACGCATTCGTGGCCGGCTTTGTCGGACGCGCCAATCTCACGCCGGCGCGCGTCACGTCGGTGCAAGGCGAGCGGATCTCATGCGAGTTCTCGAGCGGTGCGCACTGGATCGTGGTGCCCGCACCCGGCACGTCGTTCCGAGTCGGCAGCCGCGTGCGCGTCATGACACGACCGGAGTCGCTTGCGCTGGTCGCACACAACGCGGACGTGCTGCCTGGCGACCTGGGCGGCTTTGTTGCCGGCCGCCGTTTCGCCGGCGCGCAGACGTACTACCACGTCACCATGCCGGACGGTGAGCTGGCGGTAATTGGTGGCGTACGTACCGCGAAAGTCGGTGACGCGGTGCACGTGCGGCTCACCGAAGCGGCGCGCGCATATGCGTTTCCGGAATAGGCGATAGATGCGGTCGATGCGAGCGGTTGCGTGGGCGTTTGTGGCTTTCGTGTTGCTGTGGCTCGTGCTTGCGCCCAACCTGTTCGTGCTGCGCGATTCGCTCGCCGGCGAACGCGGTTTTTCGTTCGCAAACTATCAGCGGTTCTTCGACAGCGCGGCTGAATTGCGCGCGTTGTGGAACAGCGTGTGGATCAGCCTGGCCAGCGTGCTGCTCTCGGGCGCCATCGGCATTCCACTCGCATTCTTTTTCACACGCCTCGATTTTCCTGGCCGCAAATTCCTGGGTGCACTCGCTGCGCTGCCGGTTCTGCTGCCGCCGCTCGTAGGCGTGATCGCGTTCATGTTCCTGTATGGCGAGACTGGTTTCTTCACACGCGCGGTTCAGCTCGTGCTGCGGCTGGACCATGCGCCGTGGCGGCTGAGCGGTCCCGGCGCCGTGCTGCTCGTGCACGCCTACACGATGTACGTGTACTTTTACATGTTTGTGAGCGCCGGTCTCGCGCGACTCGATCCGGGCGTGCTCGAAGCCGCGGCCGCGCTCGGCGCTTCGCCCAGGCGCACCTGGCTCCGCGTTACGCTGCCGATGCTGGCGCCCGCGATCGGCGGCGCGGCGCTGCTGGTATTCATGACGTCGATGGGATCGTTCAGCGCACCGTACGTCTTCGGCGGCGGCTTTCGCGTGCTGACTACACAGGTCTTCGCGAGCAAGCTCAATGGCGATCTCGGTATTGCGGCAGTAGAGACGGTCATTCTAGCCGCGGCGTCCATCATTTTTCTGATCTGGTTGCAGCGGTATGAACGCGAACGGGTCTATACCGGCGCAGCCAAAGGAGCCGGTGCGGCTTTCAAAGCACGACAGCGCACGCTCGCAAATCGCCTCGCCCTGACGGTTGCCGGTGCGTTGATTGCGCTGCTTCTCATGCTACCGCATCTCACGGTGCTGCTGGTCTCGTTCGTACCGGAAGGAACCTGGACGACTGAATTCATGCCGCCGGCGTATTCGCTGGAGAGTTATCGCCAGGTTTTTACTCGGGCGGAGACGTTGCGACCCGTCATCAATTCCTTCAACATGGCGACGACGGCCACCATTGCGAACGTCAGCTTCGCGTTCATTGCCGGCTATTTGCTTGCTCGTACGAAGGCGCGCGGCAAGTGGCTCGTCAACGCGCTGGTCATACTGCCGTGGGCGCTGCCGGGGACGGTGCTCGCGATCGCGCTCGCGTCGATGTTCAGCGTGAACGACCCGCTGCTCGGCAGATTCGTACTGGTGGGAACTTCGCTGATCCTGCCGCTTGCGTATTTCGTCCGCAATATTCCGCTGGTCACACGAGCGACACTGGCCAGTTTCAGGCAGTTCGATCCGGCATTGGAGGAAGCGTCCGCGTCATTGGGGGCGAGTTGGGCGACAACCGCGCGCCGCGTCGTATTCCCGCTCGTGCTACCGGGTCTCGCCGCCGGCGCGCTGCTCGCGTTCGTGACCGCCCTCGGCGAGTTCGTTGCTTCGATTCTGCTGTACACGCACCGCACCAGGCCGATCTCGATCGAGATCCTGTCGCAGCTGCGCGCGTTCAATTTCGGCGCGGCCGCTGCTTATGCCGTGCTGTTGATTGCCCTGATGGCGGTCGTGTTCGTGTTCGGCCAGCGCGCGATTACGGAGACGAGAGGGTAGATGAGGCCGAAGAGAGTATGAGAATGTGTGAATGTGTGAATGTGTGAAAATAGTCGTCTCACACTCTCACACTCTCACACTCTCACACTCTCACACTCGCACACTCACTTGACTGCGGTCCGACCGTCTTTGAGCCACCACCGAAACTTGGTATTGCCGCACAGTACGACGTCAACGACCGCGCGCGGATCCATGCCGAAACTGCGCCGGTCAGGCTCGGACTGATAGCAGAGCGATTTGTCGGAGCCGTCGACCGGCGGATGATTGTGCGCGGTGCCCACGTAGCGCGGGCTATTGCACGGCTGATAACGAACGCTGTTCACGCTGGTCGCTTCCATGCGCGCCAGACGGAAGCCGTCGACCACGATGCGGCCATCCTGTTTGCTGCCCTCGAGACACAGCACGAATTCGGTTTCGGTGATGAAACGGTACAGGAAATCCCAGCCATCCAGAACTTCGGGCGCGATCACCACCGGCTCGGCGTTCATATCGAGCGCGCCAGCCGGCTGGATCTCGGCCGCCGGCGGCGGCAACGAACGCTCGAATGCTTTAGGGCTCAGCCCTGCCGAGCCGCACGCACCGAGCACCGCTGCAACAACCCCCAGTCCCAGCCACCGTCGTAACCCCACCATACTTCATCTATCCTTCAACCCAGCCCCATTTTACGGACCCCCGTCCGCAGGGAACACTATGTGCAAACCAGGGACCATGAGTTTGGCACAGTCTTGCGGCAGAATGCACCAACTCCGCATTGGGATTTCCTGCTGGGCGTGTGGCGTGACGTGTTTTATCCGATAACTCAGGAAGAGGGCATGACCGAGAATCCTCGCATCAAGGCGTTGCACGCGCTGCTGGATAGGAACCCGGGCGACGCGCGCGCGCATTTCGGCCTGGCCGCGGAGTATGAGAAGCTGGAGCTGTGGGATGCTGTGGTCGAGGAGCTTCAGCAGTATCTGGCGATGACCGAGGATGAGGGCAACGCGTGGGGCCGGCTCGGCAAAGCGCTCAAGCATGCGGGTCGTGACCAGGAAGCGCGCGCAGCGTACGAGAAAGGTGTGGAGGTCGCGCGCGCGCACGGTCATCCAAGCATGGCGGCGGAATTCGAAGGCATTTTGGCTGAGCTCGAGTAATGTTTATTTCACGGGGAGGCGTTGGGACGCAGAGTCGAGCTCATCAGTTGGTAGGAACTAAGAACTAGGGGGAGGGATAGGGGGAGGGAAAGGTAGGTATACTGTGTCTCATTCGGCCATTCTTTCGCTCCGCGCGTCCCTGCAATTTTCGTACATGGGCTTCGAATACCGCCGACTTCTCGTATACAAAAAAATTCTGCAATACCGCACGCTCGCGGCCCGCTCCTCGTCCGCGTCAAACTTGTTGACACGGATCTATACAATCAGCTCAAGCGAAACGGCAATTCGATGGGCAGCAATATTGCCGAAGTTGCGAGCGAGGATCGGCCGAAAGTAAAAGCGGATCGATATCGCGTATCAAAACGCGAGACCGAGGAAGCGGCAATGAATTGGGAATCAGCTGTTGCAAAGTGGTTATGTGAACGTATGTGATGTGGAGCCGCTGCTCGACTTGCTGGACGAAATCAGCCGCATGCTGGCGGCGTTGATCCGACGCTTTGAGCCGCAAGGAACAAGCGGGAAAGGCAGTGATCGCCACACCTCCCCTCCCCCTATCCCTATGCCTTCCCCTAGTTCTTAGTTCCTACGTATTTCTCCAATCCTGCGCCATCGATCCTCAATCAACTGCCGCGGAATTCTAGGAATGTACCGGGCAAGTCGCGGATGGAAACGAGATGCTCCGTGTCTCCGCGTCTCCGCGTAAAATGATGTTAATCGATCAGCCTTTGATCGCCGCGGCGCCGAACGCGATTGCCAAAAACCCGAATGCGGGAACCGCGCCGATGAAGCCCTGTGCCGCCGCGATGGTAGCTGCCCACAGCAGATACACGGCGACACCGCCATCCAACGATCTCAGTAGCGACGACGTTCTGACCGCATACGTCATCGCCGGCTGCTTCCAGCCGCCGGCCTTCGGGGTTCGCTCGAAATCGCCGCGTCGTGAAACCGCTCCCGCCAAAACTGCGCGTGTGTTCGAGATCGACAGCGCGATGCCCGTCAACATGAGGAATGGCATCTGACGAATGCCCGGGACGGGTGTGCCCGCGGCGCGCGCCGCCGTGCGATAGAACATGCGCGTCGGCACGATGACGCAGAGGGCGAGCAGGCTGTCCAGCCAGAACCAGCCGTTCAACCCCGCGCTATTGCGATAAAGCAGCGCCGGCAGTGCCGCCAGCGCGACGATCAGCGTAGCCGGATAGATGACGTGGCAGGTGAGATGCACGAACGCTTCGGCACGCATCCGTAACGGCAGATCACCGAGCAGAATTGCCCGCAGATGTTTGCGCGCGGTTGCAATGGTGCCGCGCGCCCAGCGCGCCTGCTGCTGCCGAAACGCTGCGAGCGTAGCCGGCAGCTCCGCCGGCACTACGACGTCGCGCAGGAATACGAAACGCCAGCCTGCGAGCTGCACGCGGTAGGACAGGTCGAGGTCTTCCGTAACCGTGTCGGCGCTCCAGCCGCCGGCGTCGTCGATTGCGCGTCGACGCCACAATCCAGCCGTTCCGTGAAAGTTGAAGCACAGCTTCGCGCGCGCCCGCGCTTCGGTCTCCAGCAGGAAATGTGCGTCCAATAGCAGTGCCTGCGCACGCGTGAGCGCGTTGGCGCAGCCGTTTATGTGGCCCCAGCGGGCCTGCACCATGCCCACGCCCGGATCATTCATCGGCGCCAGCAGTTCGCGAATCAGCGAAGGTTGTGGTACGAAGTCCGCATCGAGAATCAGAATGAACTCGCCGCGCGCGTTGCCCAGGCCATGCGCGAGGGCGCCGGCCTTGAAGCCGGTACGCGCCGGCCGGGTGATGTGCGAAATCGGCACGCCGCGTTGCTGCATGGCGCGAACCTCCTGCGCGATCAGCTCGCGCGTATGGTCGGTCGAGTCGTCCAGCACCTGGACATCGAGCAGCTCACGCGGGTAGTCGAGCCGCTCCACCGCGCGCAGCAGTCGCTCGATGACGAAGCGTTCGTTGAAGATCGGCAGCTGCACCGTAACGCACGGCAATGTGATCGGGATAGGGATCGGGAACTCGGACGCGGGAAAACGTCGCAATAGAAACAGCAGCCAGACGCGGTGCAGCGCGTAAACCGCCAGCACCGCGAAGGCCGCGAAATAGACGGCTACAATGATGGTACCCGTGATGATCCTCCGATCAGCGCTCGAGCTCGAAGAACGGCATGCGCGCGAGCTCCGGTTGCCGGATCTCGGCCGCCAGCACAGCCACACCCGCCGCGCCACGGTACAGACTCAAGGGGTGCGACTTAGAATCCGGTGGCATGGCCGGCGGCCGCGAGCAACCGCCGGCATACTCCAGCGCCTCCAACGACAGCTCGGCGCAGCGCCCCGGCTCAGCAGACATGACCGGCCCGCCGAGCATTGCGAGCGCGTCCGCACCGCTCACGAAGCGACGGCCGCGCTCGACTTGAAGCACGCCAGCGAGAATCAATGGGATGAGCTCGGCGCGAAACCGGCCGCTGCGAAGATCGAGCGTGCCGGCTTCGCGGAGCGTCAGCAGCAGCAGCGCGGCGTCCCGATCGATCCAGCGCCGTCGCAAGCCCGGGCGGCGCGGCTGCAACAGCCCGTACAGCGCGGCCGCGGTTACGCCATCGAGCGTGCGACGGATGCGTGCCGGAACGCGATCAATGGGGACGATCGCGTAATCGGGATTCGTCCGAAAACGTAGCTCCAACGGCTTGGTGGATTGATGCGCCGCCACGACATCAGGAGCGGCGGCTCAGCCGCGTTGAGCCGCGCGCAGCCTGCGCCGGAGCACGGCGAGCTCCCTTCAGGCGGCGTGCCGGGCTTGGGCGTGGCGGGCGGTGACTTGAATGTGTTGGGCACTTCGCACTGGCGTTTCGTGTCCGGGCCCATGCAAATGATGCTGCCTCCGCTCGGGCAGTCTGTGAGGTTGGAAACCTGGTCTTTCTCCGGACACTTCCTCGCCTGCGGGTAGTCACGTACGGCACCACTCGGTACAACGGTCGTGATCAACTCTTCGACATCGAATACGCGCATAGATTGGCCTCACGCGATGGTGCCCGCATCCGAACGGACGCGAGCCGGAGAATGTCTAACAGCGGGCTTGCTAATATGGCTGGCGCGCGCGGGGCGATCAATGTTAGTCTGACGCCCGAATGAATGACTCAGCGGCCGCCAAGGCGAAGGCTTTCGAGGAAGAAGCGCTGCCGCACCTCGATGCGGTTTACCGCTTCGCGCTCCGGCTGACCGGCTCGCCGGCCGATGCCGAAGATCTGGTTCAGGAAACCTTTCTGCGCGCATTCCGGTCGTGGCATCACTATACGCCGGGAACCCGCGCGAAGAGCTGGTTGTTTACCATATGCCGCAACGCATTCCTGCGCCAGCGGCAGCAGGAGACGCGCCGCGGCCAGGTGACTCAGCAGGCATCGACACCTGAAGCGCCGCTGTTCTTGCCGGCATACCAGGATGACCCGGAAGGATCGTTCTTTGCCGGACTGGTGGATCAAACGGTCCTCGACCACATCGACAAGATACCGCCGGAGTTTCGTGAAGTGGTATTGCTGAGTGATCTCGAAGGTTTGTCGTATGCGGAGATTGCCGAACTGCTCGCGGTTCCGCTCGGCACGGTGAAAAGCCGGCTGTTTCGCGGTCGCAAATTACTCCAGAAGGTGCTTTACGAGTACGCGCGCGAGACGGGCGTGATTCACCCGGCAACCGGACCCGTGTCATGAGCAAGGAATCCTGCCGCGCAGCGCTCGAGCGCGTCTACGAGTATCTCGACAATGAGCTCAGCGCGCAGGATGCCGCAGAGATCAAAGGCCACTTCGAGAAGTGCCGCAGCTGCTATCCAGTCCTGAAGTTTTGCCAATCCTTTCAAGAAGCGATGCAGCGTGCAGCCGAATGTCAATGCTGCGCGCCGTCCGATCTCAAGGCAAAAATCGCCGAGCTGTTGAAAGAATAATTCATGGCCACCATAACGCGTCGTGAGCGTGTCCTCCCGAGATACATCGAGGAGGAAATGCGCGAGTCATTCCTCGACTATTCGATGAGCGTCATTGTGCAGCGCGCGCTGCCCGATGTGCGTGACGGCCTGAAACCCGTCCATCGCCGGATTCTCTACGCGATGCTGGAAGCGGGCCTGGGCGCGGGCCGCCCTTACCGCAAGAGCGCCACAGTGGTTGGTGATGTGCTCGGCAAATACCACCCGCACGGCGACATGTCGGTTTACGAAGCGATGGTCCGCATGGTCCAGGACTTCGCGATGCGTTATCCGCTGGTTGATGGTCAGGGTAACTTCGGCTCGGTCGACGGCGACAATGCTGCGGCTTACCGTTACACCGAAGCGCGCCTCACCCCGTTCGCGATGCAATTGCTCGCGGACATCGACAAGAACACGGTCGATTTCACGGCCAATTTCGACGGCCGCTTGCAGGAGCCGCTGGTCATGCCGGCGCGCGTGCCCAACCTGCTGCTCAACGGCAGCAGTGGTATTGCGGTCGGCATGGCCACCAACATTCCGCCGCACAACCTGCGTGAGATCGCGGCCGCGGTTCATCATCTGATCGCGAAGCCGCAGGCGACGCCCGACGATCTGCTGCGATTCGTGCCGGGGCCGGACTTCCCGACCGGCGCCTACATCATCGGCACTGACGGTATTCGTGACGCATACCGCACCGGCCGTGGCCGCATGATCATGCGCGCCGCGATCCAGCGTGAGACGCTGCGCGCCGGCAAGGAGCAGCTGGTGGTCACCGCGCTGCCGTACGGCGTCTCCAAGTCGAAGGTCATCGAGCAGATCGCCGAGCTGGCGCGCAGCCGAAAGCTGGAAGACATCAGCGATCTGCGCGACGAGTCCGACCGTGACGGCATGCGCATCGTCATCGAGCTGAAGCGCGGCGCCAAGCACAAGCCGATCCTCGCTACGCTCTACAAGCAAACGCATCTACAGGCGACGTTCGGCGCGATCATGCTGGCGCTGGATCACGGCATACCGCGCGAGCTGAATCTGAAGCAGATGCTGGAGCGCTTCCGCGATCACCGGCTGATCGTGATCCGCCGCCGCTCGCAGTACGAGCTGGACCAGGCGAAGGCCGAGGCGCACATCAGCGACGGGCTGTTGATCGCGCTGGAAAACATTGACGTGATCGTCCGCATCATTCGCAAGGCCATGAATCGCGACGATGCCGCCGCAAAACTGCGCAAGAAATTCGACCTCTCGGACAGGCAGGCCGCCGCGATTCTGGACATGCGGCTGGCGAAGCTGACCAGTCTCGAAACGAAAGAGCTGAGCGACCGGCTCAAGGAATTGCGGCAGCAGATCAAGGAGCTGGACAAGATTCTGGCCAGTGAAAAGCTACAGCTGAAAATGTTGCTCAAGGAGCTGGACGAAGCGGTCGAGAAGTTCGGCGATGCGCGGCGCACGCAGATCGTGGAAGCCGATACCGGTTTTGCGGTCGAGGACCTGGTCGCGCAGGAGCAGGTCGTCATTACGCTGAGCCATCAGGGCTACATCAAGCGCGTGCCGATGGCGCTCTATCGCCGCCGGGTGGGCGCCGGCAAGGGCGCGACCGGGCTCGAGAAGCACGCTGATGACTTCCTGGAGCACGTATTTGTTGCAAGCACGACGGACACGCTCGTGTTCTTCACGGATCGCGGTCAGGCCCACGCACTCGCGGTCACGGATGTGCCGGAAGGCTCGCGCGCGACGCGCGGCCGCTCGATCGCGCAGCTGTTCAGCATGGAGCGCGGCTCGCGCGTCAGTGCGCTGGTCGCCGCCGCGGAATTCAGCGCCGACCGCAACCTCATGTTCCTAACGTCCAGCGGCACGATCAAACGGACGCAGCTCGATCAGTTCGAGAACGTACGTTCATCGGGCATTGCCGCCATCAAGCTGGCCACGGAAGATCGTTTGCTGGATGTTCAGGTATCGGATGGCACCAGCGACGTTGTGCTGGTTACACGTCACGGTCGCGCTGTGCGCTTTCCGGAAACCGACGTGGCGACCATGGGGAGAACCGCACAGGGCGTGAAAGGCATCGGGCTGCGTCCCAGCGACAGTGTAGTGGCTATGGTGATCGTGCGGCGGGATGCGACGTTGTGCACGGTCACCGAGCTCGGCTACGCGAAGCGCACGCCTGTCGGCGAGTATCCGGTTCAGCGGCGCGGCGGTATCGGCACGATCACGCTCGATGTGACCGACAAGAGCGGGCCACTGATCGGCGCGAAGGAAGTGCTGCCCGGTGATGAGCTGATGGTCATATCGGCGAGCGGCGCTGCATTGCGCCTTGCGGCCGACTCGATTCCGATACAGGGCCGCGCTACGCAGGGGAAGCGAGTCTTGTCCTTGGGTGCTGGTGATCGTGTTGTCGAAGTTGCACGCGTAGCGCAGGAATCCGATTCTCAGAGTAGCTCGGATATTGATGCGGAAGAACAGTTGGAGCTAATGAAGCCGGCACGCCGGTGAGCTAGAAGCGCAGCGACAGGTCCCCAAGCTTGAACGCCGGCGGCAACGGTTTGAGGAATTGCGCAAGAATGGTGTTGAACACATCCGGCGCTTCATGGTTCGGCAAATGACCCGTCAACGCAACCATCTCATGCCGCGCGCCGCGCACACTGCGCGCGATCGATTCCATGTCGGCCGCCGGAATGATTTCATCCTGCTCGCCGCGGACGACCAGCGTCGAAACGTTGATCGAAGAAAGCTCGCCGGTGTAGTCCTTGCGCGCAGCCATGCCTTCGAGTGCGCGCGCCATGGTCTCGGGCGGGGTGGCCTGCATTATTGCGCGTACTTGCGCCACCATATTCGGCAATTTCATGCGCGAGTGCGCTGAGAACAGCTTTGGCAGCATCGTGTCCACGACAAATTTCACGCCCTCGGCGCGTACGCGCGTCGCCTGCTCGAGTCGCGTCCGCTTCGCTTGCTCATTGTCGGCGCCCGCGCGCGTCGCGACCAGCACGAGTGCGCGTACCCGATCGGGATGGCGCATGACCAATGACAGAGCCACGTAGCCGCCCATCGACAGTCCACACACGACCGCCTGCTCAACGTTCTGTGCGTCCATCAGTGATACTACGTCGTCAGCAAACGTATCCATCGTCAGCGCCCCAGCGCCGAGCGGCGAATCGCCAAAGCCGCGCAGATCGGGCGCAATGAAGCGCCACCCCTCGGGCACGCTCTCGAGCTGTGGATTCCAGATCGTAGAATTGAAGGGAAAACCGTGGATGAGTATGAGCGGATCACCAGCACCCGCTTCCCGCCATTTCATTGCGTCAGATCCCTAGCGACGCTCGTATGAGTGGATCGATCCGTTCCGGCGTCCAGGGCGGATCGAAAGTGAGCTCGACCTCAGCACTCTCCACACCTTCCACTCCCTCGATTGCGGCCTTCGCATCATCGATGATCTGGTTCGCCGCTGGACAAAATGGCGAAGTCAGCGAGATCTTCGCGTTCACGTGCGTGTCGGCGATGTCGAGATCGTAAACCAGACCCAATACGACGATGTCCAGATTGAGCTCCGGATCCTTAACCTTCCGCAGCGCCTTCCGAACGTCTTTCTCCGTTGCCGGCATTACAACTTCCTCGCAATGACGAACGAAATGTCATCGCCCTTTCTGTAGTGTTGCGCGCGCATCAGGGCCGCGTGCATTAGCGCCGCGGTGGTACGCACGGAATCGTCCTGTCGGCCATTGATCAAATCCGCCGCTCCCATCAGCAAGCCCTGGTCCGATTCCGAGAAGATCACCGCAAAATCGCCGGTAGCCAGCTCTACGCGCGTCGTGCCGTAGGCGAACTCGCGTACGGCGCCGAGCCCGGGACCGTGTTGCGCAATCTCCTGCGCCTCGCCGTTGTATTTTACCACTATTGCCGGCTGTTCCCCGGCAATCGCGAACGTCACCGCCTCGCCGAGATGCACCAAGCCTACTTCAATGTAAGCATCAGTACCCTCGACCAGGTTTCCATGCACAGCCGCATTCAGACGGGGCAACACCCGCTCGAAAACGGTTTCAGCCTGCGCAATTTCCCTTAGAAGCGCTCGCGTAACTGCCAGCAGGTGGGCCGGCGGCAGGCCAGGACCCTTGGCATCGAGGACCGCGAAGAGTACACCGCCACCACGGAATGGCATGGCGTCCCAGAGCGCCTGGGAATGACCACCGTCATCCTGGGCAATGGCGGCGGCAACCTCGAAGCCCGCCGACTGCGGCACTTCCCGCGGCAGCAATGACCTCTGAACCGCCCTGGTATAGTTCATCAGCGGGTTGTTGAGGGCGTCGGTCGCATCCCGGGCGCCAAAGCGTATGTTTAGCGCCCGCAATGACTTGGCCAGCGAGCGCATGACCCGGGTGGCCAATGTGTCGCCGCCCAGCAGCTGCTCGAACTGATCGCGGGAGACCACGAGCAGATTGGCAGTTTCGACGGCGCGAACGGAAGCCGAACGCGGCGCATCGGTCAGGAGCGCCATTTCGCCGAATGATTCGCCCGCCCGTTTTACGGCGAGCCGGTCGGGCTCCGAGCCAGCCTTGTCCTTCAGGATTTCGACCGAGCCGGACTGAACGATGTAGAACTTGTCCCCCGGATCGCCTTCCTTGAAAACCAGCTCCGCGGCCTGGACCGTACGCCCTCGAACCAGCTTTGCGATCTTCTCCAAGTCCTTACGTGACAACCCCTCGAATAGGGGCACCTTCTCCAGGACGGAGACGATCTGTTCCAGTACGGGAGCGGGCAGCGTTGCGGGCATAGTAAAGCTCCGAGACAAGTGGACCTGACGAATATTAACCGTACCCGCGCCCAGTCGCACCCATGCTTCCATGCTCCCATGCTCCCACGCTCCCGCGCAAGTGCTTCTGCTTGATTATTTCCGTGATTTTGCGCAACTTGGACTCCCCGGTTCCCGCAGCTATTCACTCTCCAGAATCGACCTTTAATGTCGAGAGACCAGCATCCGAACGCCCGTGGCGCGGCCATGGTCGATGCAGGCGCTTCACAACTGATGATCGTGCAGAAAGCGATGCACGCGCGTTGTTGGGGCACGCGAGGCTCCATTCCGAGCGCCGGCATGGCAACCGCCGGATACGGCGGCAATACATCGTGCGTGGAAGTCGTTGCGCGCGGGCGTCGTTTCATATTCGACGCCGGCAGCGGCATTCGTCTGCTCGGCGAGCACCTGGCGCAGGAAGCCGAGCCGATCAGGGCGGAGCTGTTCCTGACGCATTTCCATTGGGACCACATCCAGGGGCTGCCCTTCTTCGGCCCACTTTATAACACAAGCACCCGGCTGCGCGTGCATGGCGCGAAGCAGGGCGACATTGACATCCGCACTTTGATCGCCGGACAAATGGGCCCGATTTATTTCCCGGTCCCCTTCGACGCGATCGCGGCGCATCTCGACTTCGAGCATCTGGGTGGCGATCCGTGGGTAGAGCCCGGAGTCGAGGTCGATGCAATCCGCGTCCGCCATGCGGCAAACACGTACGGCTACAAGATTGCGGCCGATGGTGCGTCGGTCGCGTATTTCCCGGATAACGAGCTGCATGGCGGCCACTATCCGCTGGATGCCAGAAAGACGTATGACGAGCTCATTCGCTTCCTGAGCGGCGTCAACGTGCTTTATCACGATGCAATGTTCAGCGACACCGAGTATCCACGACGTGAAGGTTGGGGGCACAGCACCTTCAGTCAGGCAGTGCAGCTGGCGGAGGATGCAGGGGT
>JBQTID010000232.1:0-6126 GCA_052389275.1 Gemmatimonadota bacterium | reverse complement strand
ATTCAGCGCCATTTTCACCCTTTCTTCCTAGAAACCATAACAGGAAGAAAGGCAGAAGTCCACCCTCCCCGCACTTTTGATCCCGCCGGTTTATGACTAGTATGCTATACTAGTACTTTCCACATGTAAGAAGGCGAGTCAAATGCCACGAGAGAAACCGAAGCGCGTGCGGGAGCAGGTGGTTGTCTATCTGGACGAGCGGGATCGCGCCCTGCTCGAAGAGATGTCTGAGAAGACCGGCCTTGCCCGGACCGAGCTGTTCCGGCGTGGCCTGCGCCGGCTGGCGGAGGAAACGTTGGCGCAAAGCAAACCCGGCTCAGCACTCGACTTTCTGATTGCCACGGCCGCCGATGATGGTTTGCCACCGGATGTAGCAGAACGCCACGACGAGTACCTTTACGGCGGCGGCTATCAGCAGAAGAAGCCGGTAAAGAAACGTGCGCGTCCTCGCTGACACCAGCGCGCTGCTCGCGCTCAACCGTCAACGCGATCAATACCACGCGCGTGCAATTGCGTTTGCCAGGCGCCACAAGGCAATCGGCGGCCGGTATATCGGCACGACCTTGATCCTGAGCGAGGTACACTCGCATTTGCTGTATGCGCGCGGCGCCGCGCATGCGCGCGCGGCATTGCTGAGACTGCTCGGTGATCCCGCCCATGAATGGGTCAGCGTGGATACCGACCTGTTGGCCGACGGCATCACCAATTGGCTCGCTCGCTTTGCCGACCAGTCCTTTTCTCTCGTCGATGCAGTGAGCTTCGAGGTTATGCGGCGCGAGAAGATTTCACACGCGTTTGCGTTCGACCGCCACTTCGAGGTGGCCGGATACGAGCTATTGGGCTAGTGGAGGTCGATGAAATCGAAATTGAAGATGCGGGAAACAGGAATTCAAATTCGATTTCGATTTCGAATTTTGCACTCGCTCGAGGGCGAGCCGTTCGTCATTGCCAAGGCAGGCAAGCCCTTGGTCCGCGTCGCGGCAATCGATGCGCCCGCCGAGCCGAAGCGGCTCGGCTTTCTGGCCGGCGAAATCGAGGTGCCGGATGACTTCGATACTTTGGCCGCCGCCGAGATCGCGTTCGGGTTTGAAACGTACGCACGGGCTTCGTTCCGATCACTTCGCGATCGATAGCTCTCGTGGAATGAGCCCGTGATGCGTGCGCATGTTTCGATCGAGCGTGCACAGCGGCAGTCGTCGCGCCGCGCTGTGCGCGGCGAGCATGCGATCGAACGGATCGCGCGTCCATTCGATTGGCAATGCCTGATGGATGAGATTCAGGAAGGGGACGTCGTCCACTAGAAAACGTGAATCAGCCATCACGGCGGTCGTGAAGGCCTGCATATCGACCTCGAGTTTTCCGACCTCCGCCAGAAACTTCACTTCCAGGAACGACACCGGCGAAACGCCCCAGGGCTCGTACCGTTTGAGCCACGGAAACTCTTTCAGCCGCTCCGCAGCCAGCACGATCCAGAGGAGAAAGTGCGTGTCGAGTATGCACTTCACGGCTCGCGCCTGGCCGGCGTGACATCGGTTTCCGGACCATGCCAGTCCCAACCCCACGTATCCGCCTGCTCGGCGTCACGGACCTTCAGAATCGAACCGTAATCCGGCAAAGGCTCGCGAACGCCGCGAGTCGCGTTCTCGCGACGGATGATAATGCGTTTGCCCTTGCGGATGATGGCGACCACCTCGCCTTCGATCACTTCATCGAGCAGGCGGAACCACTGGCGGCGGGCTTCGGAGGCGGTAATGCGCTTCATATGTACAATGTACAAATGGGTTGTGGTAGTCGCAAGTCTGGACCCGGACGCGGACGCGGGCGCGGTCGCGGTCGCGGGAAACAGCGCGGGTCGCGGCATCTGGGTGCGGGTCGTGGGTCGCGCAGCTCCCGCAACGCCGCAAACCCGCAACCGCAACCCGCGATCCGCGGCCCGTGTAGTTTCCCGCGCCCGCGCCAGCGCCCGCGACCGCGACTTCATGCCCGCACAACCCTTTGAGTGAGTCGGCCGCATGGGTCCGTGGTATCGCCGAAGACCAGACCTGCTCGCGGAGAGCCGAGATCCACGCGCACTCGAATTCCTGAGCACAACGGTTCTCAGGTAACAAGGGCGGCGCCATCCTCCTTGGTCGTTTCAACCAAACCTGCGCGGTCGCGGTCGAGGGCGCGGTCGCGGTCGCGGGAAACAGCGCGGGTCGCGGAATCCGGGTGCGGGTCGTGGGTCGTGGGTCGTGGGTCTCCCGCAACCCCCAACCCGCAACCCGCAGGCCGCGTAGATACCCGCGCCCGCGCCAGCGCCCGCGCCCGCGCCCGCGATCGCCATCTCGCCGACGTATCCCAACCGTTTCAGAACCAATCCTGAACAGAACCTGAACAATTGGGTCTGTCCTGACGACGCCGTCCCCGCAAAAATAGGCAGTGACCGCCCATCCCGGTCCCGACCGCAGCCTCAATTTTAAACGCGGCCTATCCCCGAAGGAGGGAATCATGTCCGCAACTCGCATCAGCCTTTTGATCCTGCTGTCCGCCGCCAACACCCAATGCGGCTTCCTCGGCCAGGTCGGCCAGAATCTGCCGCCCGCCGAAACGCCGACCCTGTACGCACCGGTCAATTCCAACTGGCCCGACATCGCTCCGGTGCAGATGGCGACCAGTGTTAGCATGGCGGATATGGTCAGCGAGGCTGACCCAGAGTTCGACGTCATTGGGCTTCAGCCGGCCGGCAGTTGCGCGAACGGCATCGCGATTCCGGCGGACCGGCGCGTCGTCGTCAACATCATGAAGCGCTCGCTGACCGACATACAGCTGCAGCGAATGGTGTGCTGATGCGCCAGCCGACCAGCCACGATCAGGAGCGCTGGTGGACCGAGGATGGCACCGGCTTCTATTACCTCGACAAGGTGTCGCTCGTGAGCGCGGGTGAAGTCGATGACATGTACGACGACGAGCGGCTGCTGATCATGCTGCCCACCGCCATCGCGGCGGTGCGGCCGATGGCGCTCGAGATTCGCAGTGTCAGCAACAACTCGAACTACAGCGGCACGCAAGCGATCAGCGATCCGCTGCTCGTCACGCTGGCGCTCTGTCCTGACTTCACGGTGCGCGCGAACGCGGTGCCGAACCTGCCGCAAGGCGGCAGGGAAGTCTTCGACGTGATCGTCGCGCGTAATGCCGCGATGAGCGATGCCGTAACCGTGAGCGTCGACATTCCGCCGGCCGGCGTCACGTTTTCATTTGCGCCGCAGCCGCTGGCGCCTGGCACCACCACATCCGTCGCAACCATGACCGCGACCGCTGCGGCCGGACTGGGTGACCGCGGGTTCACGATCACCGCGAGCGGTGGCGGCCTTACGAGAACCTTCGATACCAGAGTGAACGTCGTGGCCGCGGATTTCACGCTCGATGTTACCGCGCTGCCAGCCGTGCGGCAGGGCACGCAGCGCACGTTCCCGCTGACCGTAACGCGAAATTCAGGAATGCAATCGCCGGTCGTGCTCAGCGCAACCGGCCAGCCGGCAGGTGTCAATTTCACCTTTGCGCCGGCAGAAGTGGCGGTCGCTCAATCCGCCAGTACGGGAACGGTAATGGCCGCGCTGACCGCTCCGGTCGGCGCGTATCAGATCACCTTCACCGGCGCTGGCGGCAACCTCACGCGAACCCGGACCGCGCAGCTACAGATCCTGCCTCCGGACGCGCATGCCGTGGTCGATGATGTCGACTGTGGCTGCACCATGGCAGCAGATGAAACGCTCGAATACGTGCATGTCGCGGAGCCGGTGGTGGACGGCCAATCCCCCGACGGGCTTTTCACCCTCGCCACCAGCGGCACGACCACGATCCGCTTCACGCTCACGCACCGGGATGACGCGAGCTGCGTGATCCCTGTGGGAGAATATCCGGCGGGCGCGGCTTATGGATTCAGCCCGCACAGCCGTTACTTCGTGGTGTCAAACACGAGGAACTCGAACTTGAGGCTCGTTTTCTATCGATTGGCCTGCGACGATGACGCCGTGGTGCCGAAAATCTGGGAGCAGTCGGTTTTCCTCGTGCCCGCCGATGAGTGGGGCGTCCAATTCTGGGGTTTCAGCCCGGACCCTGAAGATCGCACCTTCGCCCTGATCGCATTATCGAATGAAACAACCTCGACCGCGCGCCTGATCAACCTGAAGGCATTGTTCCTCGATCAGCCGCCGACCACGTTCGACTTTCAAGCTGTGCAAGGCACAGCCAATCCAATCCGATTCAGCCCCTGTGGCGATGTCGCGGAGCTCAAGCGCGGGGTGAACAACAATCTGCAATTCAATTTTGTCCGCACATGGGACTTCGGCTCGTTGCCGCCAGCGGGCGTGACCCTAGTGAACAGCGACAATCGGGACGCCGATCCGCGCGTGACGCTGGCGAACCACTTGATCCGTACGGAGCGTTCCTCCGATATCGTCAACACCGTGCACATGCCGAACACGGCGCCCAACGCCTGTCCGATCGATCAGGAGTGAGACAACATGCCCGCGAAGCAGCGTTACCTCGACTCCGACATGGTGACCGTCTACGAGACCGGCCCCGACGGCAAGAAGCAGCGCCTCGCCACGCTGCTGTGGGGCGACGTCGTCAAGGTCATTGGCAAGTCCGACGCTTTTGCGTTCGACCGCCACATCTCGAGCTCGAACGCCTTGCGCCGATTATAGGACACGGGGATTGTGAGGTGGGACGCCGGCGCGTTCAGCGAGGTCCAAGCGTCGCGTTTGGAGGTCTCAACGTCCGGGTTAGCACCCCGTAACCATGCTCGCGCACCAGGAATTCCGCGATGTGCTGCTGAAACGCCAGCTCCGGAGGTTTTTTGCGGGGATGCTGTTACTGGACGCGTGAAGTCCTGATGCGAGGATCAGTCGTCTTAGAAGCTTTGCCAAGTACTGCGACGCGGATGCTAACAGTGCGCTCCCTCAGCTCGTCTAGCATTGATAGCTTTTCTGCCATCGGGCGCGTGGCGAGATGTTTACGATGCCTCTTCTTGCTTTCAATAATTCGCTTCAAGTCGAACGTCACGACGCATCCTTCAAGAAAGTTCGCTTGAAATCCTGCCACCGGTCGAGCAAGTCGCACCGACCGACGAGACTCTCAAACGCATCGAGGTCGATCACGCCCACTTCGAGGAACTGCAGCAGGCGTGCCTTATCCTTGGCTCGGCCGGTCTCCAGCGCGATCGCAGCCAAGTGCTGTGCGGTGAATACGCGCGCTGGCGTTCCATCCACGTCGACTGTGACGGCATTTTGCAGAGCATCCTCCACCAGCGGGCTCGTTGGGGGCAGAAACTGAACCGGCCACCCAGCGATCATAATGTACTCGCCGTCCGCTACGCCACCCTTTTGTGTCAAATACTCTATGATCGGCTGCATGCTCAGCAGGAGTCGGCCGGGAGGCTGCCGGAACGCAACGAAGACATCGACATCCAGTGTGGCTACTGGCTCCAAATAAAATGTGGCGCCCACCGCGCCACCAATAGCGTACCGCTCGATGACCTGATCCTGCTCCATCTGGTTGATTATATCGATCACCTGCCTGATGCTCATGCGACAAGCCCTTCGCATGTTGCGTTCTGCACTTCGAGCCTCGGCACAGGGATGCGAATTAGACGCTTGTTAAGGGAGAGCGCCACGAATTAATCCTGATTGGTTGTTCAGGCGGCGTTGTGGGCCGCTTGGTGTTGCTAGCCGCTGTGTTCGGAAACGACTCCACAGCATAGCGAAAAAGTGCCGGTTCCTCAACTGTTCTACAGCATCTGAGTCATTGGCTACTGCCGAGGCCTGCCGTACCGATTTCGATAAAAACCGTTTCGTAACCAATCCTGAACAGAACCTGAACAATTGGGGTCTGTCCGGACGACGTCGCCCCCGCAAAAATAGGCAGTGACTGCCCATCCGCACGCCGGCAGCGGCGCGCATCATTAGGCCGCACCGGTCACTCTAACTATGAGAGATCCCCATGGACCAACCAAATGCGCATAGCGAACAACATGATGACATAATGCTTGAAAAAACACTCGCGGCCATTGCTCGATTCGGCGGGAGTCGCGGCCCCACTTCAGTCCTTGCATTGGAGCTTAAAACTCGTGGCTCAGGTTCGGACTCC
>JBQTID010000231.1:0-32390 GCA_052389275.1 Gemmatimonadota bacterium | reverse complement strand
TCGCCCAGCACGGCTACGGCGAGATCGATCTGGTCGCTGTCAACCTGTATCCGTTTCACGAGGCAGTCGATGCCGGCGCGACCCTCGCGGATGCCATGGAAGAGGTCGACATAGGCGGGCCTACCATGCTGCGTGCGGCGGCCAAGAACCACGCGTCCGTGCTTGCAGTCGTCGACCCGGACGATTACGGCAGAGTGATCGATGCACTGAAGAACGGTGCGGCCGGCGAGGCATTGCGGCGACAGCTGGCACGCAAGGTCTTCGACCACACCTCGCGTTACGATCGCGCGATTGCCAGCTACTTCGATGCGCAGCAGCAAGGCGAAGGCTTCACCAAAGCGCTGACCATCGATCTGATGTTGGCGCAGTCACTGCGCTACGGCGAGAACCCCGACCAGCCGGCCGCGTTTTATTTGGAGGCCGGCGCGCCGCCGGATTCGCTCGCCGCGCTGAAGCAGCTGCATGGCAAAGAGCTTTCCTTCAACAACATCCTGGACGTCGAAGCGGCGGTCATGGCGGTGTCGGCGTGGAGCGATGCCAGGCAGGACGCGTGTGTCATCATCAAGCACACCACGCCATGCGGCGTCGCGCTCGCGGATACGGCGGAACATGCGTATGAGCGCGCGCTTGAGTGCGATCCGGTTTCCGCCTTTGGCGGTATCGTAGCCTTCAATCATGCCCTCAACGCTGCGACGGCGGAAGCCATGGCGAACATCTTCCTCGAGATCGTCATCGCGTCGCAATTCGATGCCGCCGCGCTGGAAATTCTACAGCGTAAGAAGAATCTGCGATTGATTCAAATGCCAGTTACGGTAGCGGGTGAAAACGAGCTGGATTACAAGCGTGTGCGCGGCGGCATGCTGGTACAGTCACGCATGCGCATGGCATTCCCGGAATCCGACTGGAAGACCGTGACGAAGCGCGCGCCTGCGCCTGGCGAGCTGGACGACCTGCGCTTCGCCTGGCGGGTGAGCGCGGCAGTCAAGTCGAATGCGATCGTGCTCGCGCACGACCAGCGCACGCTCGGCATTGGCGCCGGTCAGATGAGCCGGGTCGACGCCTCACGCATTGCCGTCATGAAGGCCGGCGATCAGGGCGCCGATCTCACGGGTGCCGCGCTCGCCTCAGACGCGTTCTTTCCATTCCGGGACGGCATCGATGCTGCCGCGGCCGCGGGCGTAAAGGCCGTGATTCAACCCGGTGGTTCGGTCCGCGACGATGAGGTCATCCAGGCCGCAAATGAGCACGGCATGGCGATGATCTTCACTGTCCGAAGGGTCTTCAGACATTGAACCGCAACCCCAAAACCGCGATATTTAAAGCTGGAAGCAGTCCCAAGCTCCCATGCTCCCATGCTCCCATGCTCCCATGCTCCCTAGTGGAGGGTTGGCAGAACGGCTATTGCACCAGTCTTGAAAACTGGCGACCGAAAGGTCTTCCGAGTTCGAATCTCGGGCCCTCCGTCCGCTGCGCCGGCTTCCTTTCAGGAACCGGCGTATTTTTTGTAAGATTATACCAGTATGTACAGGACTACACTCGCTGTCCTTGCCATGCTGAACGCCGCCGTTATCAGCGCGCACGCCCAAAGTGCGGTTCTGCGCGTGACGCATGATGCCCGGAACTCCGAGCTGCTCTTCTCGGTTGGACCCATCGATCTACCAGCGGCAGGTGAGCACGCCGGCCACCACGATCACATCGAACAACCCAAGGCGCAGTCCGTTACACTCCCGGTCGATGCCTATTTGCACGGATTCACGACCGAGATAGTGGACGGAGAAGGGCGCAAGCTGCCGGACGTGCTGCTGCATCACATGAACATTATCGCACCGCAACGACGCGAGCTGTTCAGCCAGATCATGCAACGAGTCGGCGCGGCCGGCGCCGAAACCGGTTCGGTGGCGCTGCCTCGGCTACTCGGCTATCCGGTTGCGACCGGCGACTCGCTGATATTTACCGTCATGTTCCACAACCCGACCGATACCTCATACAGTCAGGCCGAGCTGCGCGTGCGCATGAAGTACAGCAGCACGGGCTCGGTGCTGCCCAAGCTTGCGATTCAGCCATTTTATGTCGACGTCATGCCGCCCGCCGGCATTCACGCGTATTCATTGCCGCCGGGCCGTTCGAGCAGAAGCTGGGAAGGCAGTCCGGCAATACCGGGCCGCATCATCGCGCTTGGCGGACACATGCACAAATACGGCGTGGCGTTGCGATTTGAGAATGTTACGACCGGCAAAATCTTGTGGGAGGCGAAGCCGGCGGTCGATGACAGCGGCAGCGTCATCGGCATGCCGCGCAAGTCATTTCTGTGGCGCTTGGGCGTGCAGATGAATCCAGCGCACACCTACCGGCTTACTGCGGAATACGACAATCCCACGGGTGAGACGATCGAGAACGGCGCGATGGGAACGCTGGGCGGAATCTTCGTGCCCGATGAGCGGGCGTTGTGGCCGTCAATCGATCGAAGCCATCCAGAATATATCGCGGATGTGCACGTGACATATGGACGGACTGGTGGGTCGCATCATTAGAGAGTGTGAGAGGGTGAGAGGGTGAGAGTGTGAGTGTGAGAGGGTGAGAGTGTGAGAGTTCCTATTTCTCACCCCCTCACCCTCTCACCCTCTCACCCTCTCAATTCTGGCCTATCTGCCAGCGCAAGCTCGACCGCATCATGAACTTCACGCCGCAGCCTTACGTGCTTCCGGTTCGCCGCAGTCGGATAAACGCGGTTCGTCAGCAGCACGACAAACAGGTCGCGCTCCGGGTCGATCCAGATGCTGGTGCCGGTGAAACCGGTATGGCCGTAGGCGGTGGCTGGGAAGTAATCGCCCGCGCTCGACTTGCCTGATGGCGTATCCCAGCCGAGCGCTCGACGCGCACCGCCCGACTTCGCAACAAATAGATCAACTGTAGCGGCGCTAACCATCGGGGCATCGATCTTGTGCGTCTTCGCGGCCAGCATGACCTGCGCAAAGACCGCCAGGTCGCGCGCGGACGAGAACAGGCCGGCGTGACCAGCAACGCCATCGAACGCGGCGGCGTTGCGATCGTGCACGACGCCTTGCAGCGCAGCGCCACGAGCCTCGCTGTATTCGGTTGGTGCGATCTGCGTCAGATCGAAGAACCGCCCGCGCGGCGGCGTGCCCGCGCGCGTGAATGAAGCCGTCTTCACTTCCAGCTGCTCGGACCATGCCGCGATGATCGCGAATGGTGTGAAGAAAAAGGAGCGCGCCACCGCCGACACCACGATCGGCGCCAGAAGATTGCGGCGCGCGACCATTTTGTCCGCCGGATTGAAGAAGGTTTCGCGCAGTCGCAACGGCTCGAAGACCTCACGCTCGAGATAATCATCCAGCCGCTCGCCGGTCACGCTCTCGACCACGGCGCCCGCCACGATCATTCCGAGATCACTGTAAATGGTCTGCGTGCCGGGAGGCGAAACCAGCCGCATTGCCGCGATCCGCGAGATTTTTGCGTCATGCCCTGCGGTGGTCCAAAGACTTGCGCCCGCCGGCAAGCCTGACGTGTGCGTCAGCAGATGGCGGAGCGTAATCAACGAACCCAGTCCCGCGCGCGGCCAGCTCCACAAGTAATGGTAGATAGGCGCGTCGAGCTCGAGGCGAGCTTCGTCGACCAGCTTCATGATCGCTGTGGTCGTGCCCACCACTTTGGTGAGTGAGGCAATGTCGAAAATGGTGGAATCGGTGACGGCCGGCGCATCCGCTGCGTAGGTCAGACGACCATATCCGCGCAGCCGCACGATCTCACCGTAGCGCCCAACAGCGAGTGCCGCGCCCGGCGTTGCGCCACCACGAATCGCGGCCTCGATTGTCGAATCGACTTTTGCGAGTCGCTCCGCAGTGAAACCAACCAGCTCCGGACGCGTCTCGTTGGTAGCTGTGCCTCCGGCCAAAGCCGGTGCCGCGGCGGCCAGCCCGGCCACCATGACCAGGAACGATGCGCGTATGAGCATGAACTGTCATACCGTAGCGCGACATGCGGGTTCCGGCTGTGTTCGGCACCGGCCTTGCCTGAGGAGGTTCGCATGAAAGTGCTTCCCGGCGAGCCGTCGCCGCTGGGCGCGAACTGGGATGGCAGAGGTGTCAACTTCGCCATCTTTTCGGAGAATGCGTCCAGCGTCGATTTGTGTCTGTTCGACTCGAACGAGCCGACCATGGAATTGGAACGCATTCGGGTTCGCGAGAAGTCCGCGCATGTCTGGCACTGCTACATCCCGGGTCTCAAACCCGGCCAGCTCTACGGTTATCGTGTCGATGGCCCGTACGAGCCGGAACGAGGACTGCGCTTCAATTCATCAAAGCTTCTGATCGACCCGTACGCACACGCGGTTACCGGCGAGGTTGACTGGAACGCACCCGTCTTCAGCTACACGCTCGGCGATGCCGCCGCTGATCTCAGCAGGAATTATGGCGACGATGCGTGGGGCAAACCCAGGGCGGTGGTCGTCGATACGACGTTTCCATGGGAAGATGACCGTCCACCCAGGATACCGTGGAATCAATCGATCATTTACGAGGTGCACGTAAGAGGCTTCACCATCCGGCATCCCGCCGTACCGGAAGCATTACGCGGCCGCTACGCTGGTCTCGCATCCGAACCGATGATCGACTATCTCACCAGGCTTGGTGTCACGGCCGTAGAGCTGCTGCCGGTTCACGATTTCCTGCATGACAAGTTTCTGGTCGACAAGGGACTCAGAAATTACTGGGGTTACAATACGACCAGCTTCTTCGCGCCCTACGCCGGCTACGCGACCAGTGATCGCGGCGAGCAGGTCAACGAATTCAAAGCCATGGTCAAACAGCTGCACAAGGCCGGCATCGAAGTGATTCTGGACGTTGTTTACAACCACACATCGGAAGGTAGTGAGCTGGGCCCGACGCTAAATTTTCGCGGCATCGACAACACGACATACTACCGTCTGGTTCCCGATCAGCCGCGCTATTACATGAACTACACGGGAACCGGCAACAGCCTTAACGCGCGCCAGCCGCAGGTGCTCAAGCTGATCATGGACAGCCTGCGCTACTGGGTGCTCGAGATGCACGTGGACGGCTTTCGTTTCGACCTCGCGTCCACGCTCGCGCGTGAGCTGCATGAGGTCGATAGGCTCGGCTCGTTCTTCGACATCATTCACCAGGATCCGATTCTGTCGGAAGTAAAGCTGATTGCCGAGCCATGGGATGTCGGTGAGGGTGGTTATCAGGTCGGCAACTTCCCGGTGCTTTGGGCCGAGTGGAACGACAAGTATCGCGATACGGTGCGCCGCTTCTGGCGCGGTGACGAAGATCAGATGGCCGAATTTGGCTCGCGCCTGACCGGCAGCAGCGATCTCTATGGCGACGACGGCCGCAACCCGTACTCGAGCGTCAACTTCGTAGTCGCGCACGACGGTTTCACGCTCAACGATCTCGTATGCTACAACGACAAGCACAATGAAGCGAACGGCGAGGACAACCGCGACGGCAATAACAACAATCTATCGTGCAATTACGGCGTCGAAGGTCCAACCGCTGATGAGACAATCAACGCGGTGCGTGATCGCCAGAAACGAAACATGATGGCGACCATGCTGTTCTCTCAGGGCGTGCCCATGCTGTGCGGCGGCGACGAGATCTGCCGCACGCAGCGTGGCAACAACAACGCATATTGCCAGGACAGCGTGATCAGCTGGTTCGACTGGAATCTGGATGACAAGCAGGAGGCACTGCTGGAGTTCACGCGCCGGCTGATCGCTCTGCGCAAGCGACATCCGGGTTTGCGCCGTCGCAAGTTTTTTCGGGGCCGGAAGATTCGCGGCGCCGATGTAAAGGACATCACGTGGCTTCGCTCGGATGGTCACGAAATGACGGATGCCGAGTGGGATGCGCCCTGGGTGCGCTCGATCGGCATGCGGCTCGACGGCCGAACCCTCGGCGAAGTCAATGAAAGCGGCGATCTCATCAGCGATGACGACTTGCTGTTGATTCTGAACGCGCACCACGAAGCTGTTGCCTTCACGATTCCGCTGTGGGATTCGCAGCTGCCATGGGAAGTCGAGTTCGATACCAGCAGGCCGGCTGACAACGAGCGCCTCACCGTTGGTCCTGGGCAGGCGCTCGAGATCGGCGGCCGTACGGTCGTGTTGCTGGTCAGGCGGCGTTAGCTGCTGCGCGCGCGTTTCGCCGACCTGCCCCAATCATTCAAGTGATTCAGCAAGAAATCGATCGAGAAATAGTGGCGGCTGCGCCGGTCGTCGCGGCGGAAGATCACCTGTGACCAGCCACGCATTCCGGTCGGCGTATACCAGCGGCCGAAGAGCCGGAGCTTCTGCCCCGAGATGGCGTGAATGAGGACGCGCTCGTAACGCGAACGGCTGAGCTGGCTGGGCGGGAACAGCTCGTCCCATGAGCACAGCCGGCCGACATCTTCGTACTCCTGCGGCCGATCGGGCAGCTCGAGCAGAGACGGTGCACGCCCGCGAATGACCGATCCGATCAGCCTGAAGGTGAATGGGTCGGAGATGCGCCTGATCGAGCGCCAGAAGTAGCGCGTAACGCCGCCGGCTATGGCGCGCAAGCTCAGCTCCCGACCGTCGGTCGTGCGCCAGGTATCTTTATCAATGTCACACGTAAACGGATTCTGGGGATAGCAGTCATAGCGTGCGAGCCAGCCTTTGCGTGACGTGTGCGCAATCGGCCGGAAGCCATCGATTACCGGCAGGCCACGCCGCTCCAGCTCGGCCAGCTCGAATGACGGCCAGGCCATGACGGCGCGCACAGTACCGGTGATGAGCGTGCCGGTCGCGATCATTAAAGCTGCACTGGGCGTGAAGTCGACAGTGATCTCGATGCGGTTGCCGCGCGGTCGCACACCGACACCAGTGGATTTGCGATTGGTGGCGAGCAGCATCACCGGCACCGGCAGAATGTAGCTGAGCAGCAGTGCGAGTTTTTCGACTGTGCGCGACTCGGCGCGCTCATGCTGCGGCAATTCGAAAGACACGTTGTAATGCGTGCTGAAGCCGGCCAGGCGCACATCATGGCGGTACTTGCGCTCCCACTCGTTGAGGCCGTCGCGCACGAATCGAATGCCTTCCCAGAGCGAGCGACCCGCTCGTGCGGCGCAGCCGCGCGCAAGCTCGATCACCGGCGTCGCAATTTCGATGACGCCCGTATCGAAGTAAACCGCGCCACCGGTCGGCAGGTGATACGAGGTGCCCTTCCTGTGCATCAGTCCATTGCCCATGAACGCGCGCGGATCGCGAAACACATCCTCGGGTTTGACTTGCTCGCCGTCTATGAACACGGAGAACTCCGCCTCCATGCCAACCGCCGCGAGTTGTAAGCGCTCCGTCGCCGAAATGCCTGACGCCGCGTACCCGGCGTCTTTCTTATCGCTCATCCATCCTTGAGCACGTATCCCAAATCGAGATGCAGGTGATCATCCGCGTAGCCGTCCTGCGCGCCGTACGGCCGCACCCACCAGCCATCCATGGATTTCTGCGCAATGCGCGCGAAGCGTTCGATCTTCTCCTGTGCATCGAGATACTCATCGCCAATTCGATAGATATTCACGGCCGTACTCCAGCAGTGCAGGGACGCATGCCTCGTGAGCGCGTGGCCCGGCGACCGGTAACCGCCATTCGCGGCGATATGTACGAACGTGCCGACCGCATTGCGAAGCACCTGAAGGTGCGCCGCCAGCAGCAAGACCGCGCACGGGATGTAACGCGGAAAGGTGCGCTGTTGCTCGGCCTCGCGAACATCCACCGTAACGAATTCCCATAACGAGAAATGCTCCGTCACCTGTGTCTCTCGCGCGGTCTGCCATGAATCCACTTCGAAGAAAAAGCGTGGCAGACGGCGCGCCTGACCTTCGCGATCGTTCAACACTTCGTCCGGTCTCAGCACTGCGCGCTGGGCCCGCTCCAGCTCGAGCCCATCCACCACCGGCAGCAGCAGCATGCGGCGGTCACTCACTTCGTTCGTCGCCTTCCGTTACATACTCAAAAATTGCCCGCGAGATGCGTGCGATCGTGTCCTGCCGCCCCGTCTTGCCGGCATCCCATTCCGTGAGAATCACCAGCACGTACGGCTCGCGATCGGGCAAATAGACAATTCCTGCATCGTGCGCCACCGTCGAAATCTCACCCGTCTTGTGAGCGACGCGCGCTTCGCCGGGCAACCCCGCCGGAATTCCACGCTTGAACTCCTGACCGTGCAGAATATCCAACATGTGGCGCGAAGCGTCTTCGGAGATCGCGCGCTCTTCGGCGATCATACGCAATGCTGTGAGCAGGCCATTGGCGGTAACCCGATTATTGATGCCTTGCTCCCACGCGGTATTGTCCTCGACGCCGCGCACGAACTCGATGCCATCAGCCAGCCGCAAATCCTGCAATGCGTGCTGAATCGTATCGACGCCCACAATATCGATCAAAAGGTTCGTTGCCAGGTTGCTGCTGGTCACGATCATGTGACGCGCCAGCTCGCGCACTTGCAGCGTTTTGCCGAGCGCCGCGTGCACTTCCGGCGTGCTGTCGCGACCGGCTTCAATGCGAAACGCGGAGCCATCCACCACGCTCAGGAAGCGGTTGCGCACGTGGACTCGCGAGAATTCGGTCAGCCGGCCCTTCTCGATCGCATCGAACACGCCTAGCAGAACCGGCACCTTGATCGTACTTGCGGCATGGAACCAGCGTTCGCCATGGTGGCTCCAGCCGATATTGTGCCGGAAATCGAAAAACGCGACCGCGGCGGCATCAGCGCCGGCCTGTTCTGCGATCTGCGTGATTTGCCCGCGCAAGCCGTCGGTGGCGATCAATGGATTCAAACCAGATCTCGAGTGGCGGTATCATACATCGAGTGTGCGCGTCCTGCTGCTGCAGGATCAGCGCCAGCGAACGGTGCACGAGCCGGGAAACGTATGAGCATGATCAAACCATTGAAGTTCATGGAGTTCGGAGCGCTGTTGGCGGTAGCGTGCGGTTCGGGTGCCGCCCCGGCGCAAGGCACGGACCCAGGACCGATCGACACCGCCGGGATTCGGCTCGAAGTCGTCACTACCGGTTTCAGCAGCCCCGTACACCTTATAGCGCCGAATGCGGATCAACGCCTGTTCATTGTCGAGCAGCGCGGAACGATTCGGATCTTGAAGAACGGACAACGACTGGTCACACCTTTCCTCGACATCCGCAGCCGGGTCCGCAGCGGCGGCGAGCAGGGCCTTTTCAGTGTGGCGTTCCACCCTGCATATGCGACGAATGGCTTCTTCTACGTGAATTACACTGACACCCAGGGCGATACGCGCGTCGAAAGGTACCGCGCCGATCCGTCCAGTGACGTGGCTGATGCCGGTTCCGCACAGCTGATTTTGCGGGTCGACCAACCCTTCGCAAACCATAACGGCGGCCACATCCTCTTCGGTCCGGATGGCCAGCTTTACATTGCCATGGGCGATGGTGGCAGCGGCGGCGATCCGCAGGGTAACGGGCAGAACCCGCAGACGCTGCTCGGAAAGCTTCTGCGCATCGCTCCGAATGGCGGAGCTCCCGAGATCTGGGCGCTCGGCCTGCGCAATCCATGGCGCATCGCGTTCGATCGAACGGACGGTCTGCTTTACATCGCCGATGTCGGCCAAAGCAATTGGGAGGAGATAAATGTCGTCGCGGCAGGAGCTCGCGGCCTGAACTACGGCTGGAGTATCATGGAGGGGCGCCATTGCTTTCGGGTTGCCAGCTGCGACCAGACCGGCCTCACGCTGCCGGTCTTCGAGTATGACCATTCCGGCGGCAATTGCTCGGTGACCGGCGGCTTCGTCTACCGGGGGGCGCGGATCCCATCGCTGCGTGGCCACTACTTTTACGCCGACTATTGCTCCGGCCGGGTTCGAAGCTTCAGGTACACGAATAACGCCGTAACCGAGCACAGGACCTGGGGCTTCGGCGATCTCGGATCGATCACCTCCTTTGGCGAAGACGCGCTCGGCGAGCTGTATGTGCTGACGGCCGGCGGCACGGTTTATCGGTTGACGCAGTAGGGCAGCGTTGACCTGGCTCGAGGCCGATTTTAGCACGTTACGGGTAGGCGGTAACTTCACTGTCGGAGCGAGCACCTTCGAAACACTGGGTGTCGCTTCGGGTCTGACCCTGGATGTTCTCGGGGAACTGCGTCTGCGCAGCACTTCGGTCCTGAACATTCCGGAACCGTCAAGTACGGTTCGATTCTGCAAGAAGACGGACGCTTGATTACGGGCGCTCAGCCAATAGCGCGCTGATCATTACCATGTTCGCGCGCGCCGCAGCAGGTCTTCAGCCGCTGCGTGCTCCAGTGGTAGCGACAAATAAAACCCCTGCGCCATCTGCGCGCCGAGACGCCGGACCAGCTCGAGCTGCTCCGGCGTTTCGATTCCTTCCGCCACCGCGTCCATCCCGAGCACCCGGCTCAGAACCACCATGGTCTCGATCAGATCAACGCTGCTGCCGTTTTCGCCGATCTTGCTGATGAAGGAGCGGTCGATCTTGAGCGTGTCGATCGGGAATTGATTCAGATAACTGAGTGAAGAGTAGCCGGTGCCGAAGTCGTCAATGCAGAGATGAATGCCGCGCGCCCGCAGCTGCTCGAGCATGCCTACGGCACCTTCGGCGTTATCCATTACCACGCTCTCGGTCAGCTCCAACTTCAGATTGCCGGGGGGACAGCCGGTCTCGGCCAGGATCGCATCGATCTGATCGATCAGGTCTGGCTGCGTGAACTGCCGGCTTGAAAGATTGACGCTGATGGTCAGCGCGTCCGCGTGTGGATACTTCCTCAGCCAGTCGTTCATTCGCGAACAGGCTGCGCGCAGCACGACCCAGCCGATCGGCACGATCGAGCCCGTCTCCTCCGCAATGCTGATGAACTCGGCCGGCATGACCAGGCCACGACGCGGATGCTGCCAGCGCACCAGCGCCTCGAAGCCGTTCAGCTCGCCGGTCGCGAGCGTGATGATCGGCTGGTAGTGCACCACCAGCTCGCTACGGTCCAGCGCGTGGCGCAAGTCGGTTTCGAGTTCCAGCTGCTGGACCGCGTGCGCGTGCATGGCCCGATCGAACAGCTCGTAACGACCACCACCCAGGCCCTTCGCGCGGTACATCGCGGTGTCCGCATCGCGCAGCACTTCGTCGGGCCGCGTATACCCGGTCGTGCTCAGGGCTATGCCGATGCTGGCCGAAGTGAATACTTCGTGACCGCGCAGTGGGAATACCACGCCCAGGTCACGATTGACGCGGTCGGCCACCCGCGTCGCATCACTGCTGTCTTTCACGTCGTCGAGCAGAATCGCGAATTCGTCGCCGCCGAGCCGTGCGACCGTGTCACCCTGCCGGATGCAGGCCTCGAGGCGCTGCCCAATGGCCAGCAACAGGGTGTCGCCGAGCACATGTCCCAGGCTGTCATTTATGACCTTGAAGCGATCGAGATCGAGAAACAGCACGGCGAAATTGTAGGAAGCATGACGTTGTGAATGGCGAATCAACCGCTCGAGACGATCCATGAACAGCGCCCGATTGGGCAGGCCGGTCAGGGAATCGTGAAAGGCATTGTGCGCTAGCTGCTCGACCGCGCGCTTGCGTTCCGTCACATCGTGTATGATGCCCTGATACCACAGGATGTCGCCTTCAGCCGATCGGTGCAGCGTGGCATTCAGCAGGCAGTCGATGGTGCGCCCCGCGAAAGTGCGCAGCTTCACCTCGAAATCACGCACGCAGTCCGTGGCCACGATTTCCGCCTGAAAGTGCAGACGTTCCGCCGGATCCGCGTAGAGCGTACCGGCGCTTAAACCTGACAGCTCCGCGCGCGAGAGCTCGAACAGCTCGAGGAACGAAGTGTTCGCGTCGATGAAGCTGCCGTCGACGCGCGTGAAGTAAATCGCATCGCGCGATTCTTCGAAGAGCGAGCGGAAGCGCTGCTCGCTTTGAAGCAGCGCAGCTTCCAGAGATGCTTGATGCACATAGCTTTCCCGCCCGGTTGTTGGATCGGTTCGCAAATGCGTCTCACAGCTGGGTTTTCAGGGAGTGGAGAAAACGGGGACCGCTAATCGTGCGGCTTTTCGCGGCATGATGCAAGAAGCCCCCAGGTGCGACACGTCGCATTCTGGGGGCTCACCTTTCCGCTGGCGAGATCAGCTTCGGTTCGGTATGCCACCTCGTGTGGTGACTGAAGCTGCTTCTCTCCGCCCTCGTCGTACGGTCCACGACTCGGGTGTCCCGAGCTCCGGGACTACGGCTGCGTCCAGCGACCTTGCAGCCGGTTCGTCAGGTTTCGAACCTCCTGACGAACTGCCTTCCCACTGTTTTTCAGACGCTTGCGCGCCCCGTGAGTCGGCCGAACCATAAGCTTGCGACCGCTTGCTTACATGTTCGAGGCGAAAGCTAAACCAGCTGCCAGAACCGTGCAAGTCTTTCGGATTACATTCGTTACGAGATTTGGTTATCAACAGAATCAACCAACTTCTCAACACAGCACCACATCATTTCAACAGTTCTGCAGACCTTCTCCACACTTTGTTCACCTGCGGCCCAGGACGGCATTCAACACGATCTCATGCCCATCCCGCAGCACCGTGATTCGAACTATATCGCCCGGCTTGCGTGCATTCAGCGCATCGGTCATGCCCCGCAAGTCCGCAATCTCGTCACTGTCGAAGCGAACAATGATGTCTCCGGCAGCGAGGCCTGCCGCTGCGGCGGGCCCATCTGCACGTACGCCGCTCAGCTTCACGCCTTTCGGCACCGGCGCAAAATCGGGAATGGTTCCGAGATATGCGCCGCTGCCACGCGCCGGCGCGGCACCCGCCGGCCGGCCTGCCCCTTTCACCAGCGTCAAGGAGTTTTGACTGTTGGCGACGTCGCGCGCGATGTCACTCACGAGCTGCGAGATTTTCGTGATGCCGGCTGCGTCGATCTTGTCCCAGTCGTCGGAAGGCTTGTGATAATCGGCGTGCGCGTTCGTGAAGAAATGCAGCACCGGCACGTCCTTCAGATAGAATGAGGTATGATCGCTTGCGCCGAAGCCGTCGTTGAGGAGCGTGAGCGTGAGATTGCGCTTGCCGGCAGCGTCGGTGACGAGCTTGCGCCACTCGGTTGCGGTACCGATGCCATAGACGATCAACGGTTGGTTACTCAGCCGTCCGACCATATCCATGTTCAGCATGCCGCGCGCTCGGCTGAGCGGCGCGTGTGGGTTGTTCGCGTAAAACGCAGAGCCGATCAGCCCGGATTCCTCAGCCGAGAACGCAATGAACACTACCGAGCGCGCGGGCGGTGTGCTGGCCGCCAGTGTTTGCGCGACCGCGAGCAGAGCGGCAACACCCGATGCGTTGTCATCCGCGCCGTTGTGAATTGCCGGCTCGGTGCTGCCGGCTGTCGAGCCGAATGCACCCATCCCGAGATGGTCATAATGCGCACCCACGATGACGTATTCGTTATTCAACTTCGGGTCCGCACCATTCAGCACCGCGACAACGTTGCGGGCCGTTCCCTTCGGAGCATGCGGGTTGATTGCGCTGGCGAGTTCGAAGCTTTGGAAGTAAGTGCCATTATCGCCGGCCGGCCGTAACCCCAACCGCGCGAAGGTGGCGGCGATGAAGTCGGCGGCACAGCGCTCGCCCCGGGTTCCGGCCAGGCGGCCTTCGAGCGCGTCGTCGGCAAGATAGCGTACGTTTGCAAGCGGGCCCGAGAAACCAGCCGTGAGTTTGGCGACATCCGGGCAATCCTGCGCACGCAGTATTGGGACTGCGAGGGGAAGTCCTGCCAGGGCTGTAATGAGTTGCCGAATAATCCACTTACACATGCATGCGCTCTGTACAGAAAGAAGGGTGAGTCGTAAACTAAACCAATGTCGAGACGGTTGCCAATCATCGCGCTGCTGGCGATTGCGTGTTCCGCAGGAATGAGCGCCGGTGAACAGTATCCATCCTCTCCAGACGAACCGCGGCTGAGCAATCTGCGCATGCTGACAAATGTCGGCGAGAACGCCGAAGCCTACTTCTCGGGTGACGGCCGGAAATTGGTTTTCCAGGCGCACCGGCCACCCGCGACCATGTGCGATCAGATCTACACGCTCGATCTGCGCACCGGCAAAGAAGCGCTCGTCACGCGCACAAGTGCGCGCACGACCTGTGCCTTCTTTTTCCCGTACGACAATGATCGCGTGCTCTATTCATCCACGCTCTCGCTTGGCGACAGTTGTCCTACGCCGCCGGACATGCGTCAGGGTTATGTATGGGCGCTGTACGATTATGACATCTACACGTCGGCTGCTGACGGCTCGAACCCGCGCAAGCTGTTCGGCTCGCCGGGCTACGACGCGGAAGCCACCATCTCGAGCGATGGCGCGAAGATCGTCTTCACATCTACGCGCGATGGCGACCTCGACATTTACTCGATGTCCGCTGACGGCAGTGATGTAAAACGTCTGACCACTCAGGCTGGCTATGACGGCGGAGCGTTCTTCTCGGCGGATGGCCGTCACATTGTTTATCGCGCGTATCATCCCACCGATGCGGCCGAGCTCGCTGATTATCGCAGGCTGTTGAGCCAGGGACTCGTGCGCCCGGCCCGCCTCGACATCTTCGTAATGGATGCCGATGGCTCGAACCAGCGGCGCGTGACCAGGCTGAACGCCGCCAGCTTTGCTCCGTTTTTCCATCCGAATGGCAGGCAGATCATCTTCAGCTCGAATGCGCACGATCCGCGCGGCCGCAATTTCGATCTCTACCTCGTAAATATCGATGGGACCGGTCTCGAGCGGGTCACGACTTTCGGCGAGTTCGATGGCTTTCCGGTTTTCTCGAAGGACGGAGCGAAGCTCGTCTTCGCATCGAATCGCGGCGCTGCAAAGCCCGGTGACACGAACATTTTCATGGCGGACTGGAACCCATGAGAGTTGGGGTTCCCAGGGAGATTGCGCCTCTCGAGCGACGCGTTGCGCTGACGCCGGAGAGCGTGCACAAACTCGCGGCGCTCGGCTGCAACGTCGTCGTCCAAAGTGGAGCCGGTGAAGCGGCGGGCTTCACTGATGCCGCATACGCAGAGGCGGGCGCATCGATTGAGCCCGACAGCGATGCTGTTTACGACGCGGACGTGGTTCTGAAAGTGCAGTCGCCGGGCAGCGAGGAAATCGCGCGCATCCGCGAGCACGCACTGCTGATCGGATTCCTCGCGCCTCTGACTTCCCCGGTTCTGCTTCAGCGTCTGGCCGCGAAGCGCATCACCGCGCTCGCCGTCGAGCTGGTGCCGCGCATCACGCGCGCCCAGACGATGGATGCGCTTTCGTCACAGGCAACCGTGACCGGCTACAAGGCCGCTTTGCAGGCAGGCACTGCCACCGGCCGGTTCTTTCCGATGCTGATGACGGCCGCGGGTACGGTGCCGCCCGCGCGGGTGCTCGTGCTGGGCGCAGGTGTGGCCGGACTACAGGCAATGGCTACGGCGCGTCGCCTGGGCGCGGTGGTTTCCGGTTTCGACATTCGGCCGGCGGCAAAGGAACAGGTCGAGAGCCTGGGTGCGACCTGGGTCGGCATTCAGTTGGAGGAAGCGGAAGGCGCGGGCGGCTACGCGAAAGAAGTCAGTGAGGAAACGAAACAAAAGGAGCACGCCCATCTGCGCAAGCTCGTTACTGAAGCCGACGTTGTCATCACGACCGCGCTCGTGCCGGGCAAGCGCGCGCCGGTGCTGGTGACGCGCGACATGGTCGAGGCCATGAAAGCGGGGTCGGTCATCATCGACTGCGCAGCCGAGCAGGGTGGCAACTGCGAGCTGACCCAGGCCGGCCGCCCTGTCGTGCATAACGGTGTCAATATCGAGGGACCCATCAATCTGCCTGCGACCCTGCCTACACACGCAAGCTTCATGTACTCACGCAACCTCGTTGCGCTGCTCACGCCGATGATCAAGGACGGAGCATTCACCATCGATCTGAATGATGACGTAATCGGCGCATGCTGCGTGACCCATGCCGGCCAGGTGCGGCTCGGCCAGCCGGCGAAGGCCGTTACAAGTTGACCGATTCCAGGCGCGCAATTCAGCTCGAGAATGTCGCGCGCCGTTTCGGTCGTCGCTGGGTTCTGCGCGGTGTCGATCTCGAGGTTCGCGCGGGCGAATCGGTGGCGCTGATGGGTCGCAATGGCAGCGGCAAGACCACGTTGTTGCGCCTGATCGCAACGTCCTTGCGGCCAACCCGAGGCCGCGGCGCCGTATTCGGCAACGATCTGGTCGAGGCTGCGGATAATGTTCGCGAGCAGGTCGGCGTGCTCGGCCATCACGCCGGCGTTTACGACGATCTGACTGCTGCCGAAAATCTTCGGTTCTCCATGCGAATGTACGGACTCGATGTGTCCGCTGCTGCGCTCAAGCGTGCCCTCGACGAGGTCGGCCTCGCCGCCGAGCGCAAGGAGCGCGTGCGCGGCTTTTCCGCCGGCATGCGTCGCCGCCTGGCGCTGGCGCGTCTGATGCTGCGCCCGCCCAGGCTGCTGCTGCTCGACGAACCCTATGCCGCTTTCGATGAGCACGGTGTCGAACAGGTCAACGCATATGTTCGGAAGATCGTCGCTGACGGCGGTGCCGCGCTGATCGCGACGCACGACTTCGCACGGGTCGGAATGGTGACCGGGCGCGTTGTGCGGATCGAGGACGGTAGACTGACGTGAGCTGGAGACGCGAAGCCGGGCGCATCAGTGCGATCGTCTGGAAGGATTTCACCGCGGAACGCCGCACCAAGGCGAATTTCAACGCTGTGGCGTTTCTGGCCGTCTTAACGTTGCTGCTGTTCGGTTTCGCGCTGGGCCCGGACAACGAGACGCTCGCCAATGTGGCCGGCGGCGTGCTGTGGCTTACGATTCTTTTCAGCGGCGTGCTATCTTTCAACCGTTCGTACGAGCAGGAGCTCGAGGGCGGCGCGCTGGATGCCCTGCTGCTGTATCCAGGGCAGCGACGCTCGATCTTTCTCGGCAAGCTGATCGCCAACCTCGCGTTCGTGCTGCTGGTCGAGGCGATCGTGGTACCGCTCGCGACCGTGCTGTACGATCTCGAGCTGTTGCCAATCGCGCTGCCGCTGGCGGGGATTCTGCTGCTGGGCACTATCGGCTTCGTGACACTCGGGACATTCTATGCGGCGATGGCGAGTCGCATCCGCGCGCGCGAGGTACTGCTGCCACTGCTGCTGTTTCCTATGTTGATTCCGCTGCTGGTCGGCACTGTGGAAGCGACTACCGCGCTGCTGGCCGGCGATGTCATGGGTGACACTCGCGTCTGGGTACGCTTGCTCATCTTTTTCGATGTGACGTTCATTCTGGCTTGTATTTGGACCTTCGACTACGTAATCGAGGACTAGCATGAGGTGGCTCCGGCCATTTGGTCTATTCGCATTGTTCTTTTTCGCTTTCGCTCAATCATCCGCGCTGTACCTGTCGCCGCCGGATCGCGACATGGGGCACCTTCAGAAGATCATGTATGTGCATGTGCCGGCGGCGTGGATCGCAATGCTGGCATTCGGCGCGGTGTTCGTGGCCAGTGTGCTGTACTTGTGGAAGCGCGAGCCCCACTACGACCTGTTTGCCGCGGCCGCGGCTGAAGTCGGTACGGTTTTTACCGCGCTGACCATTGCATTGGGCTCGATCTGGGGCAAGCCGACCTGGGGTGTCTGGTGGACATGGGACCCGCGACTCACGACCACGGCCATTCTACTGATGGTGTTCGTTGGCTATGTCGCGTTGCGCTCCTTCACGGAAGACGAGGAGCGGCGCGCGCGCTGGAGCGCCGCCGTCGGCATTCTCGGATTCATCAACGTGCCGATCGTGTACATGTCCGTGAAATGGTGGCGCACCATCCACCAGGTGCAGTCCACGCCGCAAACGATGGACAGCCCGTATCTGTACGGACTGCTGATCAATACAGTTGCCTTTACCTTGCTGCTGGTGTATTACGTGGCGTTGCGCTACGAGACGGCCAGGCTCGAGAGTGCGGCTGAGCAGCGCGCCGAGCTGGCTGCATTGAGGGTATGAGCTGATGTCGAACTTGACCTATGTGGGAATCGCATACGGCTTGACATATGTCGTGCTGGCCGCTTATACGATCTACTTGCTCCGTCGTCGCGCGAGCGTCGAAGAGCAGAATCCAGAGATTTAGATGGCCTCGAAAAAGGGACGTCGCGTCGGGCTGGTGGTAACCGTCCTGATCGTATTGGGTGGATTCGGCTATCTCATATACGGAGGTCTCGGCGACAACCTCGTCTATTTCCTGACGCCCGCCGAGCTGCTGGCGAAGGGCGATGCGGTTTACGACAAGCCGGTGCGGCTGGGTGGCATGGTCGTGCCGGGCAGTGTGAAATGGGATGCGCACCAGCTCGACCTCCAGTTCGTGCTCAAGGACAGCAAGGCGCAAACGCCGGTTCACGCGACCAGGGCGCCGCCGCAGATGTTTCGCGAAGGACAGGGCGTCATTGTCGAGGGCAAGCTGAATCGGGCCGGTGTCTTCGAGGCTACCAATCTGATGGTGCGGCACTCGAACGAGTACAAGGCTCCGCACGACGAAGCGAAGCCCGAAGAACTCTACAAAACTCTGATCAAGCAGCAGTAGTGTGACTCGATTGTTGGGCAACCTCGCCGTATCGGCGGCATTCTTCCTTGCCATTGCCGGAATGATCGGCGGCATGATCGGTGCGCGACGTCGCTCAGAGCGTCTCGTCCGGGTCGCGCGCTTTGCCGCCTACTCCAACTTCATCTTCATGCTCATCGCGAATGCCGCGATGATCTATGCGCTGGTTACGCACGACTTCAGCGTTTCGTATGTCGCACAGGTCGGCAGCCGCTCGACGCCATTGTTCTTCACGGTCATCTCGCTGTGGAGCTCGCTCGAAGGCTCGATTCTGTTCTGGGGTCTCGTGCTCGCCGGCTTCACGGCAGCGGCAACGTACCTGACCAGCACCCGGCTGGGCCCGCTCGCGGATTACGCGACTGCGACCATGTTGGCCGTGCAATTCTTCTTCTGTCTGCTTCTGGTTGGTCCCGCGAATCCGTTTCAGCAGGTGATGCCGGTGCCGGCCGACGGACCGGGTCCGAATCCGCTGCTTCAGAACCACATCCTGATGGCCGTGCACCCGCCACTGCTTTATCTCGGTTATGTCGGCATGACGGTGCCGTTCGCATTTGCGATCGGCGCGCTGCTGTCCGGCAAGCTCGATGACACCTGGATTCATGAGACGCGCCGCTGGACCGTCACCGCATGGATGTTCCTGTCGCTCGCGATCATCATGGGCATGTGGTGGTCGTACGAAGTGCTCGGCTGGGGCGGCTACTGGGCGTGGGATCCGGTCGAGAATGCTTCCTTCATGCCGTGGCTGACAGCGACTGCCTTCCTGCATTCGGTCATGGTGCAGGAGCGCCGCAATCTGCTGCGCGTCTGGAACCTCACGCTCATTATTGCGACGTTTACTCTGACGATTCTGGGTACCTTCCTCACACGCAGCGGCATTCTGTCATCCGTTCATGCGTTCAGCGAAGGCCCGATCGGCATCTATTTCCTGAGCTTCATCGCCGTCATCATGGTGTTCTCGCTCGTGTTGCTGACCGGGCGTAGCACTGAGCTGCGCAGCGATGGCCGGATCGACAATCCCGTCTCGCGCGAGACGATCTTTCTGATCAACAATCTGTTGCTGACCGCTTTTACGTTCACGGTTCTGCTCGGCACGCTGTTCCCTCTGATTGCCGAAGCGGTGCGCGGCGTGAAGGTCAGCGTGGGCGCGCCATTCTTCAACATGATGACGGTCCCGCTGTGTGCGTCATTGTTGTTCCTGGTAGGTGTTGGTCCCGCCTTGCCGTGGCGAGGCGCGTCGAGCGACTACCTCAAGAAGCGGTTTATTGCACCCTTCGCGGCATTGCTTCTGGGCCTTGCCCTCGCGGTCACAGCCGGCGCGCGCTCACCCTATGCAATCCTCGCATTCGCCTTCGCGTCCTTCGCGCTCGTGACGAACTTGCAGGAGTTTGTTCAGGGCGCACGCGCCCGGCAAAGGGCGCATGGGGAACGCTTCGGCACCGCACTGAATCGGCTCGTGCGCGGCAACAATCGCCGATACGGCGGCTACACCGCGCACATTGGCGTGATCATGATAGCATTGGGCATTGCGGCGTCGTCCGAGTTCCAGGTCGAGAAACAGGCCACGCTGCGACCCGGCGAAACCATGCAGATCGAGAATTTCACGATCCGCTTCGATGAGGTGTGGGGTAGACAGGAGCCACAGCGCTTCGTGATCGGCGCGGACCTGACGGTCTTCAAGGGTGATCGCGAAATCGGCAAAATGGACCCGCGCATGAATCTGTATACCTCCCGCGGCAACGAGCCCGTGCCCACCCCAGCCGTGCGCGAGCGGCCGAGCGGCGACCTGTACGTTACGCTCATGTCGTTCCAGCGCGACGGCAGCAACGTCACGCTCTCGGTACTGGTCGAGCCGCTGGTCGGCTTCATCTGGGCCGGCGGTTTTATTGTCGCCTTCGGCGCGCTGATTGGCTTGATGAAGCCGCGCAAACGCGTTGCTTTGCGGCGCGCGGAGACGGAGACGGAGGCGGAGCCGGAGGCGGTGTCGGCATGAACTGGAAACGTTCGCTGATCGGGCTCGCGATTGCGGTGCCGTTCGTGGTGCTGCTCGGTTACGGCCTGACGCGCGACCCGCGCTTCATTGCATCGCCGCTGCCGGGCAGGGAAGCACCCGCATTCGCACTGCCGATGCTCGAAGCCGGCGACACCATCGAGTTGGCCGCGCTGCGCGGCAATGTGGTGGTCGTGAACTTCTGGGCATCGTGGTGCATCCCGTGCCGGCAGGAGCATCCCGTGCTGCTCGACGCGGCGCAGCGCTATGCGGACAAGGACGTACGCATCATCGGCATTGCCTACAACGATAAGCCGGAAGACAGCAAGCGCTGGCTCGACGAGCTCGGGCGAGCGTATCCGTCGCTCATCGACAACGGATCACGCACCGCGATCGACTATGGGATTTCCGGCGTGCCGGAAACCTTCATCGTGAACAGGCAGGGCGTGGTTGCCTTCAAGAAGTTCGGTCCGATTAGTGGCGCCGAGCTGACTTCGAAGGTGGACTCATTGTTGGCTCTACCATGAGGGTGGTCACAGCAGCGATAAGAGCGATAAGAGCGATGGGAGCGATTGGTGCGATAGGAGCGATTGCACTCCTGCCGCCCAGCTCTTCTGCTCAAATACCCAATGATTCCGTGCTGGAAGCGCGCACATCCGAGGTTGCGGCGGTGCTGCGCTGTCCGGTCTGCCAGGGCCTCTCTCTCAATGATTCGCCGTCCGAGCTATCGCAGCAGATGCGCGTGATCGTGAAGGAACAGCTACGTGCGGGCAAGTCGCCGGAAGAAGTGAAGGCATACTTTGTCAGCAAGTACGGCGAATGGGTGCTGCTCGAGCCGAAGGCGGCCGGCATGAATCTGATCGTTTATCTTGCGCCGTTGCTTCTGCTGCTGGGTGGCGGCGCGCTGATTGTTTTTACCGTGCGGAAATGGACGCGCCGCCCCGCTCCCGATTCACACTGACATGCGCTTGCTGCCCGCTCTAATCGCGCTTCATGTGATCGCGCATCCCCTGGCTGCGCAGCAGGCGTATAGCGGTCGCGCGCGCGCGCTGAATGTCATGGCTCCACGTATCGAAGCGGAGATCTCGATCGACGGCGTTCTCGCGGAGCCGGTGTGGCGGGAGGCGGCGGTGCTCAGGGACTTCTCCCAGTATCGTCCGGTCGACGGTCGGGCCTCCGAAGATTCCACCCAGGTGCTGGTCTGGTACGATTCGCACGCGATCTACTTCGGCATACGAGCATTCGAGGCGCATGCGCCCGTGCGTGCTACGCTTGCCGACCGTGACCGTATCGACGGCGAGGACTACACGCAGATTCTGTTGGATCCGTTCAACGATCGGCGGCGTGCCTGGATCTTCGGTGTGAATCCGCTCGGCGTGCAGGCTGACGGCATTCGGACGGAGGGCTCACCCGGCGCGGCCAGTGGCCCGGGCGCCGGTGGTCGCTTCGAAAACGTCGACCTGAATCCGGATTTCGTGTTCGCTTCGAAAGGCCATGTAACCGACTATGGTTATGAGGTCGAAGTGCGGGTGCCCTTCAAGAGCATACGCTATCAGTCGGTCGATCCGCAGAGCTGGGCAATCAACGTGCTGCGCAAAGTGCAACACTCAGGCTACGAGGATACCTGGACGCCGGCGCTGCGCGCGAATGCTTCGTTTCTCGCGCAATCAGGCGAGCTGAATGGTCTCACGGAGCTGAAACGCGGGTTGGTGCTCGACCTCAACCCATTCGTGACCACCAGGGTAACCGGCGCGCCATCGACGGATGGCTGGAGCTACGATGCCGCGCCCGAGACCGGCGCGAATGCACGCTGGGGAATGACCACGAATCTGACCGTGGATGCCACGATCAATCCGGACTTCTCACAAGTTGAAGCGGACGTCGGTCAGGTCACCGTGAACGAGCGCTTCAATGTATTCTTCCCGGAAAAACGGCCGTTTTTTCTCGAAGGCATCGAGAATTTCGATACGCCGAACCAGCTCATCTATACCAGGCAAATCGTCGATCCCGCGGCGGGCGTGAAGCTGACGGGCAAAGTCGGCGCAATGAACGTGGCATACCTGTCGGCACTCGACGACGCCGCTTTTGCGACGCCGGGCAACCGCCGCCCACTCTTCAATCTGCTGCGCCTGCGCCGCGATGTTGGAGCGCAATCGACGGTCGGTTTGTCCTACACCGATCGTACCGAGAACAGCACGACGTACAATCGTGTAGCCGCGGCGGATGCCAGAATCATTTTCGCGAAGCTTTACTACGTCCAGCTGCAAGGCGCTGCCAGCTTTACCGGTGATGGCACCGGCTCATTGCGCGGACCTCTGTGGGAAGCTGTCGCGGATCGTACTGGACGCCACTGGGGCTTCCATTACAGCCTGCGCGGAATTCATCCGGAATTCTCGACGCGAGCGGGGTTCGTGCCGCGCAGCGGGATTGTTTCGCCGCGCTTTTTCAATCGGATTACTACGTACGGTGCGCCGGGTGCTGTCCTGGAGAATTTCACGACTTTCATCGGTCTGGATGGCACCTGGCAGTACGACAGTTTTTTCGACGGTCACGCGCCGCTCGAAACCACTGTCAGCGCGCAAAGCTTCTTTACGCTGCGAGGCGGCTGGAGCGCCACGCTCTCACCCTCATGGAATACGGCGTCGTTCGATCCCGAGTTCTACGCGGGCTATGCGGTCGAGCGTCATGGAGCGAACGTAGACACGGTGGCGTTCGCGGTGCCGAACCGGCTCACCGATGTCTTCGGTCTGAATCTCGGCATCAGCACGCCGCAGTTTCCGGGCTTCTCCGCGAGTCTGAGCACAAGCCTCGGCAATACGGTCGCGTTTTTCGAGCCGAGTCGCGTGGATCAGCGCGGAATCGGTGGATCGGTGTTGTGGCGCCCGACCGAGCGCGTACGCTTGCAGGCGAGCTACACGCGCCTCGCTCTCACGCGCGAAACCGACGGCAGCCGGTTCTCGACCGCAAACATTCCGCGTGTCAAGCTCGAGTACCAGCTGGCGCGACCGTTGTTCGTTCGCTTCATTGGCCAGCTTCAGTCGCAGCAGCGCGCGGCGCTGCGCGCTCCGCGCACCGGCGATCCGATCCTGCTGCGCGGCGCGGACCAGACGTATGCGCGCGCCGTTGCAACGGAGAGCAATCGTCTGCGCACGGATTGGCTGGTCTCCTACCGGCCGACGCCTGGCACTGTGGTGTTTGCGGGGTACGGCAGCGGATTCGACGGGACCGACGGCTACTCGCTGAGCGGATTGGACCGGACTGATGATGGCTTCTTCTTCAAGGTCAGCTACCTCTTCCGTATCTAACAAGGGACCGCTGTTAAAGGTGCCGAAGTTAAGGGTGACGAAGTAAGGTGATGAAGCCAACGGTGACGAAGTTAAGGTGACGATTTCTCGTACCATAACTTCGGTTCCGTTAACTTCGTCACACTCAACTACGTCACCGCTAACATCGGCACGTAAACAGCGGCTCGTCCTAGAACAAACCCTCGATTGTGCCGTCCGCATGAACCTTCATGCGCTCCGCGGCCGGCTTCTTCGGCAGCCCCGGCATGGTCATGATATCTCCCGTATGCACGACCACGAACCCCGCGCCTGCTGACGGCGTCACCTCGCGCACATTGATGCGAAAGCCGGTTGGCCGGCCGCGCTTCGAGGGATCGTCCGAGAAGCTGTACTGCGTCTTCGCAATGCAGACCGGCACTTCCTTCAAGCCGATCGATTCGAGCTTCTGAATGTCCTTTTGCGCTCCCGCCGTGAAGTCGACGCCGTCCGCGCCATAGATCTCGCGCGCAACCGTCTGCACCTTGTCGGCCAGCCCCAGCTCGAGCGGATAGAGCGGCTTGAAGGATGCTTCGCCATTACCGATCGTATCCATCACAGTGTCTGCCAGCTCGAGCGCGCCTTCGCCGCCCTGTGCGTGCACGTCTGCGAGCGAAGCAGCCACGCCGAGCTTGCCGCACGCGCCGAGCACCGCATCGATCTCCGCATGCGTATCGGACGCGAATCGGTTCAGCGCGACGATGACCGGCACACCGAACTTCCGCACGTTCTCGATATGCTTCTCGAGATTGGCGAATCCGTGCTTCACCGCGTCCACGTTTTCCTTGCCGACATCGGCCAGCGGCACGCCACCATGCAGCTTGAGCGCGCGAATGGTCGCAACTACCACGGCGGCGGCCGGCTCGAGACCGGCCGACCGGCATTTGATGTCGAAGAATTTTTCAGCGCCAAGATCCGCGCCGAAGCCGGCCTCCGTCACTACGACGTCGCCAAAGGTGAGCCCTGCGCGGGTGGCAATAACCGAGTTGCAGCCGTGCGCGATGTTGCCGAACGGGCCCGCGTGGATGAACGCGGGTGTGCCCTCGAGCGTCTGCACCAGATTCGGCGCGAGCGCATTCTTGAGCAGCAGTGTCATCGCGCCGTGCGCATTGATGTCGGCCGCGCGTACGGGTTGCTGGTCGCGCGTATACCCGAGCACGATCCGGCCGAGCCGCTGCTCGAGATCGAGCGGATCCGCGGCGAGCGCGAACACCGCCATGACTTCGGACGCGGCCGTGATCATGAAGCCGTCCTCGCGCGGAATGCCGTTGCCGGTGCCACCCAGCCCGATCGTGATCTTGCGCAGCGCGCGATCGTTCATGTCGAGACAGCGCTTCCACGTGATGCGGCGCACATCGATGTGCAACGGGTTGCCCTGCTGTAGATGATTGTCGAGCAGCGCGGAGAGCAGCGCATGCGCGGTTGTAATCGCGTGGAAGTCACCGGTGAAGTGCAGATTGATGTCTTCCATTGGAATGACCTGCGCATAGCCGCCGCCGGTGGCACCACCCTTCACACCGAAAACCGGGCCGAGGCTCGGCTCGCGCAGGCAAAGCACGACTTTGTGGTTGCGCTTGCGCAAAGCGTCGGCGAGGCCGACGGACAGTGTTGATTTGCCTTCGCCCGCCGGTGTCGGATTGATGCCGGTTACGAGCACAAGCCGTCCCTTCGAGCCGGGACGTCGCGTGATCGCGTCAAGCCGAACCTTCGCTTTATAGCGGCCATACAGCTCGAGGTCGTCTTCGATCAGATCCAGCTCAGCCGCTACATCACGAATCGGCTTCGGTTTAGCGGCTTGCGCAATGGCGATGTCGCTCAGCATTCAGGCTCCTTTGGGGGCGCTGATTATACGGGCTATGGCGCAGGAAACAACCATTTCGCGAAACCGTGTGTCCAATGCATACGTAGGGCAGAGCGTAGTCTTTGAGGACCGCCCCTTTCACCGGAGAAAGACCATGCGCATCGTCACGCTCACGATGTGCCTTCTCGCCGCTGGCGTCGCGGCCGAAGCACAGGAGCGCCCCCTTGCACGCGCCGACCTGCCGCGCGCCGTCGAAGCACGGCTCACCGCCATCATTGAAGATCCCGCGACCAGACAGATTTACGGCGAGACGACCATCGCCGGTGTGGAGGCGAGTAACGTCGTCGTCTACAACGGCCCGCTCACACTGAGCGGCAAGGTCGCTGGCGAGCTGATCGTCATCGATGGCGACGTCCAGTTCGAGAGCGGCTCGGAAGTGACCGGTGACGTAACCATCATTGCGGGCGATGCCGGCGGCCTCGACCAGGCGACCATCGGCGGCACCGTCACGATGTACGCGGAAGGCTTCAGCCCGCTCGATCGTCGCGAGCGAGTCTATGCGGTGAATGCGCGCACGCGGCGCGTATACCGAGATGATGATCTGCGCGACTGGGGGCGCAGCAGCTTTTTGATTCGCGCCGGCCAGAACTACAACCGTGTCGAGGGGCTGCCGATTCAGTTCGGTCCCGTGATCGAGACCGGCGGTCCGCGTTGGCGGCACGCTTCGCTCCGTCATCCAGCCGGTCGAGGATTGGCAGATGCGGCGGACGGAGGCATCGCTCGCGGCTGTGCTGCTGCACTCGGATTATCGTGACTACTACGAACGGGAAGGCTGGAGTGCGTACGCGCGCTACACGCCGCGCGCGACCGGGCTGACCGCGCAGATCGAATACAGTGACGAAAGGCATACGTCCCAGGCCGCGCGTGATCCCTGGACTCTGTTCAATAATGGCGACGCCTGGCGTCTTCAGCCGCTCGTCGCCGAAGGCAGTCTGCGCAGCGTGAACGGCTCGCTGCGATTTCATACGATGAAGGCTTCACGCGCGGACTGATTGATGCGCGCCTCTATCGCCCGGTCGGCCGCAAATCCGCCGTGGCTTTCCGCATAGTCGGCGGCGGTACCCTGGGCGACGAGACATTGCCGCCACAGTTCCAGCATGCATTGGGCGGCGCCGCAACGCTGCCCGGCTATTCGACATTCTCGGCCGATTGCGGCGCGCGTCGCTCGGTCGTCTTACGCGGGAACAATGACAGCTTCTTCCCGTACTACGGCTGTGATCGCATGGCGCTCTTCTCGGCCGATTACCGCGCCGATTTCGCCGCCGTGTTTTTCGACGCCGGACGCGGCTGGTCCGCGAGCGATGCGCCCGCCGGCGCCGCGCATACCGCAACGCTGTACGACGCGGGCGCCGGCATTCTGCTGGGCGATGTCGGCATCTATGGTGCTGTACCGCTTACTGGTAACGACCGCGCCGTGAAATTCTTTGTGCGCCTTGGGCCTCGTTTCTGAGTGCTGCGATCGGCACGCTCTATGCATTTCATGGACGTGCCCGGACGGGAGCGGTTGGTGGGTGGTGACGGACGCCGGGTCACGTGAGTTAAGCGATACGTTAAGGGGTTGGGGCGCTACGGCGCCCCAACTCGTTTTCAGGACCGTCACAACGGAGTTCCGGATGAAGCGAGAGTCGACGGCTCCGGGGCTGGAGTCCTTCTGGGAAACCTGCGATCACGACAACGTTGACGATCATCCGCTCATGCGCGAGCTGTGCTTCCGGCTGGACGTCATCCAGCGCTACCGCGGCATGATTACGGATGCTGAAGCGATGGGCGACGATAACGCAGTCGAGCTGCTCTCCAAACAATTCGATCAGCAGCACGCGGTCGTTCGGCGCATCCGCGAAGAGCTCCGGCGCTCGAACGAAGCAACCCCCGAGTAGCAGTTCGGCGTCCTATCCGTGTTGAGGCAACCTCAAACGGGACTCACTCCATGAAAACCAGCTTTTTGATTGCGGCGTTGCTTGCTTTCACTCCAGCGGCGTCCGCGCAGCAGGTCACCCGCATTCCGGCAGCCGACAAGGTCATTGCCGGAACTCCTACGCAACAATTCGCGATCGGCGCCGAGGACGGCGAAGACTGGCAGCTGCTCTCGCGCGTGAGCGGCGTCGCCTTCGACGCGCGTGAGAACCTGTACGTGCTGGACGCCGGCAATCATCGCGTTCTCGTCTTCGATGCAAATGGCAAGTTCCTGAGAAAGATCGGCCAGCAGGGCGGCGGTCCCGGCGAGCTGCTTTCTCCGATCAGCCTCGCCATCACACGCGACGGTCATATCGCCGTCACCGATCTCGGTCGGGCGGGCGTGAGCCTTTACAAGCCGGATGGCAGATTCGTGAAGAACCTGATGCTGGGCGACAGCCTCGGCTTTCCGGCTGTCGATGGCGGTACGCGCGCGCACCCTGCCGGTGGTGTAGTCGTGCGCGGCAGCGGCGCGCGCATGTTTCGCCCCGATGGTCCCGCGCCGGTCGCGCGGCCAACTGGTCCGCGCAGCTCGCCAATCGTCTGGCTGTCTTCGAGCGGGTCGCCCAAGCAGCTTTTTTCGGCGACACTGCCGAGCATGACGCCAAGGGTCACGGAGAACGGCGGCGCGAATGGCGCGCGAAATATCGGTGTGCGCATCTCGCCGCCGGCATTCATGCCGCCGATTCTATGGGGCATGCTGCCGGATGGACTCGTCGCGGTTGCGGATGAGGCTAACTATTGCATCAAGCTGGTGAGCAACGGCAAAGTCCAGCGCATCATCGAGCGCGCGTTTCCGCCGCGCAAAGTCACGGAAGCCGACAAGGACCGCGCGCGCAATCAGCGCCGCCAATTCATGAAGACCGGCACCGGGATGGTCATGGCCGTGCGTACCGATGGCCCCGGCGGTGGCCGGTCGAGCATCGGCACGGGCGGCGGCGCAAACCGGCCATCCGATTCCGAGATCGAGCAGATGATCCGCGAGATGACCTTTCTCGAATACGTGCCCGCTTTGCAAAGTATGATGGTAGATCCGAAGGGCAGGTTGTGGCTCGAGCGCACGGGTCGCAATTACGGCGACGACGGCCCGATCGACATTATCGACGCCGCCGGCCGCTACGTCGGCACGATCAATGGCAGAATGCCGGATGCGTTCAGCGCAAATGGCCGCGCGGCGTACATAGAGAAGGACGACATGGATGTTGAGAAGGTGGTTGTGCGGCGCCTGCCCGCCAACTGGCAGTAGCGGTCGTTTCGAAGTGTCGGTGCCGGAGCATCAGTGACGTAGCATCCGTGCCGAGCTTCCAGTGCCGATGTAGAAGTGCCGGTTCTCCCCAGCGAAAACCGGCACTCTTTACATCGGCACCAATGCAGCGTCACTGTGTACTGCGGCACCGTTACCACGGCACTTCTATTTCGGCACTACCCTTGCCTTGACTAAACAGGCTAGTCTAGCTAGAATGTGTTAGCCAGACTAGCCAGGGGGGCCAAGATGGGTACATGGAAGCTGGAGGATGCCAAGAACCAGTTCAGCAAGCTGGTTCGCGAAGCGCGGCAGAAAGGTCCGCAGATTGTGACGCGTCATGGACAGGAGGAAGTCGTCGTCATCGCCGTAGAGGAGTATCGCAGGCTTGCGCGCCGCAGTGGCAGTTTTGTGGCCTTCATGCGCAAATCCCCGCTTGCCAAAGCGCTCGCTGCCGGGGAAATCGAGCTTACTCGAACCCGTGACCTCCCCCGCGATATCTCTCTGTGAGATTCCTACTCGACACCATGGTAGTGTCGGAGGCCGCCAAACCCCTGCCTAATGCCGGCGTGATTGCCTGGCTGGAGAGTGAGCCTCACGTCGACATGGCGATCAGCGTAATGACGATCGGGGAGGCCGCGCGCGGTATCGAGCGTATGGCCGAAGGCCGGCGAAAACGCTCACTGGAATCCTGGCTGATTGCAGACCTTGCCGCACAGTTCGAAGGCAGGGTGTTGCCAATCGACTTGGAGATCGCTCGTGCATGGGGAGAATTGACGGCAGCGGGCGACCGCGGCGGCCGGCCACTTCCTACGATTGATGGTCTGCTGCTGGCCACTGCTCGGGTCCACTCGCTTACAGTCGTCACGCGCAATGTCGCAGACTTTCAGGACCGCGGCGTTAGCGTGCTCAATCCTTACAGTTGAGTCTGGGCACGAACTGCTACTATAAAGGTAGTTGACAGATACCCTGGCTCCTACTATATCGATAGTAGGAGGTCCATTTGCCTGTACGCACCTGCCTTATCCTCGCCCTCGGTTGCCTGCCGGCTGCCGCGGCCTGCTCAACCAAGGCGCCGCCACCCGCGCCTCAATCCGCGGACGCCCGAGTCGTGCTCACCATCGAGAATCTGACCGATCGCGTGCTCGGTGTGTATCTGGTAGAACATCAGTCTCACACCCGGCTGGGAACGGTGGCGGCGCGAGCGCATGTGCACATCCCTGTACGCGCCGCACTACTGGGCGAGCGATCATCCTTTCGTGTTTACGCGTTTCGTGGCGCCGAAGCCTGTCCGGTGGCGCGCTTCATCGATCTCAGGTTCAGCACACAGCCTCGCATTACCGTGACTGCCGCCGACACCGTGCTGAGCGGCTATCTGCCAGCCGATGCATGCCGGCTGAAATCTCAATAGAACGACCGTGAGCATGGACATCGTTTTTACCGACCGCGAGCTGGACGTCATGAACGTGCTGTGGCAAAACGGCTCCGCTACGGTGGCTGAGGTGCGCGACGCGCTGCACGACGAGCTCGCCTACACCACAGTGCTCACCATTCTCCGCACGCTCCAGGACAAAGGCTACGTCACACACGAAGAAGAGGGCAGGGCGCATCGCTATGTGCCGGCCGTCGAGCGCGCGAGTGCGGCCGAGAGCGCGGTAACCAGGATGCTGAAGAAGCTGTTCAGCGGCTCGCCGGAGCTGATGCTCACGCACCTGGTGTCCGAGCGGAAGCTCACGCAGAAGGACTTGAAACGCATGCGCAAGCTGATCGACGATCAGCTCAAGAAGGGAGGCTAGTATGTTGGAGTTGATGGGCCGCGCGGTGATCGTTGGCGCGCTGGTCAGCGGGGCCGCATACCTGTTCGAGCGCGCGCTCAGGCATTTGCATTCGCCAACCCGCTACGCATGGACGTTCGCGCTGCTGGCGACGACGCTGCTGCCGCTGATCCCGCGTGTCACCACCACCTCGCCGGTGCCGGACTTCGTGCCGCAGGTCACCGTGCCGGCCATCGTGATCACGGGGAACGCGTCCGAATCAGCCTTCGATCGTGTCGTTGCGGTTTGGCTGCTGTTCTCCGTGCTGGTAGGGCTCGCGTATCTGGTGTCTTACCTGCGGCTCCGGCGCGCGCGCCGCGATTGGCGCGTCGAATCGCTCGCCGATCAACTCGTTTACATGTCGGATCGCTTCGGCCCGGCGATCTTCGGCTTCATTGCGCCACGCATTGTCGTGCCGGAATGGGTATCCGCCGTGTCCCGCGAGGAGCAAAGGCTGATCGTGCTGCACGAACGCGAGCACATTGCGGCGCGTGATCAGCTACAGCGTCTGCTGACAATCGCGGCGTCGATCGTGATGCCGTGGCATCCGTTCGTTTGGCTGCAAGCGCGCAGACTGCGCTTCGCGCTCGAGGCGGACTGCGATCAGCGCGTGCTTGCGGCGGTGCCGAATGCCGAGCGTTACGCAACGCTGCTGGTCGACGTCGGCAGCAGGCAAATGGGTCTTCTGCTCACGCCAGCATTGGCGGAGCATCGTAATGGTTTGGAGAGGAGGATTGTCATGCTGGGTGAAACGATACGCCGGAATCGCTGGAAAGCCGCGGCCATGCTGATTGCCGGGTTGATTGTTACGGTGGTCTCGTGCGAGTCGCGCCTGCCGACGGGCGCGGTGGCCGAGGAACCTGCGAAGGAGCCGGAAGATCAAGATGTGCGCGCGCTAGTCTCGAAGATTGCCGACGAAGCGTTCAAGCGCGAAGCTGATGTCAACGCGAAGCCGACCTTCACGCCTTACACGAAGAAGCCCGAGCTCAGCAATCGTGACGAAGTCGTGCGTGCCCTCGTGCGCAACTATCCGCCACTTTTGCGCGCTGCCGGCATTGGTGGCAAGGCTTTGGTGTGGTTGCTCATTGACGAATCAGGAAATGTCGTGAAGACAGAGATCAAGGAATCATCGGGCCAGGCGCCGCTCGATCAGGCAGCGATGCACGTGGCGGCCGGCATGCGGTTCCTGCCGGCCGAGAACGAGGGCGTGCCGGCGAAAGTATGGATCGTGTTGCCGATCGTGTTCAGCACGAAGTAGTGCGGTCGTACTATGGCATGACAATCCGGTAGACGACGACGTGCTCGACGTCCATCTCGTCGCGCGTGACAGCGACGACGCGATCGCCAATGATTCTGGGCGGCGGATAAATTGCGATGTCGAGATTCAAACGACCGAGATAGCGGCCGTACGCCTCGAATACATCGACGGGACGTGTCGGCGGCGAGCCGCCTTGCTTGTATCCAATTACCCAAAGGCGGCCTTCGTCATCGTTGATGAAGGTCTCGAACGCGGGTTTGGTGCGCGGGATCATCGAGCGGAATTGAGCTTTTGCACTGGCATCGAGGTTAGAGTGAGTG
>JBQTID010000230.1:0-15584 GCA_052389275.1 Gemmatimonadota bacterium | reverse complement strand
TCGCCGTCCACATTCGAAGGATCTCGGCATCGTTGAAGACACCGAGGCCGCGGAGATGCGCCACTTCCTTGACCGACCTATCCTCGTACTCGTCGCTGCCGACGGCCACGGTGACACTCGCGGCCTTCAAGAGCCTAAGGTTCGCGATCTGCGCATCCCGAAGCGTAGCGTACAGGGCCGGATCGCGTTCGCGGATGCGGTTGATCAGCCCCGCCGTCGTCGTCACGACAATGCCGCGTCGAGCCGCTTCCGACGCGTCCGCCGGATCGATCCTTTGTACATCCCGAGAGCCGGGGAGGTGCGCGATCTCGTCGACACTGGCGGCGACCGCCACGTGGAAGTCGTAAGCCGTATTGACGTGCGTGGACACGCGCAGCCCAGAGGCCTTTGCCTTCCGCACGATTCGTTCGAAGATCTCCGGCCCGAGCCCTTTGCGGCCGAAGTAGGCCGGATCATCCCGGCGTTTCGAGTACTCCTCGGAATGGGAGAGAATGAGCTTCAGGAAGTCGGGTCGGTACTGGAGGATGAGCGGCCACGTGGCCTCGAGGTCCGCATCGGAATCCTGTGATACCGCCATTCGCGAACTGCACGTCGACGCTGTGGGGCGTGTTGTAGGTGTGCCACCCGCCGTGCTCCACGCCGCGCCTCGGCGTCGTTCCTGGCGAACCGCAGGCGACCGTCATCGACGAACACGGTGGCGCGGTTGAAGGTGTGGTCGTCGAACCAGAGCCCGTTGTCAAAACGCAGCTCTGCAGCCGAATCCCGCGCAATCGGATGGAGCGCAGCGCGCGGTGCCGAGCAGGCAAAAGCCAACGTCGCCATTGCGAAGATCAACCAGCGGGCAGCCATTGGCATGAGTGCCTCCTTGCTAATTCTCATTCGGTGCCGCACTGATTCAAAGTGCGATAAGTGCGATAAGTGCGATAAGTGCGATAAGTGCGATAAGTGCGATAAGTGCGATAAGTGCGATAAGTGCGAGAAAAAGAATCAAACGCACTCATCGCACTCATCGCATCATCGCACTAATCGCTCTAGCTTGGCTTCATGCGCAAACTCCTCATCCTGTCGCTAACGCTGACGGCCGCGTGCACGCCTGCACTGCACCGCCAGGACCTTCCCCCAAGCGTAGCGCGCGAATTCCGCGGCGTCTGGGTCGCGACCGTCTCGAACATCGATTGGCCTTCGCGGCCGGGGCTATCGTCGGACGTACAGCAGGCCGAGCTGATCGCGATTCTCGACAAGGTGCGCGCGCTGCGCATGAACGCGGTCATCCTGCAGGTGCGGCCCGGCGCGGATGCGCTCTACCGGTCCGAGCTCGAGCCGTGGTCGGAGTATCTGACCGGCGAGATGGGCAAGCCGCCGGAGCCTTACTACGATCCGCTGGAATTCGCGGTCACGGAAGCGCACAAGCGCGGACTCGAGCTGCACGCGTGGTTCAACCCGTACCGCGCGCGGCATCCGTCGGCGCGCGGTCCGATCGCGGCAAGCCATTTGAGCAAGACGCGACCTGACATCGTGCACCCGTACGGTCGCCATTTGTGGATGGATCCGGCCGAGCCGGCTGTTCAGCAGCATTCGCTGAACGTGATTGTCGACGTCATCAGACGCTACGATGTCGACGGCGTTCATATCGACGACTACTTCTATCCCTACCAGGAACGCGATTCCGCGAATCAGATCATTCCGTTTCCGGATGACGCGAGCTGGAACCGCTACGTGCAGAGCGGCGGCAAGCTTGGCCGCGACGATTTCCGGCGCGCCAGCGTCGACGCGTTCATTGAGCGGCTGTATGGTGCGGTCAAGCAGACCAAGCCGTGGGTGAAGTTCGGCATCAGTCCGTTCGGCATTTGGCGGCCGGGTTATCCGCCGTCGGTCAAGGGCTTCGATGCTTACGCGAATCTTTACGCCGACTCGAAGAAATGGCTGAACCAGGGCTGGCTCGATTACTGGACGCCGCAGATCTACTACAACGCGCCCGCGCAGAGCTATCCGGAATTGCTCGCGTGGTGGGTGGGTGAGAACAGCAAGCGGCGGCACGTGTGGGCGGGCAACGCGCCGTATCGCGTGCGCCGGCCGCCACTCAATTGGCCGCCGACCGAGATCGTGGAGCAGATCCGGCTAACGCGCGAGCAAGCGGGTGCGAGCGGCAACATTCACTTCAGTATGCGCACGCTCATGCGCGACCAGGGCGGGGTCGCGACCTCGCTGACGCAACAGGCCTACACGTATTTCGCATTGCCGCCACGCAGCCCGTGGCTCGATCGGCGCGCGCCGGCCGCGCCTGCCGTTTCATTCGACGCCGCGCGTCACCGTCTCGTAATCGGCAACGCGCCGGGCGAACCGGCCATGTGGTTCGCCATCAGATTGCGGATCGCCGGTAACTGGTATGCGGAAGTAGTGAGCGCGAGTCAGCCGGAATATGATGTACTGCGCGAGCCCGGTGTGCTGCCCGACATGGCCGTGGTGACCAGCGTGGATCGCAGTGGCAATGAAAGCAAACCGACTACTTTCGTTTTTCGATCTTTACCGAACTGATGATCTGTAACGGCGCGGCCACGAAGGCCGCCATCGCGACCGGCTCGCCGGGCAGCGACCGGAAGCCGTAAAACAGCGCGGCCGCGGTTAGCGCCGAGACCGCGAGCGAGAGCGGAAGGTTGCGCCGGTCCGCGTTCGCAATGTGCACGCCGACCGGAACCGCGACCGTGCCGGCAATCAGTGCGCCCGTAGCGGCGTGACGGCTGACACAGTTCTTGTCGACCTCGCGTGACGGACATTCGTTCTGGCCAATCTGACTGCCGATTGCAGCACCACCCAACAGACCGATCACGCCAAGAAACAATCCCGATGTGCCCATCTCTTCATCAGGTCGTTGCTCCTGCGGCTCTTGAATGCTCGGCGTCTCGAAGCCGAGCGAGACACGCTGCTGCGCGGTCGCGAGTGCAGGTGCGCAGAGCATGCACAGTAGAGGCAAAACGGCGCCAATACGAACTATCATCCGGAAAAACACCTTATGTGAGGGAATACGAGGACCCGAATATAGCGAAGAACGCTTAAAGCCGGGAAGCGTGACGGGATAGAAGCGTGACGGGATAGAAGCGTGACGGATATCGGAGCGCGCGAACGCTCCGATATCGTGTTCCGTTACGGTTTGTCGTCGTGCTGTTCCGGCAGTCGCTCGAATTCGGCGCCGCCACTGCCCGCGGACCCGAACTTCGGCGCCGGGATTGGCTCGACCGTGTGGGTCGGCTCGTGCTTCTCGAGTTCCTCATCCCGCTTCGGCACCGGCCGATCCGGGGTTCTTTTCTTCTCCGTCATGCTGCCTCCCTCATCAAGGACATGGCTGCACGGTGCAGACACAGTGCCAGAGGAGCTAGGCCGCTGAAGTTTCGCTGACGCGCGGCGGTTGCGCTGGCAAAAATGCGCGATCCGGAACCTCGGTGACCGGCACATGCCTGCGCCGCCGTCGAATCGGCTGCGTCGAGCACGCCGTCGCCTCACAACCAACCCGCTTGGCGATCAGCTTCCACTCCCTGCCGTGACCGCGCTCGCTGTGCACCAGCCAGGCTGCCATGTGCGTCATCTCGTGCAACAGCGTATCCAACAAAACGGCTTCGTTGCCCGGCAGCATCAGGTGCACGTTCAGCGCGAGCTCGAGGACGACGCGCTCGCCGGCCGCCGTGGTGTGGTAGCGCACATGCCAGAGTCGTGACTTCATGCGTGAGCTCAAACGCATGCGCACGGCGGCGGGCAGCTGGTTACCGAAAAGAGTGGCGTTGTAACACGCATACGCTTCGCGCACGAACGCGCGTTGTGCCGCCGTCCCGACGCACGGCAGTCGCTGCACGTCACGGGTCACGCGATGGTCTTCTGCTTCCCCTGTGATCGCAACGTATTTGGCGGCGTGCGCGTCGAAGAAGTCGCGCATCGCGCGGATCGCCTCGCGGTATGCGTAGCTGCGCCGGCCGGCCTTCAGAAATGTGACGACGGCGTTCATTGCATCTTCGTTCGCTTCCTGGAAGCATGCATGGATGTTCAGCGTGCGCCCATCTCGCGATAGCGAGATAATGCGGCCGCGATTCTTCTTGAACCTAATGCAGGTGACGCCGCGACAGCCGCGGCGCGAAAGCATGCGCCTGAGCGCATCGGTCGTGAGCTGCGCGGGCGGCGCGGAGAAGTCCAGTTGGAGCTGTACAGCTCGGTTGGTACGGCGGTTCATAATGGCAGCAAAACGTTCTGGCAAAGGTCTCCGAGTGCTATGATTCGGGAGAGCGAATCTGCAAAAGACGGGCGCACTCCCAATGTGCATACACCGTCCATAGCTGCCTGCGCCGGAAGCCGAGGCCCGCCGCCATCTTACACCGGAAACATACGCGCTTCGGCCCAGATTCGGGAGGCCGACGCAGTTCTGCGTCCTGTAACCATTTGACCAGTAACCGTGTCCAAGAAAATGAAGCCACCACGGGCCAACGTCGACCCAAGGTTTGTTTGACCGACAACGAGCTGATAGAGCTGGTGCTCGCGGGGGATGCCGCAGCCGAGCGGGCATTGTACGACGCGCACGTAGACCGCGTGTACCGGCTTGCATACCGGCTGGGCGGTGATGCAGACCTCGCGCAGGACTTCACCCAGGAAGCATTCGTACGCGCGTTCAACAAGCTGCGAGAGTTTCAGCGCAGGTCTGCGTTTTCGACATGGCTTCACGCGATCACGGTTTCGGTTTCGCTGAATGCACTTCGCAAAGTGAAGACAATCAGGGAGCGCGAAGTCGATATCGACAATGTGCAGCCGGTCTTCTCGATGTCGCGCGAAGCCGAGCCTGACCTGAAGCAGCGACTCATGCACGCGATCGCATCACTGCCGGAGCATTACCGGGCCGTATTCGTGATGTACGACATGGAAGGTTACACGCACGAGGAAATCGGCACCGTGCTGGGCGTACCGACAGGCACTTCGAAGGCGAGGCTCTCGCGGGCCAGGGAAAAGCTGAGAGAGCAGCTCGCCGATTTTGCAGGAGAATGGGCACAATGACCGAGGAAAAGTTCGAAGACTTCTTGAAGCGGGCGCTGGCTGATCTAGATTCGGTGCCGCCGACGCCGCGCGCAGCAATCTGGGCGCGCATCGAGCGGGAACGCGCCTTCACGAAATCTGCGCGCCGTCATCCGGTCTGGCTGAAGCTGGCCGTGGGACTAGCGGCCGTGCTCGCGATCGGCATCGGCATCGGCCGCCTGACGGTGAGCGAGCCCACATCGATGCAACCGCGCGTCGCAATGGCTCCGACCACGAACGTCGCCGAGCCGGTGAATCGTACCGCTTACAACGTGACGGTCGCGCAGCATTTGACCAGTGCGGAAGCGCTGTTGACGAGTTTCCGCACGCAGCCGCAGGGCACCCTCGAGCCCGACATCGCCGGGTGGGCGCGAGATCTTTTGACCAACACCCGGTTACTGCTCGACTCACCCGCGGCGGATGATCCCGAAGTCGCCGCGCTGCTAAGAGATCTCGAGCTGATCATCGCGCAAATTGCGCGCATGTCGGCGCCATCGAGTCTCGAGCGTGAAATCATTCGTGACGGCATGAAGAAAACGGAAGTGCTATCCAGACTGCGGGCTTCGCAGGCGGTGGCAACCTGAGGAGATAGAAAGCAATGAAACGTACCACACTGATCACGACAATCGTTGCGATCGCGCCGATGCTGGCAAGTGTTCCTGCATTTGCGGCCCAAACATATTTCAAGAGCAGCAAGCTCGGCTTTGCGGCATCACCACCGATGCCCCGGCAGGAGCAGGATCCCGCAGTGTCGCTCTATCGACAGGCGCGCAGCCGCCTCAACGATGGCAATTACAAGGGCGCGGCCGAGCTGTTCAGACAGATCGTCACGCGCTATCCGCGCTCGACATACACGCCCGACTCGTACTACTGGCAGGCATTCGCGCTCTACCGCGCCGATGAATTCGCGCAGGCGAAAGAGCTGCTCGAGCAGCAGAAGAGCAGATATCCCAGGGCCGCGACCGCGCAGGACGCTGCCAGCCTGCTCACCCGCGTCAACGGCGAGCTCGCGAAGCGCGGTGATGCCGATGCCGGCGCGTCGGTCGCAAGCACGGCCAAGGCTTCGGCGCAGGGCTGTAGCGCCGACCCCGAGATGCAGGCGGAAGCGCTCAACGCTTTCCTGCACATGAATTCGGAGCACGCGATCCCGCTGCTCAAGCAATTGCTTGCGCGGCGTGATGCCTGCTCACTCGAGCTGCGCCGCAAGGCCGTCTTCCTGGTCTCGCAACAGCGCGGCGCCGAGGCCGAGGACATTCTGCTCAGCGCGGCGCGCCAGGATCCCGACCGCGAAGTGCGCCAGCAGGCAGTGTTCTGGCTCTCGCAAGTGCCCAGCGAGCGTGCGGCGGGCTACCTCGAAGACATTCTCAAGAATTCGACCGATACCCAAATCCGCGACAAGGCGATTTTCGCGCTGTCGCAGCACCGGAGCGAGCGTGCGTCGCAGATCATTCGCGACTATGCCGAGAATCCGGCGGCGCCGAGGGAGCTACGCGAGAAGGCCGTCTTCTGGCTCGGCCAGCGCAAGGGCTCGGAAGCGTTTCTGAAGACGCTGTACGCGAAGGAGAAAGACGCAGAGCTGAAGGACAAGATCATCTTCTCGCTCTCGCAGCAGCGCGGCAACGAATCTTTTCTGATGGACGTTGCAACGAATGCGAACGAGAATACCGAGATGCGCAAGAAGGCGCTGTTCTGGGCAGGACAGAGCAAGAATACGTCGCTGACCGAGCTGGCGGGTCTCTATGAGCGCATGCAGGACCGTGAGATGAAGGAACAGTTGATCTTCGTCTACTCGCAGCGTCGCGAGAAGGAAGCTGTCGACAAGCTGATGAGCATCGCCAGGACAGAGCCCGATCGCGAGCTGCGTAAGAAGGCGATCTTCTGGCTGTCGCAGTCGAAGGATCCGCGCGTCGCGGAATTCCTGATGCAACTGATCAATAACTAAAGCGCGGTGACCACCATGTTCGCTCACTATCACGCTGTTCTCGTCGTCGTGCTGGCAGCCGCGTGCGCAACCAATGTCAACGGCCAGAACATCGAAGAGCAGGTCAGGCAGACGCGCAATGGTACGCTCACGCTGGTCTTTGCGTCGAAGCCCGGTGTCTGCGGCGACGGCGAAAGCTACATCAGCACCGACGCCGATGAGGAAGGCCGACGCAGCAGCTTCACACGCACGCGCACGGGTTTCAACACCAACACCGGCTCGACCGATTATCACTACCGTGATTGCGACGAAGGCCCGGTCCGGGTCGAGCTGCAGGTAACCAACGGTGAGGTCATCGCTGTGCAGACGAAAGTGGGCGGCGCGCTGATTCCCGCGCATAACGTCAGTGCGCGTGCCGCTGTCGACTATCTGCTCAGCTTGGCCGAGAGCGCCACATCACCGAGCGCAGGCAAGCACGCAATTCTGCCCGCGCTGCTCGCCGACAGTGTTGATCCTTCGCCTCGTTTGTTGCAGATCGGCGCTAACCAGCGCGCAACGCGTGAAGTTCGGAAATCAGCGATCTTCTGGCTGGGTCAGGCGGCCGGACCAGCCGCCGTGCCCGGCCTGCGGAAGTTCATTCAAGACGACGACGGCGAGATTGGTAAGAGCGCTGCGTTCGCGCTCTCGCAAATTCGCAACGACGAAAGTGTGCGCGTTCTGATCGACGCAGCGCGCAGCAGCGAGCTGTCGAACGATGTTCGCAAATCGGCGATCTTCTGGCTCGGCCAGGCGGCCGGCGAAAAAGCCACCGCGGGCTTGAAGGACCTGCTCACCGATGAGGATAGCGAGGTCAAGAAGCAGGCGGTCTTTGCGCTTGCGCAGATGAAGAGCGCGCAAAGCGTGGACGCCTTGATCGAGGCGGTAAAGACCAGTAAGGACCGTGAGGTTCGAAAAAGCGCGCTGTTCTGGCTCGGCCAGTCGAAGGATCCGCGCGTCCTGGCGCTGTTCGAGGATATTCTGTTAAAGCAGTAAAAATGGACAAAAGGCGGGCGCCCCTGGGCGCCCGCCTTTTTCGGGGCAGGTGTACCGAAGATAATCCGAACCGGGGCCTGCCTTCAGATTGCGTGAGCGACCCAACCAGCCATATGAATGTTCTTTTTTGACGAGCGACAAGCGCTACTCTGCCTTAAGCAAACCTGCGCTCGCTGCCTTTGGCGGATAAGTGCAGACGTTAAATCGTTGTTTTTGACATGCGTCGATGAGTCGCCCGCGTAATCTAAAGGCAGGCCCCCTCGCCCCCCCTCGCCCCAGCCCTTGCCCCCGCCTACGGTTATCGTAGTTCCAACCCTTTGCGGCGTCTGCCTATCCAATCGTTTGGACGCCGATCACGAGCCAGGATTTGACGACTCTGACCAAGGAATCTCCGCCGGCCGGCGGCCTGTCACAGCCCGAACGTGGTGTGGACGCCGACCGCTTTGATGCCGCACTGGCCGCGAAAGGCGACGCGCTCGCGTTCGAGCGTTTGTATCGTCGCCATGTTGCGCGCATGCACTCACTCGCGCGCCGCATGTTGAACGCCGACGTCGCCGACGAGATCGCGCAGGATATTTTCGTGCGAGCCTGGCAGAAGCTGGCACTGTTTCGCGGCGAATCCTCGTTCAGCACGTGGCTGCACCGGCTGGCGATCAACGTGATCCTGGGCAGGCGCGCGGATTACGCGAAGCAGCGCGGCCGTTTTTCGGACGACGAACTTGCCCTCGAACACTTGCGGGCGCGCGGCGTGATGCACGAGACGCGCATGGATTTCGAGACCGCGCTCGCGCGGCTGCCCAATCGCGCCAGAGAAGTTTTCGTGTTGCACGATATCGAAGGTTACAAACACGATGAGATCGCCGAATTGCTGGGTGTCACGACCGGAACCTCGAAGTCGCAGCTGCACCGCGCGCGCATGGTTCTGCGGGATTGCCTGGCCTGAGGAGTAAGACAAATGGACAAGTGGACAGATCGGCTGTCGGATTACATCGATGACGAGCTCAGCGAGTCAGAGGTGGTAGCGCTCGAAGTGCACCTGCTCGAGTGCGCCGACTGTGGCCGCACCTTGCAGGAGCTGCGCGCCGTCGTGGCACGCGCGGGCCGGGTGATCGACCGACCGCCGGAGAACGATTTGTGGCCGGCCATTGCCGACCGCCTCGCACAGCCGGACGCCGTTCCCGGTTACATGCCGGCACAAGCGGATGCGCGCCGCCGCATTTCGCTGTCAATGTTCCAGCTGGCGGCGGCCAGCATCGTCTTGATGATCATGTCGGCGGGTACCATGTACTTGCTGGTCAACCGCAACGATGTGTCCATTGCACAGGTGACGCCGGCCACGGACGCACCGGTCACCACCGACGAGGCGGTGACGACACCGCTGATGGTGAAGTCGCCGGCGGCGGAGAATTACGACGTCGCCATTGATGAGCTGGAAGCTGCGCTGGCAAACGGGCGCACCAGTCTGGACAGCGCGACGGTGCGCGTACTGGAGAATAATCTGAGAACGATCGACGTCGCGATTTCGGAAGCGCGTCAGGCGCTCGGCCGGGATCCGGCCAATCCGTACCTGAACCGGTATCTCGACCAAACCATGCAACGAAAGATTCAACTGCTGCGGCGCGCGACGGGAATCCTGCGCGCCCAGACCTGAGAGGCTTGGATAAATGACTGCAACACTTCTGGTAGGCATGCTCGCCGCCGCGTTCGCGCAGCAGCAGACGGACACGACATTCGCGGTGCGTCCGAACTCGCGTGTCGAGGTCGAGACGTTCGGCGGCCAGATCAACATCAAGGGCTGGAACCGTAACGAGATTCACCTGGTCGCGATTCACGGCCGCCGTGACGTCATCAATATCGACGTGCGCGGAACATCGGTGCAAATCGAGGCGGAAGGGCGGGTGGGGCCGGCGATCGACGTATCGTTGAATCTAATGGTGCCCGCAGCGGTCTCACTCGACTTGAGTGGTGTGCACACCGCGATAGCCGTTGAAGGAGTTGCCGGTGACATCGATGCCGAGACGGTCCAGGGCTACATATCCGTTTCGGGCGGCGCCCGGCTCGATCTGGAATCGGTGGAAGGCGAAATCGCGGTCGAGAAAGCGCGCGGCCGGGTGAGCGCGAGCACCGTGAACCGTGGCATCCGCATCGCCGATGTGATCGGCGACATCGAAGCGGAGACGGTCAACGGCCCGATCAGCGTGCGCAACGTGCAGGCGAGTAGTGTCGATCTGGCTACCGTAAACGGCCGCATCGTCTATGACGGCACGATCAGCAAGGGCGGAGACTATTCGATCGCATCGCACAACGGCGGCGTCTGGGTGGTGGTGCCGACGAACGCAGGCGTAAACGTGAGCATCTCCACCTTCAACGGTGAGCTGAATTCCACGCTGCCGATTACCATCCGCGGCGAGAAGGGGCGCAACCGCGACATCAACTTCGTTTTCGGGGACGGCAGTGCGCGACTCGATATTGAATCCTTCGGCGGCGATGTGCATCTGCGTCGCCCGGGTGAAGCGATTCCGCCGGAGCCGCCCGCTACGCCGCGGCCCGCGCCCAGGCCACGCCCTAAAATCAACTGGGAGACCGAAACGATGACGCCGTCACGCTTCATACTCGCCGCGCTCGCCGTAACATTTGTGGCGACGCCAGTGCTGGCGCAGGAAAGCTGGAACTGGAACCGGCCGGGCGCCCGCTCGAGTTCGCCACGGTGAACGGCTCGATCACGCTCGAGCTGCCGGACGATCTCGAGGCCGATGTCGAAGCTTCTACGGTGAATGGATCGTTCTCGAGCGATTGGCCAATGACCGTGCGCGGTCGTTTCGGCCCGAAGCGCGTGACCGGCAAGATCGGCAACGGCGGTCGTGAGCTTACGCTCAGCACGGTCAACGGCGACATCGAGCTAGGCAAGGCAAACTAGCAGGTTGCTGAAAAACGGCAGCCATGGGTGAAGGCAGGGCGCGACGCAGACCGTCGCGGTTTTACAGCGTACTCTGCATAAACCAGCTGGGCAACCGGACCGCTCGAACCACAGTTTATGCAGGATACGCTGTAAAACCCGCACGGTCTGCGTCGCGCCCTGCCTTCACCCAAACCTCCACATCCGTTTTTCAGCAACCTGTTAGGCCTTCTCCTCTACGGCGTTTTCCTGGGGCGGCTTTAATTCGGACGGTGCCTGAAGGTACCGTTGGAAGAATCGCGTCCGTAGTGCATTCGGCCCATGCAGTACACGGCTTCCCGCTTTTTCGCCGAACAGCGTATACGCGGTAAACGCTGGAATGAGCAACAGGAAGCCGATGATAGGCGCAACGATTCCGAATTCGAAACCCGTGGTGAAATCGCGCTCTGACACGCTCCGGTAGACAGCAAAGCCTGCGGCGATCACGATTAGTCCGGCAAATACTCGATAGATGATCTGTCTCACGGTGATGCCGCCTCTAACGGTGTTTTCGACGACTTACGCTTTCGTACCCGGCCCTATCTTTTCGCCCTGGCCTTTTTTGCGGCACGCTTGGCGCCAGCTTTTTTCGCCGGTTTTGAAGATTTGGTCGTGGCAGCTTTCCTGGTGCCCGCCTTCTTCTTGTCGGCCAGCTTTTTGACGGCATAGCCGGCTGCCGCTACACCACCGGCAATTGCCGCCGCTGCACCAGCCTTCTTACCGATTTTCTTTCCGATCCGCCGCGCAATCTTCTTGACGCCCTTCTTGGTCGGTTTTTTCATGAACCCTCTCTATTTACGGGTGGTGACGAGAATGATACGCGCGACCGCGCCGAATTTCCAAAGTTTCGTCTTTACTACAGCCGCTCCGGCCAATTCCCATCCGGGGACCGCGGTGCTGCCTGGTCTTCTCCGAGGCGCGCCGGAGTTATATCGGCGACGACGAAGTTCTCAGGTGGCACTGGAGATCCGTGCAGTCTTCGCAGTAACGCAAGTTGCCCCGCGTGAGTCATCGCGTCCGAAAACGGCCCTTGCAGAAGCTGCTCGGCCGTAACACTGCACGCATCGCGACGCTTCAGATGCTCCGCCAAATCTCCGAGCAAGTCGTGAAATCGGCCGATTTCGGCATCGAAGCTATCCAGAGGCTCCGGCCAATACGATCCTCCGAGGAAGAATGTACGCGAGTACCCGAGGACACTCGCCATGTGACGCACGAGTTCCTTCGGCGTCCGAACCCTATTTCCTGCTTCGAAATCGGCGAAATCGGCCGGCGCTCCACGCAGCGCCTTCTGCGTTCGGTAGGCGAGCGCAGCGAGAAAATGGCGCAGCATCTCGGTCTTTTGATGATCAAAGCCGGTCATTTCAATTAGCGCGGTGACGTACGACGCCGCCACCGGACGGAATCGTCCAGGTTTGAAATTTTTCAGTTCGCCCATCAACGCACGAGTGTGTTCGGTCTCACGCCGGATTCACTGTGCCACACGACGTCGCCCACGGCAGCAATGCCGTAAGGTCGTGACTGCCGGCCACCGGGCGAAGGCCACCTCACGAACGGCACCGGTCTTCGGATCGAATCGACCCGGATAACCGCGCGCGTGGTCGGTATACCAGACAACGTCGTCGGCGGTGACGGCGATGCGGCGCGGGCGCGCTTCGGCAGCAGGCAGCGGATATTCGGTGATCTTCATCGTTACCGGATCGACGCTGCCGACACGGTTGCCGCGGAAATCAACGTACCAGGGCACGCCTTTCGAATTCACCACGATACGGTATGGATACGTGTTCGCTGTCGGCGTGCGCGCCACTTTCACTTCGCCTGTCGCAGGCATGATTCTGCCGACCATTCCCCGATTGCAGCGTGAACCAAACAGCGGGCTGATGGTGCTCCGCAAAACCTACGGTGAGACTCCATGTATAACTTCCTGCGCGGAATGCACTCTCCTACATCGACCGCCCACCTGCGGTCAGGTCGGCAAACCATGAACTACGCTGCGCCGGGATTAGCGCGCAAGCTGCTCACCGATGCGCCGGTGATGCTCGAATCGCGAAATCGACAACCGATCACTGATCAGAACTTCAAGCGCGCCTCGACCATGCGACGAAAAGTCCCGTCCTCGAGGTATTTTCGCAGATGTTCTCCCGGGCAGCTGGTATCGGCGTAGTTGTAGTGCCCGCCGATGCGCTCGAGCGGCAGATCGAACTCCTGTAGCGCCCACGCCATGAGATCCGCGATCGCATCGAGCTGCGCCGGCGTGGGTTCCTGGCGTCCGTAATTACCGATGATGCTGATCAGGAAATGCCCGCCCGGATCATACGACGTGTTGGTTTCACCCATGTAGTGGTAAGCGCGACCCTCGTAGATAGTGCCCTCGAGGTCCAACAGGAAATGATACGGCAGATCCCACCAGTTGCGATCGCTGGCACCCCACCGTTGCAGTCCGCGTAAACGCTGCACCGGATCGTCGCCTGGCAACAGCGGTCGCGTGTCTCCGGTGTGATGCAGTGTGACGCGCGAGATGCGATGCGGCACGCGCAGGCGCATGTCCGCGCCTCCGGCAGTGATCGCGTTGGCGATGTGCGCGGGCAGCGATGCGACAGTGGCAACCTCCAGTGCGACCAGCCCCGCCCCCAGCTCCTTCGGACCGTAAATCGCAACCACAGCAACGTGGAATCCGCGCCAATTGAATGCAGCGCTTTCACGCACAACCTTCTCCTCGGTCGTTGCGCCCAGCGAGAGACGTAGCCGTACGAAGTCGACCGGCTCGCCACCCGTCGAATCGGTCGCCGTGCTCAGCACATCGATTTTGAAAGCGCAGAAGCCGAGTGAGCCGCCCGCGCCGATGTTGCGGCGCGTTGCATCAGCGGCGTAGCCGAGGGGCGGTTGCGCCTGCCATTGCTCGTGTAGGATGATGGCCGGGCGCGGCACGGGTGCCGTCTGATGGCGCGTCGCGCAAGCAACAAGAACTACGGTCAGGGTTGGTATGACGCGAAATGCTTTCATCGTCTCATTCACGGTACAGCAGTAAGTCCGAGCTTCATGTCGTGAACGTGCTTCCTGCGCGCCCCATGCTACGCATGCTCAATCCTCGCGCGGAATCACATGCTACCGGCGGATTCGATAAACCGCATACAGGCAGTCGCGCGCAATTCGCTCGGCTTGGACCAGCTCGGGGTGAATGTTCACACCGACTTCATCAACCAGCTGTGCGGACAGAAGAGCGTGCGCGAGCTCACCACCACCCATCAGACAGATATCGCGGCCCGGCTGCATTTTAAGCGCCGCGACGCATGCTGCCAGCGTGCTCACGGACAATCGTGACGTTTGGCTCAGGTGGCTCTCCAGAGTCCGCGAGAAGACATAGTTTGCGAAGCGATTCCGCGCGGGCGCCGTCGGCGCGCCGGGCCAGCTTACGGTTGTTAGGCATCGGGCTCCGGAACATCCAAGGCGCGGCATATCTTCCGCGCAAGGAAGTCGTTTATCTCACGACCGAAGCAGCTCGCAACCATGACTTTCGAGATGACGCACTAGATCGCGCCGTTTCACGCGGCGGGGAGCCGGAGCGGTTCGCGAACTACGTCGGTCTTCCCGATTTCTTCCTCGATCAGTGCACGATTAGCGTCGAGGATAAGTTGCACGGCTTCGCGAAGATTAGTGCGCGCCTCCTCTAAGGTCGCACCCTGCGTGTTCGCGCCAGGAAGTTCCTCGACGAAACCGACGTACCCCTTGGGCACCTTTTTAAAAACGGCCGTGAACTCGCGTTGCATAGGCAGTCTTGGGTTCGGGTAGGGTAATATACGAGGAAATTCAACCGATGCCTCACTGTACACTACGAGCAAATGCACTAACACTGCAAGCCTCGCAGCCTTTCCGGCGAGTTCTCGGAAGGTACAACGAACAAAGACGGCAACCAACAATGCCGCCGTTCGACGTCGCCAGATTCACGCGCCAGCCCGTCAATGCGGAATCTGCAATTGCCTCACGTGGCGCATAGGGGAGTCTCACATCAGTGGCATGAATCCGGGGAACCACGCGGGCGGATGATGATCAGGATTCCAAGTGCGATGATGCCACCGCCAGCGGCACATTGAGCACGACCAATGCGGCGGTCACATCGATTTCCACTTGGAGTGCGACCGTTGCGCGGAGAGTCCGGCAGCCAGCGAGCTGAGCGCGCGCAAGACAGCCGCAATGGCGCGCGGCAAGGCCAGGCGAAGCAATCGGAAGTAATCAGGATGACTGCTTGGGCCGATCATTGGGCGTTGCACCTCTCTCGCGCAACGTCAACGTCACGGCCATACCGACGCATAAGACTGAATCTCATCGTTGGCTTGTTAGAAGAATGGTCGCAGTTCGAATGCGGCCCACGGCGTTAGCGGCCCAGTTCTAGAACGCGGCCATCCTTGACGCGCATCGCGATTCGCCGCGTCATCGAGAAGTCGTCCAGCGGATTGTCATCGAGCACGAGGAAGCTCGCTTCGTATCCATCGGCGAGGCGGCCGATCCGCCGGAGTGGAAAGGTGGTCCGTGAGCAGTTCGCCGTCCACATTCGAAGGATCTCGGCATCGTTGAAGACACCGAGGCCGCGGAGATGCGCCACTTCCTTGACCGACCTATCCTCGTACTCGTCGCTGCCGACGGCCACGGTGACAC
>JBQTID010000229.1:0-3255 GCA_052389275.1 Gemmatimonadota bacterium | reverse complement strand
GAACCCGCAGCGAGGTGGACTCGGCGACGTGCCGCTGGCAGAGGTCGGCGCCACGCAAAAGGCCAGCACCTAGGCCAGGTTGATGCAGACGGAGGGCGGTCGCTCCGGGCAGGGGCGGCCGCCTTTTTTCCGGAATTGCGAAAAGAATTCGTAGTGTTTCGAGGGGGCGGCCGATCCGCAGAAACTGTTAAATGGTTATTGTACAAGCATGTACGCAGTTTGAGGGAAAACGGCCCGGATCGTGCCTGCTGTAGGCCCGGATTCCAAGGACATAGCTCAGAGACCCCTTGCTCGGAGACCCTCCCATGAACCGTCGTTGGTTCCAAAGATCAGCCTGGGCTGCCGTTTGCCTGGCGCTGGTCACAGTAAGCTGCGAACGCAGCGCGACGGCGCCGAATGCAACCGCACCTGCGTCGACCATTCTGCCGAGCTATAGCGTCGGTGGCGTGCCATTCACTCCGGTCCGCGAAGACGCCACCCAGCTGCCAACGAACCCACTGGATCTCGTGGCCTCTGCCACGATCACGCCGGATGGCGGCACAGTCGAGCTGCTTGGTCACTCGATACATGTTCCGAGCGGGGCTGTCACATCGCTGACAACGTTTACGATTGAAATTGCCAGCCTCGAGCACATCTCGGTCGATCTCACCGCGACCGCGGTCGTGCCTGATCTGATCAGCGGTCCCAATGTAGGAAAGCGCGGCTTCCGCAAGCCCGTCACGCTAACGCTGACCTACAAGCGTTCACCGGATGCCGCGACGCTGAATCCGAAGAAGCTGCATATCCTCCATCTGCAAGGATCGAATGCAGTGCCGGTGGGCGGCCGGAAGGTCGATCCGGTTGCGCAGACAGTATCTGCCAAGCTTCAGCATTTCTCGAAGTACTGCATGGCGGAGAACTAGCGCACACATATGTCCGTCATAGTCGTAAACGTATCCGAGCTCATCGAGCTCGCCCAAGCCGCTGAGCGGAAGGGTGAGCTCGATTCCGCTTTACAGATCTACGAACAGGTCTTTGCCTCGATCGCCAGCGAAGCGGCGCAAGCCGCTCCTCTGATGCGCTGGATCGGCAAACTGCATCGGAAGCGTGGTGACCTGGAGCTGGCAGAGGAGGCATACCTGGCCAGTCAGGCGATCGCCGCGGCCAATAACGACATCCACAATCTCGCCAGTGTGCTGAACTCTTTGGGCATCATCGCACAGGCGCGCGCCCAGATGGACGAAGCAGGCGCCTACTACGGTCAGGCGCGCGTACTGGCCGGTGCGTTGAATGACGATGGACTCGCAGCAATGATCGATCAGAACATCGGCACGCTTGCCAACACGCGTGGCGACGTAAAATCAGCCATCGAAAGTTACCTCTCCGCGCTCAAGCGATTCATGAAGCTCGGTGACGAGGTCGCATCCGTATGGGCTCTGAATAACCTGGGCATGGCATACGTCGACGTTCACGAATGGCCAATGGCGTCGAGCTGCTTTGATGATGCGTTCGAAATCGCCGACCGTTTGCGCGATGCGGAATTGCTCGGCACCATCGAGTTGAACCGCGCGGAACTGTTCATCAGGAGCAATGATCCTGGACGTGCGCGTGAATCGTGCGATCGCGCGTTCGAGATATTCAGCCGGCTTCAGAGCAAAGGTTTTCTGGGCGAGGCCTACAAGTTCTATGGCGTGATCTATCGTGAGATGAGTCGGCCTGCGCTCGCGGTAGCGCATTTCGAAGCAGCGATTCAGTTCGCGACCAACGCGGAAGACCACCTGCTCGAGGCTGAGACGCAAGCGGAATGGGCATTGCTCGAGCTCAGCACCGATGACAACCGGGGTGCGCTGCACCGGCTGAACCGTGCGCATCAGCTGTTCGAGGAGCTGCACGCACGTGCCGACCTCATGGACCTCGACGCGCGCCTCGACAAGCTCGAGCAGACATACATGCGCGTCATGCAACAGTGGGCCGAATCGATTGAATCGAAGGATCGCTACACCGCCGGTCACTGCGAGCGCGTCGCTGAGTATGCATGCATGCTGGCCGCAGCGGTCGGCTTCAAGGGACGCGATCTGACCTGGTTCAGAATGGGGGCGTATCTGCACGACGTCGGCAAGACGGCAGTGCCGATCGAAGTGCTCAACAAGCCGGGTAAGCTCACGGACGAAGAGTTCGAGCAGATGAAGAGCCACACGGTGGTCGGTGACCACATTGTCGCCGAGCTCAATTTCCCGTGGGACATTCGGCCGATTGTGCGCAACCACCATGAGCGCTGGGACGGCAGCGGCTATCCCGATCGGATCGCCGGCGATGACATCCCATTGACCGCCCGGATTCTTTGTGTCGCGGACGTGTATGATGCGCTCACCACCGCGCGCAGCTATCGCCCCGCGCTTGCGCCGGAGGAATCACTCCGCATCATGACACGCGATTCCGGCAAGCTGCTCGATCCAACGCTCTTCGATTTGTTCTGCCGCCTGCTTCCCACGCAATAGCCGGCTCCATACCATCCGCATCCTTGCAACCGGGGACGTGATCAGCGCATCATAGAGGAGTGGGCGGTGCCCTGGACGGACACTCGTCCCCGCGATCCGTTCGTGGATGCAAGCGGCCGCGTCTGGTTCGTAGGCCAGGTAGGCAACTACCTCGCGCATCTCGATCCGAAGTCGGGCGAATTCAAGCGCTTCGCAATCGAAGACGGCACGCTGCCACAAATCTGGTTCGGCACGGACGCCGGTACCATCGGGCGTGCGCGCGTGCCGTAATTACGACATGAACGAACCCCGCTTCAACCGGCAACGGCTAGCCGAGGTCTTGCAGAAGGCCGCCGAGCTACAGGAAGGGCGAGCCGATCCTGCGGCTACCGACGTGCTCGCACTGCACCAGATCGCGAGCCAGGCCCGCGTGCACACGAGTGGCGAGTCCGCTACGGGCCGCGCAAGCTGGTGGACGGCGATGCTGAAGTGGTTGCGCGCAGTCTTCAGGAAATGAAGGCGCGTGCTGCTGCAATCCTTCTGATCCTGGCCGTCGCGCCGCTGAGCGCGCAGCAACCGGTCGGTGACGAGGCGTTTCGCATTCTGACGCAGCTCTTTGCCTATGATGCATCCCTGCCACTCAACGCGCGCACGCTCGAGCGTTTCGACACCATCACCTTCAGGCGAGAAAAGTTCATTATCGACGGCTGGCGCAACTCGCGCGTGCCCGGCCTGATCGCGTTTCCCAAGAATGGCGTCGCGCGTTTCCCCGCGATTGTATTGATCGACGGCATCGGCG
>JBQTID010000228.1:0-22697 GCA_052389275.1 Gemmatimonadota bacterium | reverse complement strand
GACTGGCTGTTCTGGTTGTTGTTTGCGGCAAACGCGGTCTTCACGGCCGTAACCGCGAAAGAGCTGCTGAGCGTCTTGTTGCTGAGCGGGCTCGTTGTGATGGCGGTGCGAGCGCCGCCACGCGTTCCTGGTCTTGCCGTCGTGGTTCCCGAACTGGTCATCTTTGGCTTCTTTGCAAAAGCATCGTTAGTTGTCTTTGGTAGCGGTCTCGCGATCGTGCCGTTCCTTTACGGCGGGGTGGTCGAGCATTATCACTGGCTCAATGACCGCCAGTTTCTCGACGCGATCGCAGTTTCGATGATCACGCCCGGCCCGGTCGTCATCACGGTAGCGTTCATCGGTTATCTCGTCGCGGGCGCGTCGGGCGGGCTGGCCGCCGCGTTCGGCATGTTTCTGCCGGTCTACGTGGTAGTGATTGTCGCCGCGCCGCTGTACGATCGCATTCGGGATAACCGCTCCATGAGCGCATTCGCGCAAGGCATTACTGCCGCAGTAACGGGGGCGCTGGCCGGCGCGGTCATTGTGCTCGGCAGACGCGCCGTCGTCGACTGGACTACGTTGATCCTTTGCGTTGTTACGTTGTTCCTGCTGCTGCAACCGAAATTCAAGGTGCCGGAACCGATTGTTATTCTGATCGCCGGCACGGCAGGCGTTCTTCTCGCGCGCTGATCAGGGCCAGCGCCCCTGCCACGGCTCGTTCGCCTCGAGGCTGTCGATCAGCTGGCTGTAAAGATGGCGGGTGGCTTCGTTGAATTCGTCCGCTGACCGCGAGGCGTAAGGCAGCAGGTGGTTGCGTATCCGTTCGCTCAGCGAGCCACTTTCGATCACGCGCTCGACCAGATCCAGATATTTCATGTCCTGCATGGGCGCGTGTGCGCGCGCGCCGGCGAGCAGCAACTTCAACACATCCTTCACGCGGGCGCAACCATTCGCATTGCGAGCGGTCTCCGCATGCGGTGCGTGGACCCACGCTTCGGTTCCATGCTGAATCGTGGCCTGGAAATCCTCAACCAGCAGTTCATGGTCCGGCAGCTTGATGCGCGCATCGAGCAGCAGCTGGGTCAGATGCTTGAGCGACCAGCGCACGAACGCCGCGAGCGCGACATCCATCTTGACGCACTCCTGCGTGTCGAGCACGCGTATTTCGAGCGCCTTTCGCGAGAAGCGCAGCGCCGCTGCGCGCGCATTGAAGAATTCGTAGCGGACCGCACCGGTGTCGGGCAGCTCGTCGAGCGCCGCGTACATTTGCTGAAGAATGTTCTTGCGGTAGTCCGCGAAACTCTCCGAGAACTCCGGCACCAGTGTGCCGCAGCTCTCGGGTACGCCCGTCTGAATCTGTGTCAGATACGCGACTCTGCCGTCCACGGTATCGTGCAGCTTGCCATCATGCACCGGCGAGCTGGCCGCGATCGCCGGCAAATACGGGATCAGCAAGCTGGACGCGTTGAGCAGCGCGATCGTCTCCCGCTCGTCGCCAAACGGCAAGTTTACATGCGACGCATGTACGTTCATCCAGCCGTGCGTGCGCACCTCGAACAGGCGCGCGTAGGTCGTGTAAATGCGTAGTCCCGAGCGCGTCCAAAGCCTGCCGTGCATCGGGTCGAACCAGGGATGCATTCCGGTCGGCAACAGTCGGGCGCCAAACTCGTCGGACAACACTGCGCTGAATCTCTGGATGCCTTCGTAGAGCATCTGTTCGATCTCCGTCATCGAATGCAATGGCTGCTGCGTCTTCAGCTCGAGAACATGATCCGCGAACTCATTGGAAAAACCGATTGCGCCGAGATCGACATCGCTCGTGCCGCGGCCGGCAAGAACTCGAAACGCGGGCTCCACCAGTGATACGACGTTCAGATCGCGATCGACGATCGCGTACTCGAGCTCGAGGCCGGCGACCTCGAACAGCTTGTATTTGGTGCCGCCGGCAGGTGGAGTTGGCATTGCGGTCGCTTCAATGCGGTCCAGAAAATAGCGCACGATGTCTTCGTAAATGAGATCGCCGTCCGCAGCATCCTCGTATCCGGCATCCAGATTCGGGTTGTCGTTCACCTCGATGACGACCGGCCCGTTCGGCCCGAGCTTGACGTCGACTCCGTAAAAACCGTCACCCACCAGTTCTGCCACGTGCAACGCGATGTCGACGACGTCGCGCGGTGCCTGCTCGCGCGCGACCGCTTCCACGCGCCCGTAGCGCTCCGTGCCCTTCTCGACCGTGCGGATTTGCCAGTGGCCGCGCGCCATGTAGTACTTTGCCGCGAATAGCAGCTGACCACCCAGCACGCCAATACGCCAGTCGAAGTCGGTCGGCAGCCATTCCTGCGCGATCAGCAGCGGAGAACGCCTGAACATGTCCGCTGCGCAGCTTTTGAATTCCGCTTCACTGTGAATCTTGTGCACGGCGGCTGAGAAATCGCCGTCCGGCAGCTTGAGCACGAACGGCATGCCCAGCCCCGCGACCTGTGTCCAGTTTGTGCTCTTCGCGATGATCTGGGTTTCCGGACTCGCAATGCCGGCGCGCCGCAGCAGCTCCTCCAGATAAACCTTGTTGGTACAGCGAATCGTCGATGACGTCGCGTCCACCACCGGCATGCCGAGTGCCTCCGCGCGCAGGGCGAATTGAAAGGCAGGCTGCGTCACGCCGGTATGGGCGCGCACGAACAGCGCATCGTACTCGGACAGACGCCGCAGATCGTTGAGCGTCATCGTGGCGATGTGAACGTTCATGCGCGCCGCCACGCGCGCGAGCCGGTCGATCGTTTCCACCGAGGACGGACTGAATGAATCAGCACCGTCTACCAGGACGGCCAACGAAGCGCGCACAGTTTCATGCTGCCCGATGGTTCGACGCGCCAGGCGGCGATCATCGCTCAATGCGCGGATCAGCTCAGCGCGTTCCGCGCTGCTCAGCTCGGCCGGCGATGCAGCGGCAACCTGCGCGACTTTCCACTGACCGTCTTCATGAACGACCTGCATGCGCAGCAGCGGTGCTGGCCATTCGCTATAAACCGCTCGCGCTGCATGCTGAAAGCGCGGGGCCGCGCAGCTGCCTAGATAGATCAGCGTTTCGACGAACTGCTCATGACTGGCGGGCATGCATCGGCCAACCTCATCGCGGACCAGCGGCACGGGGAACCGGCCGTGCTCGTGCTCCAGCGTTTGCACCGCCGCGTCATTCTCCTCCATGCATCGTGTGCGCACGACCATTTCGGCTGCATCAATGGTTGGCACACCCGCTTCCTGGAGCGCACGAAACCGCGTATACGGTTCAGCCAGGCCGGCAGTGGTTTCCACGCTCGGCAGCACCTGCTGGCCACGCGCATCCGCGAGCAACGACACATAGTAGCCCTTGCTGCCATACCTGCTCGAGCGACACAGATTGATGACCAGCGCAGCGCGCTGGTTCGCAATCCCATTCCCATTGCTCTCGAGATATTGATCCGCGCTCAGCACTGTGTGCCGCGCGAGTCCGGCTACATCATCTGGATCTGTGACTACTACAATGATGCGATTGGTTTCGGCCATACTTCCAGCAGCACGGCGTCATACGTGGCATCGCCGAGAAGAATTGCATTAATGAGGCGGTCGGAATCGACGCTTATGCGCCCATTCGACACGGGCACATGCTCCGACGGATCGATGACGGTCAGCGTGCGGCCCCAGTTGTGGTAGCCACTGATCACAACGAAGTGGCCGGTCGGCTCGCCGCGGATGTCGTCATCAACATGTTTGCGCAGGTGCGGATCCCAGCGTTCACGCGAGTAGCGGTAGAGATAGGTTGCCGATAGTCCTGCCAGCACCGGGTGCTCACGATCGATGATCGATTTCAGCAGTGATGGCGTCAGCTCGTCGAAGGCCAGCTCGCCACCCATTTCGAGGAAGCGGATGTATGCGCCAGCCGCACGCAACCGCTTCTCATCCGTCATGTACGGAAACCGCTCGAAGATTTTCTCGGTGAGACCCTTCGTAGGTAGCCCGAACCAGGTTGGATCGAAGATGCGCAGATCATACGAGAAGATGCGCGCGCCGTACCCTTTTTTCAGCGCGGCAATGCCGAGAAAAACCGCAAGTGTGCCGCCATCTTCGTTGCGCTCGAGCGCGCCCAGGACGTTAGCCAGCTCGGTCGGATCACCGTAATACCGGTAGACCTTCCGCAAGCAGGTGGGACCGCAGGTCACGTCATCAGGCTGGAGAATGCGCTCGACATTGAGCTCGCGCGCTACAGCGGACCGCTCGTGCCTGCGCTCGTCTCGGGGTACGGTCGCGGAGCTCATGGCCGGAACAAGGCGCAACCGCTGTACCAGCAGCGCGGGATTATTTCGCGTCGACCTCGACGTTGGCGAGATTCAGCGCTGCTACTTCTTCATCGGTCTTGCCGGCGAGCAGCGCCATGCGGTCGAACGACTGTTGCATTCGCTGCTGCGCGGCCTCGAATGCTGCGCGGGTCGCGGGTTCGTCCATTTCCTTGATGCCCAGCGCGGCTGCGTTCAGCCGGCGTACCAGAACTATGAAGTAGTCGACTTCCTGACGCAGCGCCTGGTACCTGCGCTCGCTCGGCAGGATCGGCTGCGTCAGCCTCCAGATTCCTGCCTGAATCATGAGCACGCCGACCGCCGCGGCCGCGACCTGGAGCACGGGATCCAGCAGCAGCAGGATGCCGGCGAATACGACCACGCTGCCGAGCAGAGGCAGACCTGCCTCGATTATTTTTCGAATCTTACGACGCATTGCGCACGCTCTTGCAGTTCACATTGGCGGTTTCACTGGCCGTTCCGCGGTCCGGATGGCGCGCGCCCACACTGGTTCGGGCGCTCCGGTGTTTCGCTTCCAGCTCGATAAAGGCGGTGCGCCCGGCGTCCGAATGCGGCTCGAACTTGCAGATGATGACGCCGCCGCCTTCCCGGTAGCCAACCCTGTTCAGATCGCTGAGCCGCTCGGGAAGGGTGCTATATAATGCCTGATGCTTGTCGATCGCAGCCATCATCCTGGCGATCTCGATACGTGCGGCCTCGACCATGGCCCGCTCGCGCGACTGCCGCATTCGCATTGCCGCCATTACCGCAATTCCAGCCACGATTGCAGTCACCAGCATGAGCCATGGCAACCCGAAGCCGCCGCGCCGCCTCAATTCCGGGGTCATCACCACTAATTTAGGCGGGCGCCCAGTCGCCACCAGTTGGCCGTCTGGCTACTTTTAGCCTGCTGTCTTCCATTGGAGATTGACCAACATGAGTCAGGCAACGTCGCTCGAGTACACGGACCGGTTTGTCCGACGGCATATCGGCCCCACGGCCGACGAGCTGCGCGATATGCTCGAGGCCATCGGCTACGACTCGCTCGATAGCTTCATCGAAACCGTAATTCCCGCAGGCATTCGCTTCAGAAAGCAATTGAGCCTTCCCGCGGCCCTGTCCGAATACGAAACCTTGCAGGAGCTACGCGAAATCGCGCGGCAGAACCGCGTCTTCCGCTCCTATCTCGGCATGGGCTACCACGATACGATCACGCCGGCCGTCATCCAGCGAAAGGTGCTGGAGAACCCGAGCTGGTACACGGCATACACGCCCTATCAGGCCGAGATTGCGCAGGGCCGGCTCGAGGCGCTTCTCAATTTCCAGACAGTGTGCATTGACCTGACCGGTCTGCCGATCGCCAACGCCTCGCTGCTCGATGAAGCCACCGCTGCCGCCGAGGCAATGAGCATGTCGCATGCAGTCCGCGGCAAGTCCGGCGGCCGCGTGTTTTTCGTGTCCGATCTGTGTCATCCGCAGACCATCGATGTGGTCCGCACGCGCGCACGGGCGCGCGGCTGGGATGTCGTGGTCGGTGACTGGAAGAGCTTCGAGTTCAGCCCCGAAGTCATTGGCGTGCTGATCCAGTATCCCGCGACCGACGGCGCGGTGATCGACTACAGCCCGCTGGTCGAAAGGGCGCGTGCAGCCGGCGCGATCGTTACGGTCGCAGCCGACCTGCTTTCCCTCGTGTTGCTGAGACCGCCAGGGGAGTGGGGCGCCGACATCGTGATCGGCAGCTCACAGCGCTTCGGCGTGCCGATGGGCTATGGCGGGCCCCACGCTGCTTTTCTTTCGACGAAGGACGAGTACAAGCGTCACCTGCCGGGCCGCATCATTGGAGTATCAACCGATTCACGCGGCAAGCCGGCACTGCGCATGGCGCTTCAGACGCGCGAGCAGCACATCCGTCGTGAGAAGGCCACCAGCAACGTCTGCACGGCGCAGGTACTGCTTGCCGTCATTGCGAGCATGTACGCCGTATATCATGGCCCGGAAGGGCTGAAGAAGATTGCAAAGCGCGTTCACCGCCTGACGGCATTGCTCGCCGAAGCACTCGTCAAGCTCGGTTACGACGTCGTCAACGAGCATTACTTCGACACGCTTCGTATTCGCGGCGGCGCCAGGTCCGGCCAGGAAATTCTGAAGGACGCCAGAAACGCCGGGATTAACGTCCGCCTGTTCGAGAATGGCGACGTCGGTATCGCGCTCGATGAGACGGTCGCGTTTCAGGACATTGCAGATCTGGTGACGGTTTTTGCGGCACCCGCTGTTGCCGAGCTCGATTTCCTGGACGCGGCGGTCGAAGATGTTCTCGCCATCGGCGACCGGTTTCGCCGCACCAGCAATTTCCTGACGCATCCGGTGTTCAACACCTATCAGTCCGAGCACGAGATGCTGCGCTACATCCATCGATTGGAGTCGCGTGATCTATCGTTGACCACGTCTATGATTCCGCTCGGCTCGTGCACAATGAAGCTGAATGCCGCTACCGAAATGTTTCCGGTCACATGGCCGGAGTTCTCGAAGCTGCACCCGTTCGCGCCGCGCGCGCAGGCGCAGGGCTACGGCGTCCTGATCACGCAACTCGAGCAATGGCTTGCCGAGATCACGGGTTTCGCCGCGGTTTCAATGCAGCCGAACGCCGGCTCGCAAGGCGAGCTCACCGGACTGCTGGTAATTCGCGCATATCATGAGTCGCGCGGTCAGAAGCGCGATGTGTGTTTGATCCCGCAATCTGCGCACGGAACCAACCCGGCAAGCGCGGTGATGGCAGGGCTGAATGTCGTCGTCGTGAAAGTGGATGATCATGGCAGCGTCGACATCGAAGATCTGCGCGCCCAGTCGCAGAAACATCGGGACCGCCTGGCCGCTCTGATGATCACGTATCCATCTACGCACGGCATCTTCGAGAAAGGCATTCGCAGCATCTGCGACATCGTTCACGAGAATGGCGGGCAGGTCTACATGGATGGCGCCAACATGAACGCGATGGTCGGCCTGTGCAGGCCCGGCGAAATCGGCGCGGATGTTTGTCACTTGAACCTGCACAAAACCTTCTGCATTCCGCACGGCGGTGGCGGTCCGGGCATGGGTCCGATCGGTGTCGCGCAGCACCTCGCGCCGTTCCTGCCGGGGCATCCGGTGATTGCGACCGGCGGCGAGAAGGCGATCACCGCCGTGTCAGCGGCGCCGTGGGGCAGCCCCGAGATTCTGCCGATCTCCTGGGCCTACATCCGTATGATGGGACACGACGGGCTCACCGACGCCACGAAAGTGGCGATTCTCAACGCAAACTACATCGCGAAGCGTTTGAGCGTCGCGTATCCGGTGCTGTATACCGGACATGAAGGCACGGTCGCGCACGAATGCATTATCGATCCGCGGCCGCTCAAGAACAGCGCCGGTGTCGAGGCCGTCGACATTGCAAAGCGTTTAATGGACTACGGCTTCCACGCGCCGACCGTAAGTTTCCCGGTCGCGGGCACGCTGATGATCGAGCCGACCGAGAGCGAATCGCTGGGCGAGCTGGATCGTTTCTGCGATGCGTTGATCGGCATTCGCGAAGAAATCCGCGAGATCGAGATGGGCATTGCCGACCGCACGAACAACGTGCTGAAGAATGCGCCACACACCGCCGACATGTGCATCAGCGATTCATGGGACAAGCCGTACGGCCGCGAGAAGGCTGCTTATCCGGCGCCTTGGACACGCGCACATAAGTTCTGGCCATCGGTCGGGCTTGTTGAGTCCGCTGCTGGCGACCGGAATCTAATTTGTTCTTGTCCGCCGTTGGAGGAGTATGCGGAGATGAATGCCGAGTAGGAGTTTCAACGGCATTTCACGGTGAGGCGCGGAGTGATCTGCGTCTCCGAGCCGGCAAAGCTGTTTTCCGACTAGAAGCTGATCGGACAATGCCAATTCATAAAGCGACCGTAGACGCGACGAAGTTCAATCCGAACTCAACGCTGCCATACGATTTGCGGCTAGATGATTTTCAGATAGCAATGCAGGATGTATACGATTTCTTTTTTGACATGAATTCGCATTTGACCGATAAAGGATTGGCACGGTTTGAAGATATGTGCAGAAAGCAATCCTTTCTGGCTTTTTATCCGAAATGCTTTCGGCGAGTCTAGCGAAACACTCGCGTGTCTTGGTTCAAAATCAGCATCACAACGGTCACCCGGATCTGGTAAAAAACGGAGTATACCCTAACAACGGCGTTCGAGCGGGTGAGGAAGGTGTCGAGATCAAGACAACGTACAAGCCTGGCGGAGCCGTGGATACGCACGGTGCGCGTAGCCAGTGGTTGTGTGTCTTCGTTTACAGAGTTGACACGAAAACGAACCCCGTAGTGGACCGCGAGCCGCTTCATTTTACCGAGGTCTACCTCGGACGCGTTGAGCTTGCTGATTTTCGTAACAATCCCCGCAGGACTAATCTCGGTACCCGGACCTCCACGCTTGATAAGGCCGGCATTATGAAGTTTCGACAGAATTGGATATATCGCCTACGCTAAGCTCACTTAATTTCGGAATCCCTGTCTTTGCGACCTCGAAATAGGTGCGGTCGGCTTCGATCCCAATGCTGCTGTAGCCCAACGCGGCAGCTGCCGCCAGCGTGGATCCTGCCCCGGCAAACGGATCTAGGACAGTACCCTCGCCAAGCGGTAGTGCTGCGCGGACGATTTGACGTAGAAGCGCCTGAGGCTTAAGCGATGGATGTGGAGCCAGGGCACGCTCCTTCGGGTGCGTCGGCGCCGATTTTATCACGTCGCCAAACGGTCTTTCCTTTGAAACACGCCTGAGTCCGCCGGTTTTCCACTTTCGCAAGTTATCCTGCACACGGCCGTCGAGTGGTGCTCGGAACAGCAACCATGGCTCCCACATTGATCGGGGCATGACACTAACACCCTCGAATTCGCGATGCGCGTTTTTCGGCCGGTCCCCGCCCCGCATGGTCATTACGAGTCGAATGATCTCACCCCGACGCTCAAGCCCAGCCCGCACGAGAGACTGTGCCACCAAGTGTGATACAAGCGGGTTCGATGCAAGGAACACATGCGCGCCGGGCACTACGACCCGCGCAAGAGCTTTCCCGAAGCGCAGGAAGAACATCTCGAGTTCTGCGAGTTCGGTCTTCTTGAGAGTCGTGAACCGCGGAAGCGGTGATCGCTGGTGTCCGTCAAACGCCGGCGGAATTCGCCAAACACCCCCCTTTTTTTTGCGTAGTTTGGCCTGTTCGTCCGCACTGTATTCAACAAGCCCATAGGGAGGATCGGTGACCACGGCGTGTATGCTGCGGTCAGGCTGGCCAGACAGCCACTCGAAACAATCACCGAGCACGATTTCCACCGTCTTGAATACAAAGCGTTCTGGTCTCTCCGCGGCGAACACTGCAGGTGTGGCCATGTTGCTCCCCTGAAGAAGCTGAAGAGGTAGTTGCACCGCTCTTTCCCTCCGGGGCGTCGGTCGAACAAATGCGAGCGAGCTAGACATTTATGGTTTCCCCGGAGCGGGTGAATGGCTATTTGCGACGTTTGCTTTTTAGGAATCGACGAATCGCTTCTTCGACGAGCTCGCCAACCTTCGCGTCTTTCTGTACGGCGAGCAGCTTCAGGTCCCGATACAGGTCTGCCGCAATTCGGGCACCAACCTGCTTTCGGCTACCTTTTGTTACCATGGTAACAAGTTAGATTGGTAACAAGTTACTCGCAAGAGTTTACCTGGCCATAATCGACTTACAGTATTGTTAGGTTGAAACGCCGTGCGGCGCGGGCCGACTCCTCGCGCGGCCTTCAGACTGATGAGCCACAGTTGCTTTCCCCTACTGCCTGCGCACTGGTAGAATATCCAGATCTCAAAGAAGGCAGGTCTAAAAGCGGCTCTTCCTCCGCGTCTCCGCCTCTCCGCGTGAAATTCCCCTTGAGTCAGCCAGCAGAAGCGCGCGTTGCTAGACCGCTACAGCGCGCTTCACCAGATCATCGTTCGTATCCGTTCGCTTCATCATGGTCAACAGCGTCGACATCGCGTCTGCCGCGCCGGAGCCATTGATGTTGCGCCGGAACTGACTCGAAAACTCTAGTGCTTCAGGACTCAATAGCATCTCCTCACGACGCGTCGAGCTCGCTGTGATGTCGATTGCCGGGAAGATTCTCTTGTCTGCCAGCTCGCGCGAAAGCACGAGCTCCGAGTTGCCGGTGCCCTTGAACTCTTCGAAGATCACCTGGTCCATACGCGAGCCGGTGTCGACCAGAGCTGTCGCGATGATGGTGAGCGAGCCGCCGCCCTTCTCGGGATCGACCAGGCGCGCAGCACCGAGGAAGCGCTTCGGCTTCTCGAGCGAGTTCGCATCCAGTCCGCCCGACATGGTGCGGCCGCTGCCTTCTTCCGCGGTATTGTACGCCCGCGCCAGGCGCGTGATCGAATCGAGAATGATCACCACGTCCTGTCCCATCTCGACGCGCCGCTTCGCTCGCTCGAGCGTTATCTCCGCAACCGAGATGTGGCGCTCGGCCGGATGGTCGAAGCTCGAGGCGATCACTTCGCCGTAGCCGCACATCTCCATCTCGGTGATCTCTTCCGGCCGCTCATCGACGAGCAGAATGAAGACGGTCGCGTTCGGATGATTCTTGACGATGCCCTCTGCGACCGCCTGCAGCACCATGGTCTTGCCGGCCTTGGCCGGCGCGACGATCAGCGCTCGCGATCCCTTGCCGAGCGGATTGAACAGATCGATGACACGATCCGTATAATCACGCTGGCCACGACGTGTCAGACCGCACTCGATGACCAGCTGCTCGTCGGGATGACGTGCGGTAAGCCTGCTGAATTGCGGGCGCTGCGCGGCGTCGTCAGGATTGAGGCCGTTGACGGTCTGAATCGAGACGAGCGGCGCGCTCTTGCCGCGCCCTGGCGCATCGCCGGCCGCGCCTGTGACCTCATCGCCGGTCCGCAGACCGTAACGCTGGATCAGTTTGCTGCCGACGAAAATGTCGTTCTTGCTGGCGAGATAGCTCGCCTCCTGCTGACGCAGAAATGCTGCGCCATTACCTACGATTTCCAGAATGCCTGAAATCACAAAGCTTACTCTTTTTTGAATGGGAATTGACTGCGGTTATTCTTGAATCACCGAAACACGATGAGGAGCAACGCTCCGAAAATTATTCTGTACCATGCGAATCCGACGAAGCTCTTTTGTGAGACAAACGCGAGAAACGCCTTTACTACGATTAATGCCGAGATGAAGGATACAACGAACCCAACTGCAAAAAACGGTGCATCCGTTGCTGCCAGCAGGTCACGGCTCTTGAACAAGTCGTAGCCCGTTGCCGCGAACATCACGGGAATTGCCAGAAAAAAGGAGAACTCGGTGGCGGCACGACGCGAAAGACCCAAGGAACGCGCCCCCATTATGGTAGCGCCGGACCTCGAAACGCCAGGGAAAAGTGATAAGACCTGAGCCAGCCCTATTCCAAGCGCCGTCCGCGCCGGTATATGGTCGGCATCTTCGACTGTTACCGGCGGATCCCACCTCTCGATCGCCAGGATCGCAAACCCGCCCACCAGCAGCGCCCAGGCAACCGTAACGGGATCGAACAGATACTCCTTGATCCAGCCGTGAACCAGGAAGCCGATAATGGCGGCCGGCAGAAACGCGATGCCCAGGTTCAGGATCAGCTGCCTGGATTCTCGATTGTCCTGAACGTGTAAGAATACCCCGGCAATCTTGATTCGATACAGCCAGACGACTGCCAGGATGGCGCCCAACTGAATGAAAATCACGAAGGTGTCGGCCTTTGGTCCTTCGAAGCTCACCAGCGCCTGGGTCAGGATCAGGTGGCCGGTGGATGAAACCGGAATGAACTCGGTTGCCCCTTCCACCAGACCGAGGATCACTGCCTTGAGTAAAAGGGCCAGATTCACTCGCGGCGTCCCCTGGATGTCCCGTCACCCGGTCCCAATCTGGCACTTGCCTTGCCCCTTTTGGGGCAATGGGGAGGATGAGGATGAGTGGTGAAGAAAGCAGGACCGTGATCGTCGATGGCTCCAACGTCGCGCATTCGAGTGAGGGTGAAAAAGCTCAGCTCGACAATATCCGTGTAATCCGCGACAAGCTTCTCGACGAAGGTTATGACCCCGTGATCGTGGCCGACGCCGCGCTCCGGCACCAGATCGATGATGAAACCGCTTTCGAGCAGATGGTTGAAAGTGGTGAGATCAGGCAGGCGCCCGCCGGCACGGACGCCGATTTCTTTATCCTGTCCTTTGCTCGCGAGCTCGCGGCAACAGTCGTATCCAATGATCGCTTCAAGGACCGGGCGGAAGCATTTCCGGAGATACGGGACCGCGTAATCCGCTATATGATCATCAATGGCGAAGCGGTACTCGAGCGGCGGACCAACCGCCGGCGTGCTTGAAGCCCTCACTCTACAGCTGGCATCGCTTTCGTCGGTGCGAGCGCATCGCGCGCGGCTTCGGCTGCCGACTCCGCTGCGTCGGCCGCTGCTGCGATCGCAACTGACGCGTTTGCCTTCGCGTTGGTCACTGCCGCCGATGCATTCGCCTTCGCGTTGGTGACCGCCGCCGACGCGTTCGCTTTGGCGGTCGTCACCGCTGCCGTAGCGTTTGCGCGTGCGCTGGTGATCGCCGCGGTCGCGTTTGCCCGCGCATTGAACGCTGCATCTGTCGCCTTCGCGTAGTACTTCGCCGTGAATTCCTGCACGCTCAGCTTCCGCGCGTAAATCACATCCGCCAGCTTCGCCCAGGACAGCAGCTTGATGTAAACCCAGCCGATATCGAACTCATACCACTTCGCGCGGAACGTCGCGGATTTGGGATCGGCGTGATGGTTGTTGTGCAGCTCTTCCCCCACGATCCAGAGGCCGAGCGGAATGATGTTCCGGCTCGAGTCCTTCGTCTCGAAGTTGCGATAGCCGTAAGCGTGGCCGATGCCGTTGATGACGTTGCCGAAGATCGGGATCCACACCGCCATGCAGCTCCACACCACCAGCCCGATCGCGAGACCGAAGAGATAGATGTCGAGGATCATCATGGAGAGCAGGCCAACCATCGTCTGTGCTGAAAAGACGTTCCGCTCGATCCAGTCGGTCGGACAGCCGCGACCGTACTTCTCGATCATGTCCTGGTCGTTGACAGCTTCCTTATAAAAGAATACGCCGCCGAAGGTGATCTCGAGCACGCCTTCCTGTACGGGAGAATGCGGATCGCCTTCGCGATCGCTGAACGCGTGATGCTTGCGATGACATGCGACCCACTCGACCGTCGTAATACCCGTGGTCAGCCACAGCCATGTGCGCATGAACAGCTCGACGACCGGATGAAACTTTACGCCCTCATGCGTAGCGGAGCGGTGCAGATAAAGTGTGACGCACAGATTAGTGATGTGACCGAGAACGATCACGTAGACAACGGGGACCCACCACGACGCAGCGAGGGAGGCGAATCCTGGCATTACACGAACTCCTGTCGGAGTAAAAGAAAACAGCCGACGTCCTACGCGACACCGGCGCGCATGTTCCATTCCGGAAAAGCGTCCCATAATAGAGGCGTGCCTCGACAGGGGGAAGGCTTGGGAAGCTTCATTGCGTCAACCGGCGCATATCTGCCCGATGACGTTCTGGACAATGCGACCTGCGCGCGCCTTGCGGGCGTGACACAGGAGTGGATCGTTCGCCGGACCGGCATCCTCGAGCGTCGCGTCGCTCCTGCCGGCGTCGGTACGGCCGCAATGGCCACAAGGGCCGGCGATGCAGCATTGCGCAGTGCCGGTATTTCTTCGGACGACGTCGATATGATCATTGTTGCGACGTCCACTCCCGATCACCTGACGCCGCCAACCGCCTGCGAGGTGCAGGCCGAGCTTGGCGCCCTGCGCGCAGCCGCATTCGATGTCGAAGCCGGCTTCTCCGCCTGGCTATACGCTTTGATTGTGGCCGACTCGCTGATTCGCTCGAGCCTGGCCGCCAACGCATTGGTCATTGGCGCGGATAAGCTCTCATCGATTACCGACCGCGCCGATCCCGACACCGGACCGCTTTTCGGTGATGGCGCCGGCGCCGTTCTGTTGACCCAGTCATCGCATTTATCGCCTGGACCGCCTGGGCCGCAAATCATCTCCTCGAGCTGGTGGGCTGACGGTCGCCTCGCGGAAGCGCTGGTGCGGCGGGGTGGCGGCGCGCGCCGGCCGTTCGATGCCACGATGCTTGCCGACAAGAGTCATTTGCTCAGCATGGAAGGCACGCGCCTGTTCAAGAACGCGGTGCGCACCATGGCAACGCAGGCCGAGCTCGCGCTCGAGCGGGCTGACATCAGCCTGGACGACGTTGCCCTTATTGTCCCGCACCAGGCCAACCTGCGCATCCTGCAAACCTTCGCGCGACTGGTGGCTGTCGAGTGGAAGCGGGTGTTCGTGAACATCGATCGTTACGGCAACACCGGCGCGGCCACGATTCCGCTCGCGTTGCACGAAGCGGCCGCGCACGGGATTATCCGCGATGGCAAGCCGACCTTGCTGGTGGGTTTTGGCGCCGGAGCCACCGCGGGAGCTATCGTACTCAGATGAATGAGCTGACCTTTTTTACCGCGCTGCTGCTCGGCTCGCTGCACGCCTTCGAGGCCGATCACATTGCCGCGGTAACATCCTTCGCGGTGCAGAAGCCTCAGCCTCGTGACGCGTTGCGCTTTGGCTTTCAGTGGGCGCTTGGACATGGTGGCGCGATCCTGATCGCGGGCGCGTGTCTGGCTTGGTTCGGCTTGCAAATTCCGGAGCGCGCAACGGGTGTGGTCGAGCGATTGGTTGGTGTTGCGCTTGTGTTGCTCGGCGCATCGACCGCGTGGGCGGCGCATCGCGCTCACGTGCGCGCTCATTCGCACCCGCACGCGCCAGCCGCTATTGGTCTAATGCATGGCCTCGCCGGCGCCGCGCCGGCGGTAGCGCTGGTGCCACTATCCGTTATCGGCTCAGCGACCGGTGGCTTGGGTTATTTGTTGCTGTTTACGGCCGCTACCGCGGTGAGCATGTCGGCATACGCATGCGTCGCAGGATACATGGCCGCGCGTGCTACGCGCTTCGGCGAGCGCGTTGGCAGAACCGTTGGCCAGCTTACGGGCGTCAGCACCATCGCGATTGGAATCTTCTGGCTGATTCGGTAAAACGTCATTTGCTCATCACGCACCGGCGCGTCCCGATCGACCGCATTGAAGATTACGCACGGTTCTGGCACGAGGTGCGGCGTGCTGCGTCCGCCGCCGGTGCGCGTGCGTGGATCTTTCGCGCAGACCGTCCCGGTGATCGGTTTGTAGAATTTGTCGAATGGCAGGCCGATGATGCGCAAAGCGTGATCGGCCGGCCTGATGTTGCAGACGCCCTTGCTGCGCTCAGTGCTGCATTCCCGCCCCAGGATTCCGAGACGTGGTTCGAAGCGAAGATCTGAAACAGCTGCATTTGTTGCTGCGCGAGCGATCGGTCGAGCGCGGTGATTTCATTCTCGCGTCTGGAAAACGCTCGTCGTATTACGTGGACGCGCGGCTCACCACCATGTCGGGACGCGGTCAGCTCCTGATCGGACGGCTCGGTCTGGCATTGATTGATGAAGCCGCGTGGAAAGCTGACGCGGTTGGTGGCCTGACACTAGGCGCGGATCCGATTGCCTACGCGATCGCGCATGAAGCCGCGTTGCAGGGTCGTGCGTTGGACGCGTTCACGGTGCGCAAGGAAGCAAAGGCACACGGCGCCGGCAAGCTCGTCGAAGGCTCATTTGCTGCCGGCATGTCGGTCGTAATTGTCGAAGATGTGATTACGACCGGCGATTCGGCGTTGCGTGCGGCTCGAACGATTGCTGAAGCTGATGGTCATGTGCTCGGTATCCTTGCTGTCGTGGATCGTGAAGAAGGAGGACGCGAGCGAATCGAAGCCGCGGGTTTTGCCGTGCGCGCGCTAGCCCAGGTTGGTGATCTGCTAGCCTAGCGATTGGTCTCGCGAGGGCTCTTCTGCAAACCAGCGTGTTGTGATTCATCGCAGAGTACGTGGGCGGGACCGTAATGCATGCGCGGCCACAGTTCCTGCTCGGTGAAGTTGTTGTACCGCTGGTAGCGATCCCGCAACGACTGTACGCGATTGAAGAAGATCGTCAAATCCCAGAACAGGCGCGCTTCGATGATCTCGACGCCGCCGCTACCCTGCATCGCGATCCATGCATCGATTGGCGGGCCTTCACCACCAGGCTCGCGGTAAACCGGCGGGGCGACGAACTGTGTAGTGTCACGGCTCTCCCACTTTGCCATATCTGACTGCATGCGTTCGAAGATTTCTTGACCATATTCGTGAAACTGTCGCAGCGACAGGGCAAGCACGGAGTAGACCTGCGCGCTCTGTCGATGTTGCTCCTGCTTTTCGCGGTAGTTGTCGACGATGAACGCGGCCGACACACCGATAAACACCACCAGCAGCTCGAAGCTGAGCCGCGTGATGGTTTCCTTCGTCAAAAAGCGTTGCAGCGAGCTCACGGCTGAATCACTGGCCCAGGCCACACTTTGGTGCGATCGACTGTGCGCGTCATCTCTGCCAATTCGCGCTGCGCTGTCTTCAGGTTGTCCTCATACTGGCGGCGCCGCTCCGGCGGCATGTGCTCTCTGAAGTACTCGCTGCTCATGACCGGCCCGGGCTGTCCCTCGACCACGTTGACTACTTCACCCAGGAAGAACGTGGACGCGCCCGTATCCATCGCGTTCACGATCTTGCACTCGAATCCGGCCATGCAGTCTTTCAGCATCGGGCAACCCGTTACGCCACCGACAGTCTCGTAAGCCGCGAGTTTGTCATGGTCGCGTCCGCTGTTGAGACCGAATTCCCAGATCAGATCCCACTGATCGTTGCGCAGCAGATGCAGACCGAACACACCGCTCCGGTAGATCAGGTCGTGACTGAAGTTGGTCTTGGAGACATAGATCGAAACGCGCGGAATGATTGGAACCAGCGATGCGCGTTGCGCGGAATTGACAATGAAGCCGTTGCGCCGTCCCCCTGCTGAGGTCGTTATCGCGACCACGGGAGACGTGAGATTGCGAAGGAGGGTGTAGACAGGATCGAAACTCATTGGAGAGTGTGTGAGTGTGTGAGTGTGTGAGTGTGAGAAGGTGTGTGGCCCACACTCTCACATTCTCACTTTCTCATATTCTCCCAAGGCTACTCCAGTAGCCGCAGCGGCATGACCAGGCACAGATAATCCGGCTTCTCTTCGCCGTCCCTGGCCGCCGGCTCGATGGTCGCGGCGCGCTCGGGCGCTTTGAACGCGAGCTTTACTTCCGGCGTCGGCATGTAGCGCAGCACCTCGAGCAAGTAGCTCGCGTTGAAGCCTATCTCTATCGGCTCGCCGTTGTAATCGACTTCGATCTCTTCGGTCGCTTCGCCGAGGTCAGGCGTTTCCACGCCGAAACGCAGTGTATTGCTGGCGAACGCCATTCTGACTCGATGCGTCTGATCGCTGGCCACCACCGCCATGCGCCGCAGCGCCTGCGAGAGCGTGGCCTTGTCGGCAATCGCGTGTTTGTCGTTGTCGCGCGGAATCACCTGCTCGTAATTCGGATACGTTCCGTCGATCAGGCGCGTGTATACCTGCGTGCCGTCGAACCGGAAACCGAGATGGTTCTCGCTGCGCGCGACCTCCACGTCATCGTCCGCCCCGAACAGACGCTCGACCTGCGCGAGCGCCTTGGGTGGCACGATCAAATCCACGCGCGGCGCTCCGCTCGCATCCACCGGCACGCCGAAACGTGCCAGGCGATGCCCGTTGGTTGCCACCATGCGCATCTCGTTTTCGCCCAGCTGCCAGAGCACGCCGTTCAGAATCGGCCGGCTCTCTTCCGTCGACACCGCGAACGATGTTTGTCTGATCAGATCGTGCAGGACTCGCCCCTTGATCTTCCAGCTTTCATCGAAGTTCACCGCGGGAAAGGTCGGAAACTCATCGCGCGGCATGCCATTCAAGCGGAAGGTTGCCTTGCCGCACGCGAGCTCGAAGCGATCACCTTTGGTCGAAACCCGGACCGGATGCTCAGGCAGCTCTTTCGCGAGCTCCTGTAGCTTCTTGGCGGGTACGGTGAGCGATCCTGGCTCATCTACTTCCGCGGGCACACGCAGGCTGACCGCGATGTCCAGATCGGTACCACTCATGCCGACGCTGCCAGCGTCGACGTCGATGAGAATATTCGAGAGCACCGGCAACGTCGTGCGCGTTGGAATACTCGCGGCAACGGCGGCCAACCCCTTCTGAAGATTTTCCCGCGTGATCTTGAATTTCATGGCGTCCTCACCTTACACGAACAAGCGAATCCACAGTAATACGTAACTACCAGACATTAAGAGATATAATTCGTAGTAGTAGTAGGCAGTGTGAACCTGTTGATAAACGACGTCGCCTGCCTCGATTGCGTTGATACTCGTCGGTTTTTCGCGTCCGCGCCATATGTGGATTGGACGGGAACAACTCAGCCGCTTTTTCCACGGTGCCCACATTCCCGGCATGGCTGTGGGCAGCATCGCATTCTCCCACATCGAATCCACATACGAGCGCACACGGAATTGCCTGCGCGCAGCCTGTGGCTGCAAGCGCCCCTTCATGGGCGCAAGCGAGCTCAGCCGGTCAACTCGGCCCGCAAATGCTGAACGCGCGCGTGAAAGGTATCGTTGCCTTGAAGATCTTGCTCGACCTTCTGGATCGAGTGAATCACGGTCGAATGGTCGCGGCCGCCGAAGAGCCGGCCGATCTCGACCAGCGGCAAATCGAGCAGCTCGCGAATCAGGTACATCGCGACCTGCCGCGGCACCGTGATTTCCTTGGTCCGTTTCTTCGAGGCCAGCGCCTCGACCGTAATGTTCCAGGCCGCGGCAACTCGCTCCTTTACCAGCGACGGCGTTATGTCCGGCGTATCACCCACCAGCACGCCGCCCAGCGCTTCGCGCGCCAGCTCGATAGTCGTTTCACGGCGGGTCAGTGATGAATAGGCAAGCAGCTTGATGATTGCCCCCTCCAGCTCTCGCACATTCGAGCGGCAGTTGCGCGCAATGAACTCGAGCACCTCGTCCTGAAGCGCGATCTGATCTTCTTCCGCTTTCTTGCGCAGAATTGCGACGCGCGTCTCCAGGTCGGGCGGCTTGATGTCCGTGACCAGTCCCCACTCGAAACGCGAAACCAGCCGCTCCTCGAGCCCTGGTATCTCCTTTGGCGGGCGATCGCTGGTCATCACGATCTGCCGCTGCGCATCATGCAGCGCGTTGAACGTGTGAAAGAACTCCTCCTGCGTCCGCTCCTTTTCGCCGAGGAAGTGAACATCGTCGATCAGAAGCAGATCGATTTCGCGATAGCGACGCCGAAAATCCGACATCCGCCCTTCCTGAATCGACGCGATCAAATCATTCGTGAACCGCTCGCTCGAGATGTAGGCCACCCGCCGCCCCGAGTCCTTCCCCAGAATGGCGTGACCGATCGCGTGCATCAGATGCGTCTTGCCCAGCCCTACTCCGCCATAAATGAAGAGCGGGTTGTACAGCTTGGCGGGGTTGTCCGTTACTGCCTTGCACGCCGCACAGGCGAGCTGATTGTTGGTACCGACCACGAAACGATCGAAGACGTAACGCTCGTTGAGCGGCGCGCCGGCCGATGCGTGCATGGTCGAGACCGCAGGCGCGGGAGGCCGCATGGTCGAGGTCGCCGACGCGGGTGCGGTCGCAGTCGCAGTGAAGGGGACAGGCTCGCGGTGCCTGTGCTCGAACTCGACTTTCAGCCGGTGGCCAATTACCCGCTCGGCGACTTCGGTGAGCAGGTCGCCATACTTGTCCTCGATCCATTCGGCGGCGAATTCACTGCCAGCCGCGACCGTCAGGCTATCCTGTGACAAAGCGAGTGGCTCGGTGTGAGCGAGCCAAATCCGGTACGTCTGTTCTGGAAGCAGGATCCGGGCGCGGTCGAGAATTCGGGTCCACGCCTCGGTGGCAGTCAACTCCATCACGATCATCATTCGGGGTATGGAAGGCACGAAGCTAAAGACGAATGTGGAAAAGTCAAAGTCCATCGGTTGCGAGCCGAAACCCCGACCAGCCGCCATCTCCGGTTGACCAAACCCCTGAACCATGCGAAATTACTAGTCTTTGCCGCGACTTATAATCGTTTGAGATGAATTATGGGACAGCCTACATACCGGCCGCACAACCGGAAGCGGAAGAACAAACACGGCTTTCGTGCGCGCATGAAGACCGCAGCAGGCCGCGCCGTGCTCAACGCGCGGCGTCGCAAGGGGCGCAAGCGTTTGTCGGCGACCGTAGGATCGAAGTAAGTACAATTGGTGCGCCTTGAACGCCCAGCGCCCGGAAGATTCCGGGTCGGAGGTTCGCGGTAAGGGTGCTGTCCCCAGGCAACGCCTGGCACGTATACGGCGGATCACGAGCAGCCGCGAGATCCGCTCGCTGTTTCAACGGGGGAAGAGGAGCAGGACGGCCCACTTGGACGTCTTCGACTCCGCTTCCCCTTTTGCGTACCCGCGTGTCGGCGTGGTCGTCCCGAAGCACAGACGGACCGCAGTGGAGCGAAACAGGTTAAAAAGGCGGTTGCGTGAAGTGCTGCGCGCGGAGGTACTGCCGCGGCTGCGGGCTTCGGCGATTACTGCTGACGTGGTCGTGCGGGCACGCAAGGAAGCGTATTTGGCGACATTCACGCAGTTGCGTGACGAGCTGATCGCCTGGACGGAAAAGAAATGGTCGCGCGGCTCCTGATCGGTCTGGTCGTCGTCTATCAGAAGACCCTCTCGCCGTTCACGCCCGCCGCGTGCCGCTACACGCCGACCTGCTCGCAGTACGCGAAGGAAGCGCTCCAGAAGTACGGCGCGATGAGAGGAAGCTGGCTGGCAACGCGTCGATTGCTGCGCTGCCACCCATGGGGAGGACACGGGCCCGACCCGGTACCTTAACAGTCGGAAAAATGCAAAGCGGAAGATTTCTTCTGGCGGTCATCCTGATGATCGCCGTTGTCATCATAACGAACATCATATTCCCGCCGGTGCGCAGAGAAGCCACGGCACCGCCAGACAGCGTCGCGCCAACGCAGCCACAACCAGCGCCGGCGCAAGCGGAACCAGTAGCAGTGCCGCAGGATGATGCATTGTCACCGTCGCAACCCGGCGGGGATGTCGTGGTGGTCGAGTCGGATCTCTATCGCTACGGTGTGTCGACTACCGGCGCGGGCATCGTCTCGGCGGAGATGCTGGCGTGGGAATCCTACACGCGCGAAGGACCGGTGCAGCTTGCGCCGCGCTACTCGCGCGGGCTGCTGAGTTATCGCGTCCAGATCGGTGATCAGCAAGTCGATCTGACAACTTTGCCCTTCACGGCATCCACGCGGCGACTGCGGCTCGAGCCGGGCAGCAATGCGCGTGAGCTGCGTCTGACGCACCGCAGCTCGGCCTATGGCGTTGTCGACGTCAATTACGAATTCACTGCCGACAACTACCTCGCCGATGTGACCGTCTCGGTGCGAGGCACCGCGGCGGCGCCGACACGCATGTTGCTCGATTTCGGGCCGCGTCTGGCTATCAACGAAGCGCGCGCCGCGGAGGACGAGCGCTCGCTCGCGTACGTCGTCAACAGTCAGCGCGCTGGAATTCAAAGCGTGCCGCTACGCAGCGTGAAACAGGAGCGCATCGAAGAGGGTCCGCTCGACTGGGTTGCGCTCAAGAACAAGTATTTCGTGGCGGCCGCGCTGGTCGCAGACGATGCAACGGCGCGTCCGTTCGGCGGTGTGCTCGCAGAACCGCTCGCGGGCGAAAAACACGCAGCAAAGATGACCGCGACACTGCAACCCGATACCGGCAGCACATTCCGCTTTCGTATTTACATGGGACCGCAGGAGTACGATCGGCTGGTTGCGCTCGGTCACAAGTTCCAGGATGTGAATCCGTACGGCTGGCGTGTATTCCGTCCGATCATACGTCCGCTCGGGCATGCCATCACATGGGTGCTGCTGAGCCTGCACGAGGCGCTCAGCATATCGTACGGGTGGATCCTCGTGCTTTTCGGTATTGTGATCCGCCTCCTCCTGTGGCCGCTCAACGCGAAAGCGATGCGGTCTCAGATGAAGAACATGGAATTCCAGCCGCTGATCAAAGAGATACAAACGAAGCACAAGAATCAGCCCGAAGTCATGCAGCGTGAGATGCTGAAGCTGTACAAGGAAAAGGGATTCAATCCCATGGGCGGCTGTCTGCCCATGCTGATTCCCTTCCCTGTCTTGATCACGCTGTTCTTCGTGTTCCAGAGCTCGATCGAGTTTCGCGGGGTGCCATTCCTCTGGCTGCCGGATTTGTCGAGACCGGATCCGCTCTACCTGCTGCCCGT
>JBQTID010000227.1:0-3580 GCA_052389275.1 Gemmatimonadota bacterium | reverse complement strand
GCGGTTTTACAGCGTACTCTGCATAACCTGCCGACCCACCGGACCGCTGCAACCACCGGTTTATGCAGGATACGCGGAAAAACCCGCACGGTCTGCGTACCGCAAACCACCCGCCCGTTTTTCAGCAACCTGCTAGAGCCGTTCCAGTGCCGCAAAAAAGTGATACATGCCGTGAAAGTGATCGACGTGGTCCGGCGCCGAATTGCCGGCGAAGCCGAGTAAGGCGAAACGGCCTTTGCGAACCTCACTGGTCTGTTGCATGCCGAGCGGACCCCACGCCAGCACCGGTTTACGCTCGAGCGCCAGCTTATCCAGCAGAAAGTCGGCGGTCTCGGTCGTGCTCGCAAAAGTGCCCGGAAAAATTTCGGAATGCGTGACCAGAAACCGCTTCGACCCTGTGATCGCGGCGTGCGCGTAGCGCAGGAACTCGCTCAGCTTTGATGTTTCCAACCTGCCGCCCAACGCAACGACCTGACCGGCCGGCTCATAACTGGTGTGCATCCCATCGAGCAGCAGCACCGCGTTGATCGCCGAGAAGTGAGCCGAATCGCGAAGAATTGCCCGGATCGCGCCGTGACCTGCGCTGAAGCCGGTTAGAACGAGCGAGCCTATTTGCGGCCCAGCCGCACGTCCGGCAGCCAGGGCGCGAGCGATATTCGCCAGCAAAGAATCGAATACCACGCGCTCGGAGAAAGTGACGTCGTAGATGCCACTGCCCGAGCCCAGCTGAACGCCCGCGACGACGTAATTCTTGCCGGCACGTGCTATCGCATGCTCCGGCAGGAACGCCGAGCCATGGAAGTGAACCACCAGCCGAACCGTCTTCGCATTGCGGGCGCTGGTGGGTACGAAAAGCGTCACCGGTTTGCCGAGCGGACCGTCGAATGTCTGACGCTCGCCGGCTGGCTTGGCGTCGGCGATGCGCTCGTGGGCGCGCGTACGCTCGACCATCGGCGACGGATTCTGCGCGGCCGTCGGCGGATTCTGTGCCACCAGAAATGGCGGCGCCGCGAATGCCAGAACCAGCGCCATCCCACATTCACACAATCTCACGCTCGCACACTCTCACGTCATCAGTACAGCAGATACGGCGCGCGTTTCTTCTCGAAATCCGATTGATCTCGCTGCCATTCACGCAGCAGCTCTCGCAGCGTACCCGCTTCGATAGCCTGCTTCAGGCGCGCGGTGCCGCCGTGTCGTTCGATGGTCAGCAAGCCGGGCTCACGCGCATTCGCGCCGCGCCATTGGAACTCGGCCGGGTGCAGCTTCCGGATCTGCTCGATCATCAGCAGCGATGTTTCCAGCGGCCGGTACGCGTTGCGATCCGCAATCACAAAACGCACCGCGTTCACCGTCTCGCCGGGAAACTTGCGCGCGTTCGGCGCGACCTGCACGGTCGTCGGGTAGAAGCTGACGCCCGGCAGCTTCAACGCGTTCATTGCATGGACGAACTCCAGGTGCTTCAGCCACGGCGCGCCGATCTGCTCGAACGGCATGTCGGTGCCGCGCATTTCGGACACGTTGATCGCCTCAAAGAACACCGTGCCAGGATAGTGAACCGCAGCTTCGAGGCGGCGAATGTTCGGCGACGGATTCACCCACGGCAGCCCGGTCTGGTCCCACCACATGGCGCGTCGCCACCCCTGCACCGGCACGACGTGCAGATCGGAACCGATCTTCTGCTCCGCGCTGTATATGCGCGCCAGCTCGCCGAGCGTCATGCCATGCCGCGACAGCACGGGATAGATGCCCACAAACGTCTGAAATGGGGGTTCTAGGATGTTGCCTTCCATGATGGTGCCCGTCACCGGATTCGGCCGATCGAGCACGACGATCGGGATCTTCTTCTGCGCGGCCGCCTGCATGGCGAGCGCGAGCGTCGATTCGTAGGTGTATTGTCGAACACCCAGATCCTGAATGTCATAAACCAACGCGTCGACTCCTTCCAGCATCGCGGGCGTCGGCTTGGTGGTCTCGCCACAGAGGGAGTGGATCGGCAGCCCGGTCTTTTCATCCGTGCTCGATGCGACGCGCGCCTCGGCCACGCCGCGAATGCCGTGCTCCGGCGAGAAAAGCGCGACCAGCTTCATGCTCTGCACGCCGTTCAGCAGGTCGATCGTGCTGCGCCCCTGTCGGTCGATGCCCGAGTGGTTCGTAATCAGACCAATGCGCTTGCCTTGCAACACGGCCGGCGGCTGATCGAGAAAGACCTCGATGCCCGGGCGTACCTGCGCCACGGCAATCTGCGGAAGAAGCACTGCAAGTGCGGCGGCAGATTTGAATCTCATTGGATGCTCACTGTCTCACTCAGCCCGAGCTCGGATAGGATTTGCCGCAGCTCCTGAAGCAGGCTGGCGGCGTCTCTGGAATCCACCGTAACCGTAAAGTCCACGTTGATAGTCAGATTGCTGCCGGCCTTGAGCTTCGGCAGGATTCGCGTGCCGAGTCGATTCCACGAGTCGTGCGGTACGGATCCCCGGATCGTCAGCGTGCGCGTCGCACCTGGCGTGGCTTCGGTAGGGATAGTCTCGACAATGGCAATCGTCGCAGCGCCGGACGGCGCCTGCACTTCCTCATTGGTTTGTTGTGCTTCGGCCGGTGCGCTGTTCAGGCGCACCGCCACGGGCTTGGTTAACAAATACACGTCGGGTTCAAACGTCACTTCATCGGCGGGCAGCATCTCCTGGAACCAGACCCGACTGTACTGTCCGTTGCCCAGATCACCGGACGCGACTCCAAAGTCACCACTCATCACGAACTCGACGATTTTCTTGCGCAGCACGGCATCCGGGTCGAGCAGACGCGTGAGTGTGCCGTTGAGAAAACTCTGCCGCAAACCTTTCAGCGGCCATGCTCCTGTTTCGCGCAGCGCCGGTGGCCAGTTTCGCTCGATGTAGCCCGCGGCGACGGAATTGTTCAGCAGCGCTTCCGACTGCAATGCACTGATGATGCGTCCGGACAGCGACTCGGCGCTCGACGAATGACCTGCGCCGAGATCGATGACTTTTACGCCTGTGGCATCCGCCGCCGCCTCGGCGAGCACTATGAAGCGGTAATCGGCCCACACCTGCTCCCGCGCGGCATCCTCGGCCTCGCGCACGCGCGTTTGCAACTCCGCTCGCTCGCTGCGCTCGAATTCGCCGCCCAGCGTGCCGTCCGCGACCTCGCGTGCCACACGCCGCCATGCCAGCCACAACTCGACGTTCTCGCGCAGATTCCGCCCCGGCTTCTTGAGCGCCCATATGAGGGCCGCGGGATATGAGCGGTTCGCTTGATTGCGCTTATATATCCATTCACCGAGTTGCGCGCGCATCTCGGACGTGCCGGTCCATTCGAGATCTGGATCCGCCAGAATGATCGACAGACGGGGCGTGTCCTGGATCTCCGCCGCATCGGCTGGGAGCGCGACAATGGGAACCTCCGCGTCGCGCCTGAATGCCTCCTCGATCAGCTTTCGAATCGCCGGCCGGACTTCCGACTCGTCATCGAGCGAAGCACGCCGGTCGCTCACGACTTTCCTGAGGGTCGGCTGGTAGCCGATGCGGTAACCGTCCGTGCCCAACTTTCTGATGAAGTAGGC
>JBQTID010000226.1:0-7188 GCA_052389275.1 Gemmatimonadota bacterium | reverse complement strand
CCCATGCTCCCATGCTCCCATGCTCCCTTGTGCTCCCATGCTCCCATGCTAGTCCGCTTCGCTGCCTCGCGGACTGGGAATCGCCAACATCTGGCCAGGACGGATGGTCGACCCATGTAATGCGTTTGCATCTTTCAACGCCGTGACGGTAACGCCATGTTGCCGGGCGATCGACCACAGCGATTCGCCGGACCGCACCTTGTGGGTGGCGGACTTCGCAAAAGACGAAGGCAAAGGAATGACGGATGCGTACTTCGGTTGCGCGCCCTTCCTGATCTCGGGTTTCTGCCTTGCGCCGAGATATCTCATGTAATTGTTTGGAAAAACTGCAACATGGTAATGGGCGGGGAATCGCTCGCGGGTCGCTTCGAGCAGTCCCTTCTTCTCGAGACCGACCAGCGTGTTCTCGAGCCAGGAGCGGCACGTGCGCTTGTCGCTGACGCGAATGTCGAGCGCCATGCCGGCTGGGTGCACCGAAAGGTCCGATGCGTTCCACGGCTGCCGGGAAAGCGGGCGAGTAAGACTGGTAACCACCAGCCTGTTGCCGCATGCGTTCTGGTACTGCGTTGCCAGGCGCTCGGCAAACGTTTTGACTGCCGGACGCGCGTAGGGAAAAGAGACATCCGCCAGCTTGAGAGAGGCCGTTGGTTTTACCGGCACCAGGTATCCGCTGGCAACAAACCGCTTTACATCGCTGGAGGTCTTGAGGAAGGTGTAGTCCTCAGTCTGGGCTATGCGGTTCTGCTTTTTCATGGCCGTGCGTGAGCCCCGCAGCGCCGACTGCGCCTGAAGCAGTCCGCTGGTTGCGAGCACAAAAACGCCTGCGATGGTGATGACGATCTTCCGCATTGGTCCGACAGCTCTTTTGGTTTGGGAGGCCGTAACTGCTTACTTCCGGCCATCTTCCAGAGTTCCTTCGGCGTGCGGTCGCGGGGAACGAGCGCGGGCACCGAAAGACGCTCTAACTGACGCGTGGGATTATAGATAATCGAGGTTGAGCGCTGCGTAAAGACTTTTGTCCGCCACCCGAATAGATTGCTGCCCCCGGCCCCATTCCCATTCCCATTACCGAAGAGGAACCGAGACCGTGGCATTGGACCGGGAGCGGGTAGCGTTCGCCCTCCGCTCTCTTCGATACAGGAACTTCCGCCTTTTCACGGCAGGCCAATCCATCTCGCTCATTGGCAGCTGGATGCAGCAGGTGGCGATGGGATGGCTGGTTTACCGTCTCACTGGTTCCGCCTTTTTGCTGGGTCTGGTCGCATTTGCCGCCCAGGGACCGTCCTTCATCCTGGCTCCCTTCGCTGGCGTCCTGGCCGATCGCGTGAACCGGCGGCGCATGGTGATAGGGGCACAGGCGGTGATGATGCTCCAGGCGAGCTTGCTGACCGCGCTGGTCCTGACCGGCTCGGTAGAGTTCTGGCACGTCCTCGCGCTCAGTGCGGTGTTCGGCTGCGCCAGCGCATTCGATATTCCGGCCCGCCAGTCTTTTCTGCTCGAGATGATCGACAGCCGCGAGGACCTGCCGAATGCAATCGCACTCAACTCCTCGATCTTCAATGCTGCCCGTCTGGTCGGTCCGGCCATCGCCGGCTTCATGATCGCGCGCTTCGGTGAAGGAGTAGCGTTCCTGTTCAACGCACTCAGCTACATTGCCGTCATCAGCGCGCTACTGGCGATGCGCACCACACGCGGCGCGATCATGCCGGCTAAGGCCAATGTGTTCTCGAGGCTGCACGAAGGATTCAGCTATGCGTTCAACTTCGCGCCCATTCGAGATGTCCTTACGCTGGTTGCCGCGGCCGCGCTGTTCGGCGTGCCTTTCACGGTCCTGATGCCGGTCTTCGCCGTGAACGTGCTACAGGGCGATGCACGCACTCTCGGCTTGTTGATGTCGGCGACCGGAGTTGGTGCGCTGAGCGGCGCGCTATTTCTCGCCGGGCGCGAGACGGTGCGCGGCCTCAGCCGCGTCATCACCAGCTCCGCCGTGCTATTCGGCGCCTCGCTCATCGGCTTCGCGTTTTCGCGGTCGCTGCCGTTGTCGATCGGGCTGCTCGCGCTTGCGGGTTTTGGCATGATGGTGCAGATGGCGGCGAGCAACACGTTTCTTCAGACCATTGTCGAAGATGACAAACGTGGACGCATCATGAGCCTGTACACGATGGCCTACATCGGCGTGGCGCCATTCGGCAGTCTGTTCGCGGGTGCGCTCGCGGACCGCATTGGCGTGTCGCTGACCATAGCGCTGGGTGGCGTAATCTGTATGGGCGGGGCCGCCCTCTTCGCCCGGCGCATCCCGATCTTCCGCGAGCTGGTGCGGCCGATCTACCGGCAGCTCGGCATAATTCCCGAGGTCGCATCCGGCATTCAAGCCGCCACGCAACTGACGACGCCACCGGAAGAACAGTAGCCCGCCCGGGCGCATCGAGGTTACATTGCAGCCTCTTATGTTGATGCGCGATGTGGTCCTGCTGGTCCTTCTCCCGATCATTTATTTGGCCTTCCGGATGAGCCGGCGTGAGCGCGCCGCTCTTGCCGAGGCACATACCGCGCACGAAGCCGCGTTGCGCGGCGAAGCCCGTTATCGCGCGCTAGTGGATGGACTCGATGCAGTAGTCTGGGAAGCGGACGCGGATAGCTTCAGCGTTCGTTTCGTCAGCAAGCGTGCCGAAGCCGTCTTCGGTTACAGTGTCTCGGAATGGGTTGGCTCGGCGCAGATATGGCGCCGGCTGATTCATCCTGATGATCTCGATCGCACGCTCAAGGAATGCCGCTCGGCTGTGTCAAAGGGTCAGGATCACGATCTCGAATATCGCTGCGTCACCCGCAAGGGCGACGTGCTTTACGTGCGCGACCTCGTCCAGATCGATAGCGGCGTCACGCCGCCGATTCTGCGCGGCATCATGGTCGACGTCACCCGTGAGCACCATGCACACGCTGCACTTCAGGAAACCGAGCGCAGACTGCGCGCTTTCATCAACAATGCGCCGGATCCGTTGCTGGTCAATGATGCCCAGGGTCGCATCGTCGAAGTAAACAGACGCGCGTGTGACGCGCTCGGCTACACGCGCGAGGAAATCCTGTCGATGCGCGTGCCGGACATCGATATGAACACCACGCCGGAAAGCATTGCCGAGTGGGATGTGGCAGCGGTGGCGCGCGGCCCGGTGGCAGTCGAAGGCCTGTTCCGCCGCAAGGATGGTACGACGTTTCCCGCCGAAGTCTCGATTTCGATGTGGGAGAGCGGTGAACCCCAGCTCTTCATCGCCGTCGCCCGTGACATCACGCGCAAGAACCAGCTCGAGACCCAGCTGCGCCAGGCGCAGCGCATGGAAGCCCTTGGCAGGCTGGCCGGTGGCATAGCGCACGATTTCAACAACCTGTTGACCACGATCAAGGGTCACGCCGATCTCATCAGGAATGAGCTGGGCTCGACAGGGTGTGCCGACATCGATGAGATCAGCAGCGCCGCGGATCGCGCCGCGACACTGACCAGTCAGCTGCTCGCATTCGGCCGTCAGCAGATGCTGCAGCTGCAAGTGCTCGATCTCAACGCGTTGATCGGTGACATGCAGAAACTGCTGGACCGTGTGATCGGCGAAAATGTCGTCCTTACCACCACGCTCGACAGCGGTATTTCGCCAGTCGAAGCGGACCGCGCACAGCTCGAGCAAGTTGTAATGAATCTCGTGTTGAATGCACGTGATGCGATGCCGGCTGGCGGCGAGCTGCGCATTCGCACGGCCAACGCGATTCTTACCGAAGTCGATGCAGACCGCTTCGTTTTCGTGCGTCCCGGCAATTACGTGCTGTTGTCGGTCACGGACGCAGGCGTGGGCATGGACGCCGATACTGTCGCGCGCATTTTCGATCCCTTTTTCACGACCAAAGAACCGGGCAAGGGCGTGGGGCTCGGACTCGCCACGGCGTACGGTATCGTAAAACAGCTCGGCGGCTACATCTGGTGCGACAGCGAGCCGCGCAAAGGCACCAGCTTCCGTGTCTACCTGCCGCCCGCGCATGCCACAAATGCGGTAGCGCCTTCACGCGCCTCAACCGTCCAGGCGCGCTCAGCGCGCGGCAATGAGACGATTCTCCTGGTCGAAGACCAGGCGGCCGTTCGGTCGCTGGTCCGGCGTGTGCTTCAGAAGAGTGGCTACGATGTTATCGACGCCGCCAACGGCACCGAAGCCTTGAGTCTGATCGAGACGCTCGAGCGACCAATTCACCTGCTGCTGACCGATATCGTCATGCCGGAAATGGGCGGCCGCGAGCTGGCCGAAAAGCTCGCTCCGCTGCGTCCCGATATGAAGATTCTGTACATGTCCGGTTATGCGGAAGACGCGATCATAGTCAATCAAGTACTCCAACCAGGTTTCGCATTTCTGCCCAAACCTTTCGCACCCGAGGCGCTCGCCGCTAAGGTTCGCGAAACCCTCGAATCTCGAATCGGAGAATTTTCATGAGCCGCATGCTGTCCATCGCAGCGATGGCCGGGGTCGTCCTCACGCCGTGGGCCGCTTCCGCGCAGGAGCCGCCACGCACCAAAGAGCTCAAGGACGCGGAGAAATTCATTGTCAGCGCCCAGTTCGTGACGGACTCGGCGCAGCGCCGCGCGCGCTTTGAGCAGGCGCTCGAGCCGCTCCAGCAAGCGATCACCAAGAACCCCGAGAATGCTCGCGTCTGGTTTGCAACCGGTCAGGTCTATTCCGGGCTGCGGAATTATGCGCGGGCCGATTCGGCGTTCGACAAGGCGGAACAACTCTATCCGCCGATCGCTGATGAAGTGAACACTGAAAGACTGCAGGCATGGTCGGCCGCGTTCGAAGCAGGCCTCGCGCTCATGGATGCACAGCAGTATCCCGCTGCGATCGCGGCGCTCGAGGAAGCCGAGATCATGTACGCGCAACGCCCCGAGTCGAAGCTCAATCTCGGCATCCTGTACGCGAATCAGCGCGATCTCGCGCGCGCCGAGGAGGCATTCAAAGGCGCGCTCGCACTGACTAAAGCCTCGTCGCCGACAGACTCGGCGGACGCCGCCATGTTGCGGCGCTTTACTTCGCTGGCAACCGTCAACATCGCGCAGCTAGTGTCGCAGCGCGGCGCCGACGCGTACGACGCACAACGTTTCGACGATGCGATTCGCCTCTTTCGCGAGGCGCACGAGATCAATCCGCTTGCCCGCGATTACACTTACAACCTCGCGCAGTCGCTGTACGCCAAGGCGCGCGCTGCTGAGGGAGCTCGCGCTCAGCTGCTGGATGAAGGAGCCGCCGCGCGTGCAAAGAAAGACCTGGCGACGGCCAACGCCAAATCAGCGCAGGCCAAGCAGCTCGCCACTGAAATCGTCGCGCTCTACACCGAGATGGCGCCCATGGTAGATAAATCGCGGGCGTTTGACCCGAACAACGAAGATCTGTTCCTGCTGGCGATGCGCTCGATCAAGATGCGCGCGGATTTGACGAGCGCTGCGGCGGCCAAAACAGCCCTCAACAAGCAAGCTGCGGAACTGTTGGCGCAGCATCAGGCTCTCACCGCGGAAATTACCCACCTGTCGGCCAGCCCGAGCGGAGGCGACGCAGTCGTGCGTGGCACACTGCGCAACATCAAGCTGACGGCAGGCGCGCCGGTGAAGATCAGTATGACACTGTTGGGAATGGACGGCGGCGCGGTTTCCGAGCACGAGATCATCGTCACCGCGCCTGCGGTAAATGAGGAAGTTCAGTTCGAGAGCAAAGCGAAATTGGACGGGGATATTGCTGGATGGAAATATGTATTGAGGTGAGTATGGGAGGGTGAGAGTATGGGAGGGTGAGACGGTCAAGGTGCTCACACTCTCACACTCTCACACTCTCACACTCTCACACTCTCACACTCGCTACAGACGCAACTTCACGCCTACAAAGCCAAACCCATCATGCCGCCCCCATTTGTCTTCATCATCCTTCGAAATGAAATCCGTAATCTCGGCCGTCACACCGATGGAACCGATCATGACATCCGCGCCGATGCCGGCATGTAACGCGAAATCGCTGTCATTCTCGGGAAACGCGTTGGCCAGACCGTCATCATCGAAGTCGTAATCCGCGCGCCGCAAACCGGCCCCCGCGAGCAGATAAGGCTGGAGGATTAGCAGTCGCGGAATCGGGCGCAGCACCACAGCGCCGGCCACCGCCAGCAGCTTGCCCTCACCCACCTCTCCTTGAGCGCCGCCCCGATTCAGTTTGGCCGCGCTCGCATACGCGACCGTACCGCGCAGAAATCCGACATCCACGTTGAAGCCGAGCGCCAGCGTTCCTTCCTTTCTGACACTGACCGAATCGGCGCCGGCGCGCAGTGACTCGAAATCGTCGCCCGGAACGTAAACACCGATTTGTGGCGTGATCGCGATACCCTGCGCTGTGGCCGCTTTCGGCAGCAGGATGGCACCGAACGCGAAGAATTCGAACCATAAGAGCTTTCGCATAAAACCTCCGGTTTGGGTTGCCCATCCGTGTCTACTGGTTTCGTGGGGCGGGAGTTCCTGGAATCGGATAACAGCCGATAATCAGCCGGAAAGGGCGCGTGGGCGCCATCGACCCATGATTTTCGGGGGTGGAGTGTTGCACAACCATCGAATTCACCGCGGCCGTCAGCGCGCGCGTGAATTCTGCGCGTTGCTGCGCGCTTTCGAAGTGCACCGCCGTCTCGAGCGAAAAAGTGCGGACGCGAACGCCGGCGTTGTGCGCAGCATCGATCACGTCCGCTACTTCGCTCTGCGCACGTCCGCACAACGCAACCAGCTCGGTCGCGCTCGCCGTGTCCTGCGCCGCCGCCTCGGGCGCAACTCCGCCGAGCACGTCCGGGGTGAGCACATATGCACGGGCAGAAGCGATGTACTGCTGCTCGAGCATGTTCCGCTTCTTTTGCTGTGCGACCGCCACCAGGAAGCCGTGCCGTGCGAGCTGGCGCACGTGGTAATTGACGCGTTGTCGCGGCTGGCCGATGGCGCGCGCCAGGTCGGAGGCGGAGATCGGCTCGCGCGCCTGCGCGAGGATGCGAGCGCGCAGCGGGTGAGCGATGAGGCAAGCTGCTCTGCTGGGGCTGCGCACGGCCTCGATGCTCATGTCAGCTAGTATTGTCTTGACAATATTTGTTGTCAATAGAGCCGTTAACTACTTTGAATTCATGCGTATTACTAGCGGATTC
>JBQTID010000225.1:0-10289 GCA_052389275.1 Gemmatimonadota bacterium | reverse complement strand
TCGTACATCCGGAGTTCCGCGGGTGTTTCATACGAAGGCCCCATAACCGCGAAGTAGGTGCCGCGTTTCAGCGTCAAGCCGTTCTCGCGCGCGACCCGATCGGCGAGCGCACGAAGCTCGGCGTCGTACGGAGCGGACATGTCCGGGAAACGCACGTCGCCCGCAATCAGCGGCCCGATGAGCGGATTCTGAAACATGAAATTGATGTGATCATTGATCAGCATGATGTCGCCGGACCGGAGATCGCCTTTCACGCCACCCGCCGCGTTGGTCACGATCAGGGTGCGCGCGCCGAGCGCCGCCATAACGCGAATCGGCAGCGCCGCGGTAGCGGCCGAGTGACCCTCGTAAAGGTGAAAGCGCCCCTGCATCCCGATCGTGTCTACGCCTTCGAGCTGGCCCGCGATCAGCATACCCTTGTGGCCTTCCACGGTCGATGCGTGGAAGCCGGGAATCTCGCTAAACGGGATGCGAACCGCATGTTCCATCTCATCGGCCAGCGCGCCGAGGCCGGAGCCGAGCACGAGCATGATGCGCGGCTCCCGCTGGAGTCGCTGCCGGATAACAGCAGTCGCGGAGTTTACAATGCCCATCAAGACCATGCGCTTCCACCCGTAAATTTGAAATTGAAATAAATTGAAATTGAAATTGAATTTGAATTATCCGTTCACGGGGTTCAGGGCGTTCAAATTCAAATTCAATTTCAACTTCAAATTATCTCGTCTGGTCAGACCAGCATACCCGCAATATTGGCGGTCATGAAGGATGCCAGCGTGCCGGCAATCATTGCGCGCAAGCCGATGCGCGCGAGATCGCCACGCCGCTCGGGTGCCATGCCGCTGATGCCGCCAATCTGAATCGCAATCGAGCTGAAGTTCGCAAAGCCGCACAGTGCGTACGTAGCGATGATGACCGAGCGCGGCGACAGATTTTCCTCCGTGATCATGGTCGTCATCTGGAGATAGCCCACGAACTCGTTGACTGCCGTCTTGATGCCCAGCAGTGTGCCAATCTCCGGTGCGTCCTTCCACGGCACGCCCATCAGCCACGCGAGCGGCGCAAGCAGCCAGCCAAGAATCTTTTGAAGCGACAAGTTCTCGCCGGCATCGAGGATATTACGCGCTTGCAGGAAGTCGGTGAGGTTGATGGCGTTGCTGCCCAAACCGATCAGGGCATTGATCACGGCAATCAGCGCGATGAAGGCAAGCAGCATCGCACCGACGTTCAATGCCAGGTGCAACCCCTCGCCCGCGCCGCGGGCAGCCGCATCGATGACATTCGCGTCGGTCTTCTCAACATCAACCCGCAGCGAGCCCTTGGTGACCGGTTCTTCCTTTTCGGGCAGCATCAGCTTCGCGAACACCAGCCCGGCGGGCGCCGACATTACGCTCGCCGCCATCAGATGACCGGCAATGTCGGGGAAAATGTGCAGCAGCATACCCACGTAAGCGGCCATGACACCGCCCGCAACCGTAGCGAAGCCGCCTGTCATTACAGCCATTAGTTCCGAGTTGGTCATGGTCTTTACGAACGGCTTGATCAGCAGAGGCGCTTCGGTCTGGCCGAGGAATATGTTGCCGGCCGCAGACAGTGTCTCCGCGCCGGACGTGCGCATGGTGCGCATCATTATCCATGCGACGCCTTTCACGATCTTCTGCATCACGCCGAAGTAGTACAGCACAGTCATGAGCGATGAGAAGAAGATGATGGTCGGCAGTACGTTGAAGGCGAAGAAGGCACCGGTTCTCGCGACGCCGCCCACGCCCGGCGTCATCGGCGCGTTGCTGCCCGGCACACCCGTCCCGATCGGCACGTTGTTCCACACCAGGTCGCCAAACAGGAAACGCGCCCCTTCGACCGTGAAGCCGAGCAATGCTACCACCACGTTGTTGATGCCGTTGAAGAAGGCCGCGCCAGCGGGCGTTTTCAGGATGATCACGGCAAAGATCAGCTGCAGGCCGATGCCCCAGGCGATGATTCGCCACGGGATGGTCTTGCGGTCATAACTGAGAGCCCAGCCGATCAGCAGCATGACGAACATGCCGAGGAAGGAGATCAAACGTCCCAGCCAATCGACTTCGGCCGCTTCGCGCGCGGCGCCCAGCGCCTGTGCTGCGGTTGGCCGCGGACCGGGTGGCGGTTGCATCTGTGATTGACCCTGCGCTGCTTCAGCAGCCCGTTCCACTGTGTCCTGCGCCGCGGTGTCCATGACGCCGCTTTCAGGTGTGGTCTGGGCCTCGACACGCGCTGTGACCATCAGCAGCGCACAGACTACCACCACGATTCGGCTCGGTCGCAACATCACCACCATCCTCTGTGATTGATCTCGTAAGGGCTGAGCTTGATATGCTGCTTGCGGGCTGCCACCAGCATGCGATTCTCGAACAGCTTGACCAGAACTACGCCGGCTCCGAAACCACCGATGTGCGCCCACACCGCGACACCGCCGGTCGCGCCCATCGCCGCCGAGGACGTCAGCAGCTGAACCACGAGATACTGGCCCAGCACGAACCACGCGGGAATCGGGATGATCTTAATGAATACGAACAGAATGAACAGCGTATGAATGCGCGCGCGCGGATACAACACGAGGTAGCCGCCCATCAGCGCACTGATCGCTCCCGACGCACCCACCGTCGGAATCAATGAATCCGGATTCATGAAGACGTGTCCCGCCGCGCCGGCCACGCCGCCGATCAGATAGAACGCCAGGAAGCGAAGATGGCCCATCGAATCTTCGACGTTGTCGCCGAACAGCCACAGGAACCACATGTTGCCGATCAGATGCAGCCAGCTGCCATGCAGAAACATGCTGGTGAACACGGTCGACCAGGTCAGACCGCCGGGCTCGCAAATGATCGGCGCGCCGCGATAGTAATCCTCGAGCCTGCCCGTCAATTCCGCCGGAATGGTTCCGAACGAACAAACCGAACTGGTTAGAACGCTTTCCGATACGCCGCCACCCTCGAGGTAAATCCAGACGACCACGTTCACGATGATGATCGCGATCGTGATGATCGGGGTCAGCAGTGTCGGATTGTCGTCGCGGAGCGGTATCACTTCATTACTTCTTCGCCGATCTTGCTGTCCGCCGGCGGCCAGCCCGGACTTTCATCCAGCAGTGGCGCCGCGTCCATTGGTACGGCCGGCACCATGGCGGGTGTCCAGATGCCTTCCGAGCGCGCCACGAAGATCGATGCCACCTGATCGCCCGTGATGTTCACGACCGTGCGCGCCATGTCCAGGATGCGGTCGATGCCGAGAATCAACGCAATGCTTTCACCCGGCACGCCGAACATGGTCAGGATGCCGACCAGCAATGGCAACGAGCCGCCCGGCACGCCGGCAGCACCGACCGCCGTAATGACCGCCATCAGCATGACCACGATCATCTGCGGCAGAGTCAGCGCGATGCCGAATACCTGCGCCAGGAACAAGACGGTCACGCCTTCGTAGAGCGATGTGCCGTTCATGCACATTGTGTTGCCGAGCGGCAGCACGAAACCGGCAATCTTGGGCGGAATCCCGAGATTGCCTTCCGCAACGGCAATATTGGTAGGCAGCGTCGCCGCGCTGGAACTGGTTGAAAACGCCGTGATCATTGCGGATTTGATCCGGCTGTAAAACAGCAGTGGCGAAATACCGCCCACTGCACGCACCAGCAGCGAAAGCGTGACCGCGAGATGCAGCACGAGGCCGACCAGCACGACCAGCACATAACTACCCAGTGGCGCGAGTAACTGGAGTCCGAAACGCGACGTAACACCAAAGATGAGCCCGGCCACGCCGAGTGGCGCGAGCATCATCGCGATCTCGACAATTTTTATGACGACGTCCTGCAGCCCTTCGAGCCACTGAATCATTGCCTTTGCGCGCACCGCCGCGATCATCGTCAGTGCGGCGCCGAACATGAGGCCGAAGAAGATGACGCCCAGCATATCCATGTCGACCATGGATTTGATCGGATTGCGCGTGACGATGTTGACGATGGTTTCAATGCCGAAGGTGGTTTGCGCCGCTGCTTCTATCTTCGACGATGCGTCGGTCGCATACGTCGCGAGCAGGTCGGTGCGCGTTTCGAGCGAGATGCGCTCGCCCGGCCGCACTATCGAGACCAGGATCAAACCCAGCGTGGCCGACAGCATCGTGCTAACCAGGAAAAAACCGAGCGCCTTGCCGCCGACGCGGCCGACTTTTCGCAGATCGCCCAGGCCGGCAACGCCCAGTGAAATCGACGCGAAAACCAACGGCATGACGATCATGAACAGCATTCGCAGGAAGATCTGACCGATCGGGCCGGCGACGTACGTGTTGGTAAATGTCACGACTTCATGGTCACGGCCGACCGTGAGGTTGGCTGCCAGTCCCAGGACTGCGCCGATCAGCAGACCATAGAGAATTTTCGTGTGCAGTGGTGTGCCCTGCCGATTGGCCTTAGCTGCAACGCTCATTGCTGTCCTCGTTAGTGGAGTCGACCGATCAGTCTACACCCTGCCACGGCGGCAGTCTACAGCGGTATTCACCGCCGAAATGGCGCTTTCCACCGGCATGTGCGTTGCACCCGTATCGATAGACTCGTAACGGCGTGAGCCGTTCTTAAACACAGAGGAGACACATGGCTAAAGTCATCGGCATTGACCTCGGAACCACCAACTCGGTGGTCGCCGTGATGGAAGGCGGAGATCCGGTGGTCATTCCGAATGCGGAGGGCGGGCGAACCACACCGTCCGTTGTAGCGTTCACGAAGGATGGTGAGCGACTGGTCGGTCAGGTCGCGCGCCGTCAGGCCATCACCAACCCGAGAAACACGATTTTCTCGATCAAGCGCTTCATGGGGCGCCGCTCTTCCGAGGTGCAGGAAGAAAAGAAGAAGGTTCCCTACGAGCTGCGCTCGGACTCGAGCGATCGCGTGCAGGTCTACGTGCCGAACACCGACAAGACATTCACGCCGCCTGAGATCTCCGCGATGATTCTTCAGAAGATGAAGCAGACCGCGGAAGACTATCTCGGCAGCGAGGTCAAGCAGGCGGTCGTGACCGTGCCTGCCTACTTCAACGACGCGCAGCGGCAAGCCACGAAGGATGCGGGCAAGATCGCGGGCCTGGATGTGCTGCGCATCATCAACGAGCCGACCGCGGCCGCGCTTGCGTACGGCCTCGACAAGAAGAAGGACGAGCTGATCGCCGTGTATGACCTGGGCGGCGGCACCTACGACATCAGCGTGCTCGAGCTCGGCGATGGCGTCTTCGAGGTAAAGGCTACCAACGGCGACACGCATCTCGGCGGCGATGACTTCGACCAGCGCATCATCGACTGGCTGGTCGAGGAGTTCAGGAAGGACCAGGGCATCGATCTCTCGAAGGATGCAATGGCGCTTCAGCGCCTGAAGGAAGCTGCGGAAAAGGCGAAGATGGAGCTGTCGACCACCATGTCGACGGACATCAACCTGCCCTTCATCACGGCAACACAGGAAGGCCCGAAGCATCTGAACATCACGCTGTCACGCGCCAAGCTCGAGCAGCTGGTCGATGATCTCGTGAAGCGCACGATTCCGCCGATGCAGCAGGCGCTCAAGGATGCGGGTCTGACACCCGACCAGGTGGACGAAGTGATTCTGGTTGGCGGTTCGACGCGTATGCCGAAGGTGCAGGAGATCGTCAAGACCTTCTTCGGCAAGGATCCGCACAAGGGTGTGAATCCTGACGAAGTCGTCGCGATCGGCGCGGCCATTCAAGGCGGCGTGCTGGCGGGCGATGTCAAGGACGTGCTGCTGCTCGACGTGACACCGCTCTCGCTCGGCATTGAGACGCTGGGCGGCGTCATGACCGTACTGATCCAGCGCAACACGACGATCCCGACCAAGAAGGCCGAGACGTTCTCGACCGCGGAAGACAATCAGACGACGGTCGAGATTCACGTGTTGCAGGGCGAGCGTCCAATGGCGATCGACAACAAGACCATTGGCCGCTTCCAGCTCACTGGCATTCCGCCCGCGCAGCGCGGCATGCCGCAGATCGAAGTCACCTTCGACATCGACGCGAACGGCATTCTGCACGTGACCGCCAAGGATCGCGCCACCAGCAAGGAGCAGAAGATTCGCATCGAGGCGTCGAGCGGACTGTCCGAGCAGGAAATCGACAAGATGGTGAAGGACGCGGAGTCGCACTCCGACGAAGACCGGCAGCGCAAGGAAAAGATCGAGGCTCGCAATCAGCTCGACTCATTGATCTACCAGGTCGAGAAGGACACCAGGGAGTGGGGCGACAAGTTCGCGGGCGAGACCAAGGACCGCGTGGAGCGCGCGCTCGAGCGCGGCAAAAAGGCGCTCAAACAGGAGGAGCTCGGCGAGATCAATGCTGCGAAGGATGAGCTGATGCAGGCCTTTAGTGCTGCGGGGCAACAGTTTTACCAGGCGCAGGCTGCGCAGCAGGCTACGCCTGAGGGCGCGGGCGCGGGCGCGGGCGCCGGCGCGGGTGAGCGGGAGCCTGCGGGTGCGGGGGCGCGGACTGCGGGCGCGGAAGACGTCGTAGAAGCCGACTATGAGATTGTAGACGACAACAAATAGGGAGCATGGGAGCGCATGGGAACATGGGAGCATGGGAGCATGGGAGCATGGGAACACGGGAACATGGGAGCATGGGAACATGGGAGCATGGGAGCCCAAGTAGTTACCCATCCTCCCATGCTCCCATGATCCCATGTTCCCAATAAACCCTCCCGGCCTCGGCCCCCTTTTTCTTGCTCAGGATGGAGAGATGAGAGACAACGTTGGAAAGTAGGTTCGATACCGGTCCGCATCACGCGTCAGCAGCGAATAGCCGGCCACGGCAGCGTGCGCGCCAATGTAGAAATCTGGCAGCGGCGAGCGGCGTAATCCTCTCGCGCGACGGTACTGCAGAAACACCTTGCCGGCCAGAAACGCCGCGTCCCACGGCAGTGGCTCACGCCGAAAATATTCGGGCGGCAATGCGTCCTCCAACTCTTCGACGCGCTCGAATCCGATCGAGACCTCTGCATAAATCAGTGGATTGATGACCAGCAGGCTCGTTTCGCCCCAGCGCTCCAACGAGTCCATGCTCCAGTCGAGCCACTCGCGATCCTCCGTCACCACGTCGAGAATCACGTTGCTATCAACCAGCACCGCGGCCGCCATGGCTATTCCCGGGTGAGTTTCATGATCTCGGCAGTGCTCAACTTGCCTGTGCCTCGGCCCCGCATGCGCGTCACCAGTGCACGCCCACGCGCCCGCGATGCGCGCGCCTTGCGCAGCTTGACCGCATTGCCGACCACCTCGAATTCCACTTCCGTGTCCGGCAGCAATCCCAACCGGTCGCGGATCTCCTGGGGAATCGTGACTTGGCCCTTGCTCGTGATTTTCATATTGTGCTCCGATTCTTACTTGTAAGAGTAATACCAGCGGATGAGGAAAGCAATTACCCATGCCCCCATGATCCCATGCTCCCAATAACTCTCTTGTAGTCCCCACCCATCCCATCCCATCTTGGAGTCCTCTCTCCGGCTCCGTAAGAATCCCCTGCCACGAGGTCTACAGTATGCCGAACCAACGGCGCTATCGCGCTTCGCTGCTATTGCTGATCGCAATGGCGGTCGTACCCCTGCGTGCACATGCGCAGGTACAGGTAACCGTGAGGACCCTGTACGCACCGGAAGCGATTTACATTTCCAACCTCGCCCCTTCGAACAACAGCCAGCCGACCGATCTGTTCGATGTGACGCTGGTGGCGCCGCCGGGCACAGCCGAAGCAGCGCAGATGACGCTGTCGGTGTCACGGGAGCGGCCCAACCCGGCTGAGATCTTCAGCGGTACGACCAACACATTCACGCTACAGGCGGGCGCCCGTCATTTGACGAGCGGCGACCTGTTCAGCAGCGGCCGTGATGTTTCGATCACCGAATACACGATCGCCGGAGAGGCGGAGAGGCTGCGCGATCAGGTCGGCCACACCGGCCGACTGCCCGCAGGTACTTATGTTTTCGCGCTGGAGGTCCGCCGGCCGACGGGCGTGCTGCTCGGCAGCGGCCAAGCTCGCCTGGAAATCGCAAATCCGACCGGACTGACTCTTCTCGCGCCCGGTGTGCTGACCGGCATGACACCGCCGATCGTCAATCCCACAGCGCTTCGCTTCATCTGGAGCCCGGATGGCTCTTCGTCCGGCGCGTTCTACAACCTGCGCGTCGTAAAAACCGATGGTGCACAGTCGGGTGAGGAAGCGATGCAGGGACAAGTTTCGTGGGAAACCAATACCGGTGCGACATCCGAGTTGTATCCGGCTTCAGCGGCAGCGTTGCGGCTCGAGCCCGGCGCGACCTACGCGTGGCAGGTAACGCGCGAAGTGCGCAGCTCGGGCGGCTCGGAGCTGATTCGCAGCCCGATCTACTGGTTCAAGGTCGAAAACACTGGTGAGAGGACCTCGGTTGCCTCTGGCGAGGACTCGTTCGCGACGCGCCTGACAGAGCTGCTCAAGGGTCTGGGACTCGGGTCCGAGATAGCGCAGTTCAAGCCGGTCAGTGCGCAGCTTTCCGACGGGCGCACGATCACGCTTCAGTCGCTCGAAGAAGTCCTGGCTGCGATTGCCGCCGGTGATCTGTCGCTGGTTTCCGTCCGCATTCGCTAGGAGATCGATACCATGCGCAAATCATTGAAGCTGATCGGCCTCACGGGATTGCTGACGATTGCTGCGTCACTCCCCGCGGCCGCGCAGCAAACGGACATCGCGCTGATTTACCGTTTGATGCTCGAAAAGCGCGCGCTGGTCACGCCCGTTTCGGCGCAGGCGCGCGTCGGTCAGCTCGGCGAACGTCTGAAGAGCGGCGATCTGGTCAACACGGACGCAAACACGCGCGCCGCCATCCGCTTTACGGATGATGGCTCGCTCCTGCGGTTGAATCCCAGCTCGCAGCTGCAAGTCCGCGCGGAAGGCGACCGCAATGCAGTGGTAAAGACGCTCGAGCTCGAGTTCGGCGAGCTGTGGGCGAAGGTGAACAGGAAGGAGAACGCGCAGTTCCGCGTGCAGACGCCAGCGGGCGTCGCCGCGGTCAAAGGCACCGAGTTCCTGGTTCGGGTCGGTCCGAACGGCGAAACCACTGTCATCACGATCGAGGGCATCGTCGAATTCTTCAATAACGGTGGCCGCACCGAGGTCGGTGCTCGTCGCAAGACGACGGTCACGAATAACGACCAGGCCCCGACGACCGAGCGCGCTACCGATGACGACCTGAAGGCGTCTGAAGATCTGATTGACGCCGAGGGATCTCCTGACGAGGAGACCGTGGACATCGAGGTTCAGCTGGTCGATGCCAATGGCCGCATTCGGACGGTGGTTTTGACGGTGCCGCGGCGCGCGCTGCGCGGCGTGCTCGAGGGAGGAAGGTAAACATGCGAGCCGCATCAATTACGCTGCTGGCGCTGCTGCTGGCGGTATCGACCACCGCGTCGGCGCAGGAAGTACTCGTCCTTTCGCCGGAACCGGGTGAGCGCATATCGGGTCAGGAAGTTCTGGTCGCAGCCTCATGTGTGGGTGCAGGCGCGAAGCTCGAAATCGACGGCGTGGACTACACTGCGCAGGCACAGATCGAAGGGTCCGTGCTCACGTGGAAGCCGGCGCAGCCGCTCGCGGCCGGTCCGCACCGCGCGTTCGTTTATGCGCTCGATGCGAATGGCAAGGTGATCGGTCAATCCGACTGGTCGTTCACGACCATGCCGCTGACGGAATCGGAGGCGGCAGCCATCAAGGCGAGCGGCAATGCCGAACCAATGACCGTCGGTAATACATGGCTGCCGCACGGCACGCTCATTCTGTCCGGCGCGAGCGCGTCGGTGAGTGGCGCAGGGTCCGCGTTGCGCACAACGGATAATTTCCAACCGAACATGTGGCTGAACGCCGGCGGGTTGATCGGCGGCGGCTGGCGCTACTCTGCGCACGTTCATGTGAGTGGCGCGGAGTCCGAATTCCAGCAACCGGTCAATCAGTACCGCTTCGACCTGCGCGGCCCGTTCCTGCGCGTATCGCTGGGCGATGTCCATCCCGCAATGCAGAGCCTGATCCTCAACGGCCAGCGTGTGCGTGGCGTTCAAGGCGAGCTGCGGCTCGGGCCAGCGCGCGTCAGCATGGTGAGCGGCGAGAGCAGGCGTGCGATTCCCGCGTTAGTGAGCACCGCGGATGGCACGGTTCTGAGAACCGGTACGTTCGGGCAGAAGCTGTTTGCGGTGCGGCCTGCGATCGGCGCAGGCGATCGTTTCCAGGCGGGCCTCACGTTCATGCAGGTGC
>JBQTID010000224.1:0-4002 GCA_052389275.1 Gemmatimonadota bacterium | reverse complement strand
TGCCACTTGCCGATCAACCCAGTGCGGTAACCTGCTGCTCTCAGCCGATCCGCGAGCGTAAGCTCGCCGACCGGCAATCCATGATTCATCTCCGTGGCGGCCGGATTGAATTCGTGGCCGAAGCGCTGCGGATACCGACCGGTCAGCAATCCCGCGCGCGTCGGGCTGCAGTACGGCCCACTGACGTACGCGTCGCTGAAGCGAATTCCCCCACGAGCGAGCGCGTCGATGTTCGGCGTCGGAATATCCTTGCCGCCGTGCACGCCAATGTCGGCGTAGCCCATGTCATCGCCGACAATAACGACAATGTTGGGTCGGCTTTGCGCGCTGGCACTGACGGCTGCGCATAGCAGAATTCCGCACGCGGCGGTCGGAACGAAAGCGGGCACACGCATAACGACCTCACGGAGTGAGAGCGAACGTCAGCGGATCAATTTAGGTGGCAAATACCGTTTCGGGAATTTCGCTACGACCGTATACAACGGATCAACAATGTTCGCAACCGTGCTCTCCGCGAGCTGCGCCAGCACCTGGTACGCTTCCCAGCGCTCGAAACCGTAATCTTCTTCCAGCCATTCGATCAACTCGATGTGCGCGAGGCGGAACGCATCGATAAGAGGACGCGCGCTGCCGGCCACCATGATGTGCGTATCGTTTTCGATGCGCGGCCAATCGATTTTCTTGCCTTTGATCAGGTCCAGCTCGAGCACGACGTCCATCGTCGTCTCGAGTCCGGTGCCCGCAATCTCGCCCTCGCCTTGCAAGGCGTGGCCGTCCCCGAAGTAAAAGTACGCGCCCTCGTGGAAGATTGGCAGATAGACGATCGCGCCCTCGCGAAGCTCCGGCGCATCCATGTTGCCGCCGAAATCACCCGGCCAGAGACCGCCGAACTGCTCCTGGCCGCGTGGCGCCACGGCGATGCGTCCGAGCATCGGTTTGAGCTCGACTTCGATCCGTTTCAGCGCGCTGTTGGGCAGCTCGAGCGTTCCCGTGTTCTTCTGGCGATCGAGCCGCCAGAGGAAGCGACGATTGGGAATCGGTGGATTGAGCATGCGTGACCGACTGTCCGCGTTCAAGCCACCGAAATTGGTATTGATGGCCGCCGGTGCCAGATCGATGTTCGGCCGGACGCGCTTGATGCGCACGACCAGAATGTCGTTGGGTGTGGCGCCCTCTATGTAAATCGGCCCCACTTCACCCGGCCAGGCGCCACCGGCTTCCGTGTAGTAGCCGCCCATCAGCGTGTTCGAGATGAGCACCGTGTTCGGCTTGATGCGCAACACCGGCTCGCGCACGGCGAACGTCGGATAGCCGATGGTAGGCGTGAAGCGAACTGTGTCGGGATGCTGTGCTCCGGCTGGCGTGACTGCAATCAAAAGCAGTGTCGCAGCAATCACGGTCCGCATTATTCCTCCTGAAGTTTCTGGCGCCGCTCGATCTCCGCCGCCGAAGGCTGCTGGACCGCGAAGGAGTCATGCTGGACGCCACCGGCCCGCTCGTGCTTCGTGATAATTACACCTGTCGTCGACGTTGTCGAGTCGACCAGTCGCAGCGCTGCGGCGTCTGTACCAGGTTCGTGCTGCCGTGCACCCGAATCTCCGGGCCATCTTCGCGCTTCGAGGTTTCAGCGTTATGATTGCGGGAATGATTCTACGTTTCCAGGGAGATTTTTGAATGGGGATTAAGGGCGATATTCATTCGCAGCCGGGCGGTCCGCGTAATCCGTCACAGCCGCCTGCTCACGGCGTTCTGAGCCGCATGGTACGCGGCAGCTACGTACCGACGGAGACTGATCTCGAAGAGCTGCGCGAGCTGGCCAGAACCGGCAATCGCGCGGATCGCCGGGCCGCGGCGAAGCATCTGAAGAAGCACAACATTCCCGCACCTGCGGCGGCGCCCAGAGCACCTGTCGTCGCGCCTGTGGTCACGCCAGCCGCACTTCCTGAGCAGAAGACCGCGGCCAAAAAAGCGTCGCCCAGGAAAGCGCCTGCAACAAAAGCTGCGGCCAGGAAAGCTACGCCAAGGAAAGCCGCACCGGCGAAACGCGCGCCTGCTAAGGAAGCACCAAAGAAGTCCGCAATGAAAAAGACGGCGATGAAGAAGACCGCCGCGAAGAAGACGGCGCCGAAGAAAGAGCCCGCAAAAGCGCCGCGCAAGAAATAGGGACGGACGTCAGGTCCGCCCAGCCGGAGCGCTTTCAGGAAGAAGTGCGCACGTTCCTGCGTTGACTCACGCGGATTTCGGACGGTAAGCAGATTCCGGGATCTCGGCGAGCGTGGAATGATGCACGACGTCGCCCAGACCGAAGAATTCACAAAAGCTCATGATCAGCGGGCGCCACGATCTCGGGTCGACGCGATCAGGGTAACCGGCCATGCGAATCGCCGGATCGACGTGAACGCGGATGACACGCACTTCGATCGCGATCAGATTGCCGCGGCGCTGTTCATCCGAAGCCGCCAGCGCATGTGTTCCCTCGAGAACCGCTTCGAGCTGGATCGGACATTCCGCGCCGCGAGGCGGCTGAACCATGTCGGCGGCAAGCGCTGTCAGGGCGGCGACGCCGAACTTGTCGCGCTCGTGCCGATAGCCCATTGCAATCTTGTGTGGCGGCACGGGATCAGAACCGGCGGTGCGAGCGAGGCGATTGACCGCCGCGACCTGAGCTACGGACGGTAGATTCAACACGCATTCACCGGTGCGCATGATGTTGGCCGGGGTGTGTGAGCGCGCGCCGAAGCCGAGCATGCAGCTTTTTTCCAGCCACCACGCCGAGGACATCGGCGCGAGATTCGGTGAGCCGTCGGGATTCGTAGAGCTGACCAGCACGACCGGCGTCCCGAAGTACAGGATCGCCGGATCGATCACGACGTGAGATTTGCGGGAGGTTGTCATCAATTGCATGTGCGACATTTCCCGTTCTGGATTGTGAATTAGAACAGGACAAATCTCGCAATGGCGTTCTGATGCCGCGACCCGATTCCTGCTGACTTTGGAAGCTAGTGGACTGTTTCACAATTACATGAGGTGTGCGTGTGGACTGCGTGTTGACTGCGGTCGGGGTCGAGTGCGCGTGACCGGTGCGAGTGTTCCTGCGTGTAGTTCACGATTGAACACACGCACGAGTCACCCGCACGCGAACACGACCGCAGTCAACCCGCAGTTCACGCGCACGTGCTTTCGGAATCAGAGAAACAGCCCACTAGATCAAATTAGCGCGTCAACAGCCCCGCACCGGAATCGCAAACTTCAAGGTCCCCGTCCTGGCTGCGCCCGGCGTGAAACGAATCGTGCCGCTCGTCAAGTTGCTGTTGCCATCGAAGGCGCTTTCCAGCTGTACCGCCACCACGCTGTCGACGTTTTGCGTGACCACCACCATCGCGCCGGTGCTGGTGCTGGTATAGGGGCCCGCGGGATCGAGCTCGAGTGAATCGCGTACGGTTGCCTCGGCAATCGGCAACCCGGCCGAGGAAACGGCTGCCTTCAAATACGGCCCTCGCCATGCCGCGAGGAACTGCGCCGGGATCGTTTGATTGCAGAGGTCCCGCGTGCCCGTGACAGGCGCGGTGGTGAGATGTCGAAGATGGGTGGGATATCTGCGAACGTCCGCGCGATACTCGATCGCGGCATCTCTGAATGCATCAAGAGTGCGCGCGACCGCGGCGCCCTTGCTCTCAGTCACGCGCGGGACGACCTGCGTGACAATCACCGCGCTCAGAATGGCGAGTACTGCGATGACGGTCAGAATCTCGACCATGGTGAAGCCTGGCCGCGCATTCATATGAGCACGCCCCTTCAGCACGCGGTAATCGCCTTGCGCCATTCGACCCGCACGCGGCCGGATGCATCGGGCGCGCCCCAGCGGATCGTGCCGAGCGTCGAGGGCGTTGCTTCGGTTTCCGGATCCACGCGCGTGTTCAAGACCGAAGCATCGCGCGCGTCCACGTCGTTGATCACGACGATTAACGTGTTCGGCGTACCGGTAGTGGGGGATCTGAGTAG
>JBQTID010000223.1:0-11178 GCA_052389275.1 Gemmatimonadota bacterium | reverse complement strand
CACACGAACCGAGCGGCCGAACCCGGCCGAGACTGCCGGCTCGAGACCAAGAATCGGAATCACCGGCAGATGGGAGGTGTCGAAGGCTTCCTCCGCAGTCACCGTGCTGATCTCTTCGCGCGCGACAATGCTGCCACCGCTCGCGTCGAGATGCTCGATGCGCTCTTCCCCATCACCGCTGACCTTCGCGACCCCAAGCGCGCCGGCCAGCCCGACGTGTACGCCGCCGATGTGGAACAGTGTCCAGTACTTGTGCAGCTGCACGCTGAGGATGGACGTGTTGCGCACGACATGCGACGTGCCCCGCGCGCATAACGGCGTCCCCGCGGGCCCCTCGACGCACGTGCGCGTTCCCCCGAAGCGCGAGCCGTCGCTAACAGATTTGCGCACTACCGACAATCCCCAATCGCCGCCACGCAGGCGCGCGCGCACGATGCCGATCCCGATCTCGTTGCCGCTAAGGCTTTCCTCGAACTCGCCGGCGCGCGCGATCGCGTCCGGGAAATTCCAGTAGGGAACCGCGACCAGGCCGACGCCCCAGCGCACCGGATCGGACTGCGCAAAAGCAGGATCGTTCAGGGTGGCGAGCAAAACTGCGCAGCCCAGGATTCGCGCGGTCATGGCGTACCTCCGTAAACACGCACACTCGACTTCGGCGTGCCGACCGGATTCGCGTACAGGGTGTAGATCACCGCGAACATCAGCGGGTGCGAGAAACCCTCGTTGCCTACGAAGCCGTCGAAATGCCGACTAAGGCCGAGTGCGTGGCCGAGCTCGTGCTCCGCGACTGCCGACTCGTAGTGACCTTCGGACGCGTCATCGCAGGTGCTGGAGCCGAGCTGAATCGAGTAAAGCCCGGTGAATGCGCCAGAATTATCGAACCGTACATTGAGTGCGCTATGCGGCGCGGTAGGTGGACCGTCGTGCACATTGCCGCAACCCCCCGGCCCGTCTGGACCGTGCCCGCCTCCTTCCGCGAACGCGATTCCATTCACCGGATTCGTGCTTACGCGCGTGAAAAGCACGAGCCCCCCAGTCCATTGCTCGTAGTGCCGGAGCGCGGTCTCGGCGCGTTCTATGCCGTTCGTGTTGACCTCGATCGGGACCCGCCAGCGTGCAATAACTCGTGTGGAGCCGGCATGCGCGTCAAAGTTGGATAGTTCGAGCGTCTCGCGAATGTCGCTCGTGGAGTACATTCGGGTCTCGAGGGGCGCGGCGTCGCACCCGAGAACCGATACAATGGCCAATAGCAGCAACCGGCGTCCCATGCTTACCTCGATTCTGGAAGGAAGCCGCAATCTGATCGGTCGCCGTTATCTGGCCGTGACCCGCCGTCACCTGCCGACGCGCTGAACGCGAGGTGGTCGTGTTGTAGAATGTTGCACAAAAAAAGCGGGCAGCCGAAACTGCCCGCTTGATTTAATGTCGGCGGAAACGCGTTGTTTACTGCGCTTCTACAACCAGCCTATAGCTGCCGGCCGGCGTTACCCAGCCGCCGTTGCCGTCCGGATTGCCGCTCGCAATCGCGATGACGTATGTGCCCGTCGTTGCAGGTGCGATCGGCGCGACCGCGCGCACACCATTAGCCGGCAGCTGGCCGACGGACTGACGAACCACACCACCGCGATAGATGGTGAGCGCCGGATTGAATGCCGCGGACACACCTTCGATGCGAATGTTGTATGTCGTGCCGGCGATTAGCTTGCCGTAGTAGAACTGGCTGTGAAGCGCCTGACCGATCGCCTCCGGGAATGGCGAGAACTGCACGGTGACATGACATGAGTGCGCGCCGTCCAGCTGCTGCGTGAGGTCGACCGGCACTTCGTAGATGGTCGGATAATCACAGGAATACGAGACCGGCTCGACCGACGATGTTAGAGCGAAGGCGCCGTACGTGTCTGCGTCACGGTTGCTCACAAACACCTGCTGCGTCGGGCTCGTGCCAACGAAGTTGACGCCCACCGGATCACCGATATCCCAGCTGAACGCGGTATGAATGAGCCCGAGGTTGGGATTATCCGTGTCCTGCTTGACGCCGAGCACCGGCGCGAAGTCACCAGACCAGCGGATCGCGAGCATCTGGCCGGCTGCGGGCGTCATCGCCTGGTAGTACTGGCTGCGGCGGCCGATCGCGTCGTTGAAGTTGCACGAGCCGGGGTTAATGCGACCCTGCTGTGCCGACTTCAGCGTCAGCGGATGACAATTGCCACGACCCGCCGGCGAGCCATTTTGCGAATAGCTCGGTGCGAGCCCGGTCGGCTCGACGGTGGTGTCACTGCAAGCGGCCAGAAATGCGGCGGCGGCGAGGAGAGAGAAACGCTTCTTCATTAACATCGACTCCATTTGATTGAGGGACGGGGAGTTACGGTTGCGGCGAAGCTCATTAAAGCTAGACGAGCGCCGCGGCGGTGCGCATGGGTAATTCAACCTATTTTTCAGCTGAACAGCAGGCGGGCCACTTCCGCGCGCGAGCGGACCTTTAGCTTTTGCAGAATTTTTTCGGTGTGCCGACGAGCGGTATGCGGACTGATCGACAGCAGCTGCGCGATGTCCGCGTTCGGCAGCCCGCGCGCGATCAGTGTCGCCACTCGGATCTTCGCGCGTGTGAGCCCGTACGCGCCCCGCAGCTCGTGTTCCGAGCGAGGCACCGGCGTGCGCCGCTCGAGCGCGATCAATCGCAGGCTCATGGATCCCATCGCGTTGGCGAACATGGTGGGGCGGATCACATAGCATGCATGCGACGTCTGCACCTCGAGCACGCCGGTCCTCGTGGCGAGCATCTCGTTGCGCAGCTGCGCGCCTTCCGCATCGGCGGCGAGCATGCTGTCGAGCGCGGGCGTCTGGTGCACGACGGCGCCGCTGATATCGCATACCAGCACGGCCTGGCCGAGCGCATCGATCGTTGCAAACAGATTCGCGCGCTGCTGGCCCATGCGCATGTGCGTTTCGACACCCGCGCGGAAAGCCGGGGAGAGCACGCGCAGAATCGCGGCCTCGCGCGCGCCGAAGCGCTTCCCGTTCGGGCGCGCATGCCAGAATTGAAGCATGGAGAACGGGGCAGGTGCTCCCTCGAGCGCGCAAGCCAGCGTCATCGTGTCGTGCGCTTCGTTGGGCGCTGCGTATTCGTTGTAGTACGCGCTTTTGATGTAGCGGTCGTAATCGCTGCCGTAGGCGTCGTGCAGTGTCGAAACACCCAGCCGTATCACGTGCTCGAATACGCTGCTGCCATCCGAGCGGAGTGGTGGCGCAATTTCCGTATACCGCGACAGCGATTCCACGTCGTGTTCCTCGCTGTACATCGGCAGCGCATCCGCGACCGGCAGGAAGAAACCGACGGAATCAGCTTGCAGCAGCTCTCGCAGCTCGCGGTTCACCGCCACGCGCCAGCCATCGACATGCGCATGCTCGAGCGGCGAAATCAGCAGCTCGACCGCGCGCGTGAGGCTTTCGATGTCGCGCGAAGAGAGCGTAAGCGAGCCGGTCGCACCGGTTTGCGCGCGTAGGATCATCGTTGATTCAAACTTTGAAAACTGCCCTGATTGGTTTCAGCAGGGAAAGGACGCTTACGCCCAACCTCTAGCCGCGGAAGTGAGGCAATTTACAGCAGAATTTCGTCGAGGCCAAGGAAATCGGTCAGACTTATTCGGAGAGAAGACTTTTCAATCAATCAAGCGGATGCCGCCAGCGCAGACCTGGAAACCGCGCAAAGCCGCGATCGGTCGTGATCCATTCACAGTCCGATTCAATCGCGAGGGCAGCGTGATAAGCGTCCGGCACCAGATTACCTCTCGCCCTGGTGCGTTCACACAGCTCCGCGAAGATATCCCAGTGCCTGAGGCCGGGCCGAACGATTAGGCAGTGGGGCTGGGATCGAAGCAGGGAACTGAACTCGAGCGCTACTTTCGTTGGCGTGGGATCTGTGCGAAAGATGCGACGATTCGTGACAATACGAATGAAACCGCTCAGAACCAGTTCCGACAGCCCGAACGGCCCCGGTGAGCTGAGCAGCTTTTCCAGCCATTCGCGATACCGTTCGTGATCTTTCGCATCCGGGCGGTGTGCGTAGACCAATACGTTGACATCACAAAGAACCACTACTCGAAGTCTTCCATCAGATCGAGTAGCGCCGCGGAATTATCCAGATCCACGCCAGGCTGCAGACCGCCCTTGCCGTAGGTCGGCAGACGCACTCGTTCGCGCGGTGCCGCTACCACAGCGGAAGACGGCGGATGAACTTCCGCTACGACCCGCTTCCCGCGCATGAGGCGCAGCCGATCACCCCGGTACGCAACCCCGTTGATCAAATCCGCGAAATTGCGGACGAATTCCGTAACCGAGACATCGCGCCACATTTTACATAATATCATAGAATCTGATGCCGCCGACAACAGTGGCGGTACAGTTTTGCACCGGAGCGTTGAAAACGCGGTGGAAAACATATGAAAGGCATGATCTCCCAACGTCTTTGGGGTATCAACACCGGTGGAAAACTGGAATCTTGACCACAACAGATAGCGGTTGTACTATGGACTCCCCACAATCTATTGTGGCTGCCCGGCTTCCCCTGTCGGGTCAAATCTATTAAATACACAATTCGGTGAAGAAGCCGTAGGCCGTGATTACAGGCCTACTTAGGTGATTTTTCGAGACGTTGCGAAATGCTTTACGGTTTGGGAGAGGGATTGATGAGCAGCTCAGAGCTTCACACCGGATCAACACCCGCGGCGCATGACGTCCTGCCGGATGACCTGCCGCCTGCCGACCTGTCTGACAATGCGCGCATCGTTCTGGCGCGACGTTACCTGAAAAAGGATCCGAAAGGCCGGCCCGTAGAGGAGCCTGAGCAGATGTTCTGGCGCGTCGCGCGCGTGATCGCGGATGAAGATTCGAAGTACGGCGCCAGCGATGCCGCCGTCGACGAGCTCGCGCGCGAGTTCTACCGTCTGATGACGAAGCGGCTGTTCGAGCCGAATTCGCCCACGCTGATGAACGCCGGCCGCCCCCTCGGCCAGCTGTCAGCGTGTTTCGTGCTGCCGGTCGAAGATTCGCTGTCGAATGGCAGGAACGGCATCTACGACACATTGCGCGCGATGGCGCTCGTGCATCAGTCGGGTGGCGGCACCGGCTTCGCGTTCTCGCGGCTGCGTCCATCGAATGATGTCGTGAAGTCGACGATGGGCGTCGCATCCGGCCCGGTGTCATTCATGAAGCTGTACGACGCATCGACCGAGGTCGTGAAGCAGGGCGGCACGCGCCGCGGCGCGAACATGGGCATTCTGCGCGTCGATCATCCCGACATTCGCGAATTCGTCACTTCCAAGCTCGACGTCACCAAGATCACCAATTTCAACATCTCGGTTGGCGTTACCGACGCGTTCATGGAAGCGGCGAAGAGCGGCAGCCACTACGATCTGATCTCCCCTCGCAACGGCGAGGTCGTGGGGCAGGAGAATGCGCAGGAGATTTTCGATCTGATGGTCCATGGTGCATGGGCTACCGGCGAGCCGGGCGTCTTTTTCATCGACAAGGCCAACCAGTACAATCCGGTGCCGCATCTCGGCAGTTACGAGGCGACCAATCCGTGCGGCGAGCAGCCGCTGCTGCCGTACGACGTCTGCAATCTCGGCTCGATCAACGTCGGACTGTTCGCGAAGCCCGACCTGATGGATGAGCCGATCAGCTGGGACGAGAAGATCGATTGGGATGGGCTGCGCCAGACCATTCATCTGTCGACGCATTTTCTCGACAATGTCATCGATGCGAACAACTACCCGCTGCCCGAGATCACCGACCTCGCGCAGCGGATCCGCCGGATCGGGCTGGGCCTGATGGGTTACGCGGACATGCTGGTGAAGGTCGGTGTGCCGTACAATAGCGAAGAGGCAATTGACGTCGCGCGTCGCTTGATGTGGTTCATCGATGAAGAGAGCAAGCGCGCGAGCGAAAAGCTGGCCGAGACACGCGGCGTGTATCCCGAGTGGGAGCAGTCGATCTGGGGGCCGGACGCGACCGCGGCTCGGGATGATTACGGTGAGCGCATTCGGCCGGAGCGCCGCCTGCGCAATTGCAACGTCACGACCGTCGCGCCGACGGGCACGATTTCGATTTTTGCAGACTGTAGCGGAGGCATCGAGCCGTTGTTCGCCGTCGCGTTCCTGAGAAATCAGGCGGGCGTGCTGATGCCGGATGTGAACAAGGACTTCGTCGCAATAGCGGAGAAACAGGGCTGGCATAGCGAAGAGCTCATGGAGAAGATCGCGACCGAAGGTCACATCCATTTCGACGAAGTGCCTGCGAACATTCAGCGTGTCTTCGTGACCGCGCATGATGTCACGCCCGTATGGCACGTGCGCACCCAGGCCGCGTTCCAGGAATTCGTCGACAGTGCAATCAGCAAGACGTGCAACTTCGCGCGGGACGCGAAGGAAGAGGACGTGCGCGAAATCTACCTCATGGCGTACGACCTCAACTGCAAGGGCGTAACCGTGTATCGCGATGCGAGCCGCCCGCAACAGGTGCTTTCAACCGGGTCTACCGCGAAGGAAGTCACGGAGAAGGGTGCATCGAGCGGTTACAACGTAACCGCGACCCCCGCCCCTGCGCCCGCCCCGTCGACCTCCGACCTGCACGCGCAGATCGCCGATGAACGCGAGCGTCGTCATCGGCTCGAGCATCTCGTTGAGGAGTTGAAGCTTCAGATCGCGGAAGCCGAAGCGAGCCGCCAGCGCCGCCACAAGCGGCAGCGGCCGGCAGCATTGCGGGGCATGACGCGCCGCATGCCCAGTCCGCTGGGCGACCTCTACGTCACCGTCAACGAAGACGATCAGGGTAAGCCGTTCGAGGTATTTGCGACCCTGGGCAAGGCCGGCGGTGCCGCCATGGCCGACGTAGAGGCCATCGGACGTTTGATCTCGCTCGCACTGCGTTCGGGCATTCCGATCGCGGAGGTCATTCAGCAGATGCGCGGCATTTCGTGTGACCGCGCGGTTGGTGTCGGGCCCAACAAGGTGCTGAGCGTGCCGGACGCGATCGCGCAGGCGCTGACCAGGCACGAGCAGGAGAAGATGGGTGTACAGCAGGAGCTGCTGCCGGTCGCGCAGCATCCGCTGCCGGCCGCGCCCGCGCGCATCATCAATCAGAGTGAGGCCGCGCATCAGGCCGCGATGGATTTCACATATAACCCGTCTGAAGCGTTTATAGGTACGTGCCCCGAGTGCTCGAGCGATTTGCAGTACAGCGAAGGCTGCGTGAAGTGCTTGTCGTGCGGTTACTCGGAATGTGGCTAGAGCGAACCTGTATTTCAAAGGATCTTGAAGATGAGATCAGAGCGCGAGGCCAGAAATGAACGAGATACCGATCGCGAGTTCAGTGCTCGCATTCGCGTGGGCGTATCAGATCCTAGTGCTCGTTCTCATCGTGACTGCTGTCGTGCTTATGTGGCGCGTGACGCGCGCGCTGGAGCGGATGGCCGCGAGTCTGGAGCGGGGCGGCCGCGCGGCAGACGGGAACGCCGGCGTTACGACGTAGAACGTTTCGATTGCAGCGAGGAGTGAAGGATGCTGTCGAGGATGTGCGCGGCGCAGATGGCGCGAACGATTGTCAGAGCGCTGCATGTTACGCCGCCCATTGAGCAGCCGCCGGTTACGGGTCCGGTGAAATCGAAACGGAAGTGCACCAAGGGCAGAAAGAAGCGCAAGGCTGCATAGCTGGTGGTGAGTCGGAGTGACGGCTGCTCCGGCTCCTGGAGCCCAATGACCGGGGGGCGTTGGGCCAGGAGGGGAAGTGGTGGGGAGCAGTAGCAGTTGGCTGGGTGCAAGCGCCCGTGGTGTTGATGCCGCGGGCGTTTGTGCCACCAACTACCAACGTGACTTGTCCGGATTAGCCATGTCAGTGCTCATGAGACTTTCTCCGAGGTAGTATGGCACTTCCTGCAGTTCGTCCAAATGCGTTCTCAGCGGAGAACAACAAGCTGTTGCTGGCTGATCGTGTGGCGCATGACTGGTACCGATTTGTACTGTCATATCCGCCACATCTCGTGCGTAAGTACCTGGAAAAGTTCAATGCTACGGCTAAATCTCGTGTGCTCGACCCGTTTTGTGGAACCGGTACGACGCTGGTGGAATGCAAACGCCTCGGTATCCCAAGCGTCGGGATCGAAGGCAATCCGCTCGCGAGTTTTGCTTCGTCAGTTAAACTTGATTGGACACCCGATCCCGATGCGTTCTTGGAGGTTGCGCGGACGATATTCAAGCGTTCAATCGAACTGCTTGACGCCGAGGGAATTTCAGATGCCATTCTGTTTACGCGACTTGATCAAGTCGACGATGGCCTTCGCGTGCTCTCCCCAGAGCTCAATAAACTGCTGCTCACCGGATCAATCAGCCCAAGGCCTTTGCACAAGGTTTTGGTGCTATTAGAGGAAATCAATTCGGTACCTACAGCATACGCAGGACACTACAGGCTGGCGCTGGCAAAAGCACTTGTATCTGACATCAGCAATCTAAAATTCGGGCCGGAGGTCGGCGTCGGGAAAGCAAAACCGGACGTTCCTGTGGTCGAAGCCTGGTTCAATCAAGTGATTAGGATTACCGATGATCTGAGAACATTAAGCACAAACCGAAATGTTACTGGAGAAGTGATTAGAGGCGATGCGCGGAACGTCGGATTATACTTGCAACCTTGTTCCGTCGACATGGTAATTACATCGCCGCCATATCCGAACGAAAAGGACTACACGCGCACAACACGCCTGGAATCAGTGATCCTCGGGTTTTTGAAGTCTAAGGACGATCTTCGCGCGCTGAAGCGGGACCTCGTGCGCTCGAATACGAGGGGCGTGTACAAACAAGACGCGGACGATGAGTTTGTCGCTTCGCATCCTGAAATCCAGCGGATAGCAAATGAGATCGAAGCGCGCCGCGTTGCCTTGAATAAGACTTCTGGTTTCGAACGGCTGTATGCACGCGTAACGAAACTGTACTTTGGAGGCATGCTGCGCCACTTACGGGATCTGCAGCCAATTCTACGGCCTGGAGCCAGGCTCGCCTATGTCGTAGGAGACCAAGCGTCATATCTTCGTGTAATGATCCGAACTGGTCAACTGCTGGGTGATTTGGCGGAAAGCATCGGATACCAATTGGAAGGAATCGATCTGTTTAGAACCCGCCTGGCGACGGCCACCAAAGAACAACTGCGCGAGGAAGTAGTCTTGCTCAAATGGAACGGACGCGGTCGAGGTCGCATTTTCGCGCCGCGATCTCGAAACCGCGGAAAGGACCCTTAGAGTTCGAGCCTCGAATTTAGGCGATGTACTTTATTCGTACCGTTATCGCAAAGCGCTGCCGGCTGCGATCCAGAAGCACGCACCTCGTGAAAAACATTGGGTAATAGTCGGACGTGGGCCAGGCAAGTACGCGTTCGTTTTGCGCACCGACTCCAATTTCAAACCAAATCTCGATCTCCTGGAGATACGCATCCCGGATGCGACTCCCGGCATGATTGTGCGTTATGCCCTTACGGATGAGCAGGCACTCCTCGCCAAGCTCCGCTATAACCGCTTGGTCGATATCTTTACCGGTGTTACTTGCTATTCGCTACAGAGCCACCTTCGTACGAGCGTGAGAACGTTGGGTCAAGTGGAAACGGATGAAGTGTACATCGGATTAGACAAGCATGGCGCGCATTATGTTTTTCCAGTTCAGGCAAAAGGCGGTAGTGACAAGATGGGCACCGTGCAGGTTGAACAAGATCTCGCTCTTTGTGCTGACAAATTCCCAAGCCTGATATGTCGCCCGATCGGTGCACAGTTCATTGACGATACAAGCATCGCGCTTTTCGAGTTTGCGGCGGCTGAAACGGGTGTAAAGATCGTTAATGAAAGGCACTACCGGCTCGTTGAGCCAAGAGCCCTTACACCTGAGGAGCTCGATTTGTACCGCAGATCCATAGCGGCGGAATAGGAGAATCGCCGCGAAACATACGTAGTTCTCAAAAATCTCTACAGCGCCCCTGGACCTTGTACAACCACGTCCTGAGTTACCTCGGTCTGTCCCATCAAACCATAAAGTTTGGATCGCGTCGCATGCCTTTCAACGTCCGCCAAAATGGAGATTCCGGCCGGGGATGTGCTAATGGAGTTCGTCAATGGATTTTTGATGTCGGTGCCAAAGCAGAATGTTACCGGCGAATGCCGTCCGCGGTTTCCGTACGGTAGCCCAAGTGCTAGTATCTCGGTGCGCGCGTGAGTTGGCGCACGTCGTGTGGGCGATTACATTTCATGCATGCAGAATGCTCGCCCCATGTCTTCCTGGACCGAGTTTGATCTGAATAACTCTGTCGCCGCACGGCGTGCCTCCGCGTCCGGAATGCTGTCTGATCTGGAACGCCGCAGACTCGGGCAATACTTCACTCCACTGCACGTCGCACGATTCATAGCCTCATTGAGCAGAGCGACTGGAGAGACAATTCGCATCCTCGACCCTGGTGCCGGTGTTGGGTCGCTATTCGCTGCCGCCGTGGACGCGCTGTGCTCGGCGAAGAATCCTCCGCGAGCGATTCGCGTCACTGCCGTGGAGGTGGATCAGCTACTGCACAGTCATCTTGCGGATACGATTGCTGAATGCGAACAGCCTTGCGGGGCGATCGACTTCGATTTCTTCGGAGAAATCGTCGCATCCAACTATCTTGAGGTCGGCGTAGACATGCTTGCGGCCCAGATGGCATTCGATGCTAAGGAGCCGGTCGAGTTTGATATCGTTATCGCAAATCCGCCGTACAGAAAGATCAACGCAAGCTCTTTGGAGCGGCGTCGCCTCCAGCAAATCGGCATTGAAACCGGCAACCTCTATTCTGCCTTTCTCGCGATATCCGCGCTGCTTCTCCGCGAAGGGGGCGAGCTAGTCGCGATCACGCCCAGAAGTTTTTGCAATGGGTCGTACTTCCGCCCTTTTAGAGAAATGTTTCTTCGCTCGATGCGGTTTACCAGGATTCACGTCCTCGAATCACGCAGCGAGGCGTTTGGCGACGACGACGTGCTGCAGGAGAACGTCATATTCCACGCAGTCAAAGGCGGGGATGCCGCAAATGTAAGGGTGACATCGGGCGGAGTAACACCGGACGGTTACAGCTTCGGACGTGAGATTTCGTATGACGAGCTGGTCTATCCGGGGGACCGAGACA
>JBQTID010000222.1:0-4639 GCA_052389275.1 Gemmatimonadota bacterium | reverse complement strand
GCAAATCCGCGGCGAGCAGCAGCCCGCGGCCGCGCACGTTGCTGACGGCGTCGAATTCGGCTGCAACTTGCTCCAGCCTGTGCTTGAAGTAGGCGCCCACCTCAGCTGCACGTTTTACCAGATTGTCTTCGTCCATGATCTGGAGGTAGCGGGCGCCGCGTACCATGTCTGCGAGGTTGCCACCCCAGGTCGAATTGATGCGCGAGGATGTGCGGAAGACGTTACCCTCTACATCATCGATCCGCTCCGTGCACATTATGCCACAGACCTGCGCCTTCTTGCCGAACGCGACAATGTCCGGCGTCACACCCAGCTGCTGATACGCCCACATTGAACCCGTCGCGCCCATGCCGGTCTGTACTTCATCAAAGATCAGCAGCGCGTCGTAACGATCCGCGTACTCGCGCAGCTTGTTCAGGAATTGCGGACGGAAGTGATGATCACCCCCTTCGCATTGAATCGGCTCGATCAGGATGGCGGCAATGCCGTGCGGATCCGCAGCGAACACGGCCGCTATCTCGCGACATGCTTGCTGCTCCCTGGCTGCCACTACGCTTTCATCCAGAGGGAAATCGATGAATGGGCTGGAGACGCGCGGCCAATCGAACGTCGGGAAGTCCCGCGTCTTGGTCAGATCGGTATTGGTGACCGACAGCGTGTAGCCTGAACGTCCGTGAAATGCATCCTGAAAGTGCAGGATGCGATCACCACCCGTCGAGACGCCGCGCGCACGATTCTTCTGCCGCTTCCAGTCGAACGCCGCCTTCATTGCGTTTTCCACCGCCAATGCGCCACCGGCGATGAAAAAGAGATGACGAAATTCCGGCGGTACGGCCAAGTCGCGAAACGTCTTTACAAAACCTGCGAACTCGCGCGTGTACATGTCGCTGTTGGCCGGATTGGCGAGCGCGGCCAGCATGAGCGATTTGAGGAATCCCTTATCCTGCATCTTCGGATGGTTGTGTCCGATGGGCAGTGTCGCAAAATAACCGTAGCAATCGAGGTACTGCTTTCCCTCGAGCGCATCGACGATGGTGACGCCGAACGACTTTTCCAGGTCAATGACGATATGGAAACCATCCACGAGTATGTTACTCTTGAGGACGGGGAACACCTGGTCCGCAGAAACCGTTATTTCTGACATGCTGATCCCGAGCTGTAGGTACGTTTGCGCGGGCGAATCTAACGTGCACAGACGCAGCCGGCGATCCCAAGTGGCGAAAGATGATTCTCGACTTCACAATCCTGAGGGTACAAAAATGAGATGGACGTATCGCTTTATAACGGTGCTTGTCTATGGCCCCCTCTCAGCATGCGGCAATGCCGGAGTCGACAATGGCTGGACGGTAACGGTCGACACGCTTGCTGGCGGCGCGGTCCACGTAGTGAACACACCGCCCGCCGCTGAGCTCGGACCTACGTTGACTCTCGAGGAGGAACTGCGAATCGGCTCGGTCGACGAGCCGGGCCCCACCTCTTTCGGAGAACTCAAGGGCATTTCGGTCGCTCAGGACGGTCGCATCGCAATCCTGGATGCGCATGCGCAGCAAATCCGCGTATTCGGTTCGGCCGGCCAGCATCTGGCCACCTATGGAGGAAAGGGAGGTGGTCCCGGCGAGTTCGAATCGGCGTTCGGACTTATGCGCAGCCCGGATGGCATGCTGTGGGTGCCGGATCATCGGAATGCGCGCATGTCGGTATTCGATTTCAACAGCGGATTTCTGCGATCGTATCCGATGCTGTTCCTCTCGTACGGCTTCGTTTGGAACGGCGCCATGGCCGAAGACGGTCGGATCTTCCAACCGTCGATCACGTTAGGCCCGCCACGCAAGGATGTCCTCCGGGTGTACGGCCCGGAAATGCTGCTGGTCGACTCGCTCCCGCTCCCGGACCGACTCCGACCGGATCCGAAGAACCCACCCGGCTCATTCTACTGGGAAGCGCCTGACGGTCGATCGAGCGGATACATGACCGTACCGTTCTATGCGCACGCGCAAGCACTGATCGATCCTCGCGGGGTGGTATGGTCCACCGGGCCCGGCGACGCGTCGTATCGCATCAAGCGCTGGACACCTGGTGGTGACACGACGCTGATTCTCGAGACGTTGCGCGCTCCGGTCGCAGTCACGCGAGCAGAGCGAGATTCCGTGATCGCGCCGCTGCGGGAAGAACTTCAAAAAAAGGGAGCTGCAAACCAGGATTGGGGCAAGGTCCCGCAAGTGAAGCCGGCAGTAGCGTCGATGTTTCTGGCGGACGATGGTCGGCTCTTTGTCAAAACCAGCTCGCCGGACGCGATGCACAGATACGACATCTACGAACGCGACGGCCGCTATGCCGGAACGGTAGGGACTTCGCTGAAAATATTTCGGTGGGTCAATCCTGTGGTTCGCGGAGACCAGCTTTGGGCCATTGTTACTGACGAGCTGGATGTCGCTTACGTAGTGCGAGGTCGGATTGTACCGGCTCGAGCTAAGCCATGATACGTCGAGCAAACTGGTTGCGGTTCACGATGCAATTTCCCTGACGACGTCGCGCGCGTGCTTGTCGGTGCGCAGCCCCAGCAAGCGCGCATGCCGCAGCTTGCCGTGCACGGTCCACTCCATGAAACCGACCTGCACGACGATTTCCGGGCGCACCCAATGCGCGCGCACGCGCGGCAGGCCGACCCCTCTGGTAAAGGGCGGCTTCGGCAGCTCGATCGCGTTCAAGCGCGCGCGCAGCTCGGTCAGCAGCCGCGTGTCGAAACCAGTGCCGACCTTGCCGGCGAAGACGAAGTCGTCACCCTCGTAATATCCGACCAATAAGGCGCCCAGTCCAATGCGCGCACCCTGCGGATCCGTGAACCCGCCCACCACCAGCTCCTGAGACGCCTCGCACTTCATCTTGAGCCAGTTGCGCGAGCGGCGATGCTCGTATCGTGCGTCGCGGCGCTTGGCAATCACTCCTTCCCAGCCCTCACTGCACGCGCGTTCCCACGGTCTCGCATCGGTCAGTGGCGTGACCCGCTGCAATGGTGCCGAGAGTGGCAGCAGCCCCAGCAATGCACGGCGCTCGTCGAGCGGTAAGGCGGTCACGTCCCGGTCTTCGAGCCAGAGAATGTCGAAGACATGATATGCGACGACGCCCTTCGCACCCCACACTCCAAGCGCCTCGCCGTCGAGAATCACGTTTGCGACCGGCAGCTCAGAGATTGCCTTGACTATGGAAGGATATGCGTTGTTCTGCGGCAAGCGGTTGCGCGAGAGCAGGCGCAGATTGCGCCCTCGCTTGAACGCAAGCAGGCGGATGCCATCGAGCTTGCGCTCGAAGATCCACTCCGGGCCAGTGAAGCGCTCATAAGTGAGCGTAGCCGCCATCGGCTCTTTCCAATCGGGAAACGATTGCGTCATTTGATCCATGGCTTCGACAGGAGGACATAATATGCTAAGCCGGAAGGACGCAATCGCCACCGTGGCGGTCAAGGACATGCGGGCCGCGCAGGCCTTTTATGAAGGTACGCTCGGCTTGAAGCTGGTCCATACCGAAGGCAACGACGCGCGCGAATACCAGAGCGGCAACTCGAAGATTCTGGTTTACGTGTCGCGCTACGCCGGCACCAACCAGGCGACCGCGGTTACGTGGGAGCTCGGCGGCGACGTCGAAAAAATCGTGCGGGATCTCAAGTCGAAGGGCGTTAGCTTCGAGCACTACGACTTGCCCGACACCAGACGAGACGGCGACCTGCACATTGCAGGCAAGGAGAAGGTTGCGTGGTTCAAGGATCCGGACGGCAACATCCATGCGCTCATTGGTCAGTAATGGCTACTGCGGCTTTGCTACCATCGCCCACACAATCGACAATAGCAAAGCGACATTGACGAGCGCGACAGCGAAGATGCGGCGCTGCACCGCGGCGGCCGCGACCGCGTCGATTTCGCCGCTCGCGAGGCGCTGCGCCAGCCGTCGTGATGCGCCACCCGTAAAGATTGCGCCGAGGACGAAGGAAACCACCACGCCCACCATGCCCCAGATGATCCAGGTGCTGCCGAAACTCAGGTTGCCGACCTGCACCATGCCAATACCGGTAATCACCGAAACCAGCATTGCCGGTATGAACAAGCGCATCGACAATGCGCCGCCCTGCCTGCCGAGCACCTGGGCGACCGCAGGCTCGGTGCCGCGGGCGAGCATCCGGTTGAGCAACAGGAGCGTTACCAGGCCGCCGAACCAGATCGCGATACTCGCGACGTGGATAAACTTGAGCGTGGTGTACATGATCCTCTGAAAGGTTCTACCGCTGGTTTGTGCCGGGGTTTTTGTGCCGGCTTTTTGTGCCGGCCTTTTTGTGCCGACTTCGGAACAATACGTCGGCACAAGACTTTGGCACAAAACACCGGCACAAGAAAACCCGGCACGATAGTTCGGTTGAGGCTTATTAGTAAGGAGAAAGCAAAATGGCTGACCCGCTCGATGAAGATTTTCCGCTCGGAGATGGTGTCGTGGATACGGAGGCGGAGGTCGAGTGCCCGTACTGCGGCGAGGCGGTGGTTATAGGTCTCGACCCGGGCAGCGGCCGGGTCTCGGAGTATGTGGAAGACTGTGAGGTATGCTGCCGGCCGTGGCAGGTGCGGGTTGTGTACGACGAAGAAGGCCGTGCCGC
>JBQTID010000221.1:0-2367 GCA_052389275.1 Gemmatimonadota bacterium | reverse complement strand
AGATGATCGCACCGGTCTGTTCCTCGATATCTTTGTAACCATGGAACTCGGTGCCGTTATCGAGAGTCAGCGTTATTACGGGACGTGCGGCTTTGCTGATGATAGAGATCACACGCCGACTCGCGCTCTCGACCGTTCGCTCCGCCAGTTTGCCAATGAAGACGTAACCGGTTTTACGATCGACCATCGTGAATCGTCTCGTGGCTAATTCGCAGCAGGCCTTCTGCTCGAAGCCGGCCAGAGATCTGCTCCGGACTCCACAGCATCTCGAGTTTCGAGCGGATGAGCGCCAGGTCAGCCTCGGTAAAGCGCCAATTGCGGCGAGACCTGCGGCGCCGGCCACGCGTCATTTCGTCCGCGTTGAAGGGACGATACCAGTGTGGCTTCTGGCGCGCGTTACGCCTCAGCTCGCGCGATATCGTGCTACGGTGACGTCCGAGCGCGCGTGCGATCTGAGATTGGTTCAAGCCTTGTTTTCTAAGCGTAGAAAGTGCATATCGCTCTTCTGAGGTAAGCTGGTGATAGCTCATTTTGTTCGGCTTTCTCTTGGAGGAGAACTCCGAAATTGTGGGCTGATCCAGCTTACCTCAACCTTTGCGCTGATACCGTTGCGATTTGTTGCACTTAGTATGTGAATTCGCGCTGGCTAACAATCGTGTGAAGCGGCGCCCCAATGCTCAGTCTATGGCCCACCTGCCGAACCCAGAATCCGCGGAAATCGATCGCCGCAAGATTACCGATTATCTGTTGTCTCGAACCCATCCCGTCGGCCGCGGAAAAGCCGCGTTCTTCGAGAAATTGGGGTTCGATGCTGAGGCGCCAGGCGCTCTAGAATCCGCGCTGCGCGAGTTGGCGGGAAATCCGAGCACGACGAATACCCAAGACACCGGATTCGGGATCAAGTATATTGTTGATGGTGATCTTCGCGGTCCGGCCGGAAATGCATCAGTTCGTTCCATTTGGATCGTTGGGCGAGACTCGACCGTTGCACGATTCGTAACTGCGTACCCATTGTGATAGAGATGCTCAGCGAACTTCAAACCGTTGCCTTGACGCGGGATGTTCCCGACCACGGTCTCGTTGAGGGAGATGTGGGAACCGTGGTGCATCTCTATCCCGGTTCCGCGGCTGTGGAGGTCGAATTCGCGCGGGCGGACGGCCAAACCATCGCTGTTCTCACGCTCCGAGCCGAAGACGTTCGTGCGTTGGAGGCGGACGTACTCCACGCGCGTAGGCTTGCCTCCTGACGCGTCAGCGAGTTACGCAGTCCGGTGCTCTCGGAGTCTCCACTGCATACACGCGCTGGCTAACAATCGTGTGAAGCTGGCGCGGCGCGAAGCAACTCGTGCATTCATTGTCTGCGCGGCGCCGCGCAGCTTACCCTTGATCCGGTTAGACGGCGCGAACCTCTTCGTACGTTTTTCACATTTCACGTTGCAGGGTCGCTCGGAATGAGGAAGCGCTTCACCAAGCTGCAAGGACAGTATCTAGCATTTATACACTCCTACACGCGAATACACGGCGTGGCTCCAGCGGAGTCGGAGATCGAGCGTTTCTTCGGTGTGACGCCGCCCTCGGTTCACGACATGATTCTTCGCCTGCACGCCGCGGGACTTGTTGCTCGAGTGCCGGGAGAAGCGCGTTCACTCCGAGTTCGGCTGAGTGAAGACGAAATCCCTCGTTTGGAGCCAGCTCCGAGTGGCCGAGGTGTGCGTGCCCAGTAGACTTGGATTAGGAGCAGAGAAATTCTAGACCGACTCCGCGGTCGCTTGTCTCTCGACAGCAGTCCAGCCATCTTCCTTTCTTAGTACGGTTCTCAACTACGGCAGAGTCCCTGCATGAAACGCGCTGCTGACGATTCAACGTCCATCGACTGGGAGAAAGTAAACTGGGGCAGTGTCGACGACTGCGCCCTCGCTCTGCTCTACTTCGGGCGTCATGAAGATTACCGGACGTGGAAGGGGTTCGACTGGGAAATCATGAATCGGCTCCACGCCAAGGGCTACATCTCAGATCCTGTGGGCAAAGCAAAGTCAGTCGTCTTCACCGACGAGGGTCTTGCCCGGTCGGCTGAACTCGTGCGCGCCAAATTTGTCGATCGATGATATCATGACTGCGCCGTCGGGCACCAACGAAGCGCCGTCTAGCAATAGTGTGAAGCTGTCACGTTGCTCATGCGGCTCGTCGCTTCGCTCCTCGCCTTACTCGCAAGCGTGCAGCTTACGCTAATTACGTTAGCCTGCCCGGGTAGCTCAGGAGGGCGGTCTGATAGGTCATGGAGCGCAGGGCCGGGTTGTCATGACTCCAGACTGTTACCGCTCCTTCTCGTCCGTTGACCGGATGCGCTGACCAGCGCACATTGACACC
>JBQTID010000220.1:0-16647 GCA_052389275.1 Gemmatimonadota bacterium | reverse complement strand
ACGGCTGGCTGGAAGCAGGTATCATGGATGCGCCGGAATAGCCCGACTAGCGGCATTTATTCTTCTTGCAGTCGCCAGATTGGGGGCATAGCTTAACAAATACCTGCTTTAACCACAGTCCCCCAGGCACTCCAAATGGCCTTCGTCGCGGCGCTGCTGCCCAATAAGGCGGACAGAGAGTCCCTCAGAGTAGCGACACCGCCACATCAAGTGCTCTGGGCGGATACCTGGCGTGATCTGTACAAAATGGTTCGTCGCCGCCCGGTCGCAGCCGTGATTGCAGATCTTCATGCCGAAAGCAGAAAAGACGGTGCGCTGCGTGTGTTTCGCTTCGCGCAACGGTATCCGCTGACACCTTTGATCGTGTGGGGCGAGGCGGACGGCCGGGAGCTGTTCCGCCTCGGAAAGGCCGGTGCCGCTGACGTCATTCTGTCCGCGAGCGCCGATGATGGCGAGCTGGTCCGCGATGTTCTCGCTCGCGCAATTCATCGCAGTCTTGGTCCAACCATCGAGGAGCGGCTGCGCGGACGTTTGCCTGCCGAAGCACTCCAAGTCGTGCGTTACGCCGCGGACCACGTCCCGGATCAGGTTCAGGTGCCTGAATTGGCGCAGGCGTTCGGCGTCTCGGTCTCGACGCTAGAGCGCCGTTGTGAGCGGTGGGGTCTCGCTACGCCTGGTCGCCTGTTGCTGTGGCTGCGCGTGCTGTACGGCTTGCGCTGGCTGCTCGAGCCGGGCCGCAGCGTAGAATCGGTAGCTTTCCAATTGGGCTATTCGTCGGGCGCCGCGTTCCGGCGCGCGATCAAGGCGACGATTGGCGGGCGTCCATCTCCACTGCGTAACGCGCGCGGATTCGAGCGTGCACTCGATCAATTCATTGCGGAATGTCCAGGTGGGGAATCGGTGTCGGCTTTGGCAATCGGGAGCTGATCATGGCCCGCTACGATCGCATTGCGCCACTCACGGCGCCAACCCGCGAACATGCATTTCCCGCGTGGCTGGTGCTGCGCGACATTGAAGGCAACGATCGCGACGTCGAGCATGCGCGGCGCGCGCGCCTGCGCTTTCTGGCGATTCGGCCGGTCGGCCGGCTGCTGGATCGCGGCGTCACCGGCATCAGCCGCGATTCCTATCTTGCGCAGATCGAAGCAGCGCGCGAGGAGCTGGGTTACTTGCCTGCGCGCGACGTCGAGCGCGCACGTCTCGCGCGTTTCCTCCACCATGTCGAAGATCGAGATCCCGCTCGCGTAATCGCCGCGACCATCGAGATGGCCGATGCGTGCGCGGTTGCCGGTCAAACGCATGGTGGCGAGGAGTTCGCGTTGACCGCTCTCGGCCTGGCCGCGGCCAACCGCGAGCAGCGGTTGCATGGTTTGGCGCAAACCGCGCTCGCGCGGATCTATCGGCTGCGCGGTCAGTGGGCCGATGCGGAAGCGAATGCGCAAAGCGCGGCCGCCACGGCGCAACAGCTCGGTGAGCTTAGCGACCTGGTACACGCGCGCGCCGAGTTGGCGCTCGCGGCCGCCGCGCGTGGTGAAGGTGAAGCCGCGACGCGCATTCTCGACGAAACTCTGCGCGCGGCCCGCGACACGCAGGCAGAAGCACTTACCGAAGCAAAATTGTGCGCGTGCAAACTCGCGCTTGGCGATGCGGGTGCCGCGCTCGAACATGGCTGGCCCGCGCTGCGACAGCTGGATGACGTTCGTGAGCGTGCGCTGCTGCTCGAGCATGTTGCCGGCGCGTTCTCGCGTCTCGGGCTGCACAAGGCCGCGGAGCGCTGCTACACGATTGTCGCGCAGCGCGGTGTCGACCCGGCGCTGCGCGCACGCGCTCGCGCTGGGCAGGCGGTCGAGTCGGTTGCTGCCGACGGCGCTTCGCTGTTCCGCGAGCGGCGCGCGGCGCTGCTGAACGACTCGGCGGAATGGTCGCCCGATCCGCGCGTCGCGGCAGTCGTGCATCTCGAGCTGGGACGTGGCTGCCTACTCTCGCAGGACATCGATTTCGCGCGCGAGCATCTGCGTGACGCAATCTCGATCGCGCGCCGCCATGCACTGGCGGACATTTTGACCCGCGCCGAGGAAGTGCTGACTGCGCTGGAGAAGAACAGCAATCGCGATCTGATCGTGAGCGCTGCTTATGCCAGCGACGCGGCCCGCCGAATCGCCGAGCAGGTCGAGACGCTGCCGGATCTCGCGCTTACGACTACCTGAAGGAACCTCGCATAATCTTGCCGGTATTTCACTGCTTCATGAGAATTCTCAAGCTGCTTTTTCTGCCGCTTGCGTTCGCGGCGGCTGCGCCCTCGTACGCTCAATCGCCATATATCGATCCGGCGCTACGCGCATTGCTCGAGCCGAAGCTGCAGCAAGCGATCCGGCAGAGTGACGAGCCGAGCCCGGCCGCCGGCGTAGCAATCAGGAAGTCTGCTTTCGAATCGCCTCGCGTTGCACTCTTCGCAAAGCTCCGCAGCGAGGCTGCGATCACGGAGCTGAACGCCGCGGGCGCGCGCATCGGCTCGCGCATCGGCGATATCGTCACCGCGGAAATTCCGCTCGACAAACTCGCGACGATCATAAAATCGTCCAGCTTCCACATGCTGGAAGCCGCGCATGATGTCACACTCGCACACGACACCAGCATGCGCGCGATCCGGGCGGACCTCGTGCGGCGCGCGGCAGGTGGCACCTGGAACGGCACCGCGGGGCGCGACGTGATCGTCGGCGTTTATGACACCGGCCTCGACTTCACGCATGAGGATTTTCTGGATGCGCTCGGTCAGACGCGCGTCCTTGCATTGTGGGACCAGACCGACACCAACAGCGGCGCGCCGCCTGCCGGCTTCGGATACGGCAGATTCTGCAGTGGCGCGGATATCCAGCAGTCCGTGCAAAATCCCGGCGCGCCGGTCTGTCCGCAACGCGATCTCAACGGACACGGCACGCATGTGATGGGTACCGCCGCCGGTGACGGTTCCGCTGTTGGTATTGGTGGGACGGCTTTCACTTTCGCCGGCGTTGCGCCACTTGCCGATCTCATGGTAGTGAAAGGTGGCAACGGCACGTTCAGCGAAGGCTCGATCATCGACGGCCTGGTCTGGCTGGAGCGCGAGGCGCGCGCACGCAACAAACCGATGGTTGTCAACCTTTCGCTCGGTTCGCAAGCCGGCCCGCACGACGGCAGCCGGCTTTACGAGGAGGCCGTGGATAATCTCTCACGCGCCGGTTTCGTGGTCGTATTCTCTGCCGGCAACGAAGGCAGCAATCAGAACGATCGCAATCCCGACGGCACGCAGCCGGCTCGCAATCCCAACTACTTCCACGGCAGCGGACTGCCCGGCACGTCGCGCGACTTCACGATCGAGATTTCGCCTTACACGCCGATCGATGGCGCCTGCAACGAGTTCGTGCAGATCAGCCTGTGGTACGAAGCGACCGACATGCTCGACCTCATGGTGCTGCGACCTGACGGTGGCATTGTCGGCGCGCCGTTTCGCCAGATCCGCGAGCAGGACAGCCCGGCCGGCAATGTGCGCATCGACAACGCATCCGGTGGCGTCAACGCGCGCAACAATGCTTACGAAGCCGACATTCGTTTCAATGACTGCGGCTCCGGCGCGACGCCGGCCGCCGGTATCTGGACGCTGCGCATCTCATCCGCCAGTCCGGGATCAGGCAAGCCCTATCATTTCTGGATGTGGGCGCAGTCGCTTGGCGGTGCTCTGCTGGCCCGCGGCCGCCAGGGTTTCGACAACCATTACGTGGTAAGCTCGCCGGGCAACGCGCGCAGCGCGATCACAGTTGGCGCCTTCGCGAGCAAGCTATGCTGGAATTCGCCGGCCAAGCCCGAGGGTCCGGTTTGTTTCGTGACGATGGAGCAGATCGGCGATCTCGCACGCTTCTCGAGTGGCGGTCCTGCGCGCGACGGCCGGCTCAAGCCTGAGATCACCGCGCCCGGTCTCGGCATCGCATCGTCGAGATCGCGCAACGCCATGCCCGCCGCCAACCGCATTCTCAGCGACGGCGTGCATTGGGTGAATCAGGGGACGAGCATGGCCGCGCCGCATGTTACCGGCGCGATCGCGCTCATGCTGCAGGCGCGGCCAACCCTCACGCATGCCGACATCAGGGACATATTATCGCGCACATCGGATCAGGATCAGCTGACTGCGCGCGTCTACGACAACTCGTTTGACGCGGTGCCGCGTTTCTGGTGGGGTCACGGCAAGCTCAACATTTGCGCTTCGCTCGGCGCGATCGGCGTGGCGGGCGGCGCCGCCGGTCCGGTTATCATCACGCCGATGGCCGATACGATTCCTGTCAATGCGACGACGCGCTTCTTCAGTTGCAGTCCTACCGGCGCGACCATCGCGTTCCATTCCACGAATCCGGCGGTTGCGACGATTGATGCGGATGGGACCGTGCGCGCGCTTCAGACCGGCAGTGCGTTGCTGATCGCGAGCTCCGGCACATTCGCCGATACTGCGCAGGTGGTAGTTACCGAGCCCGCGAATCTGCGCGTCGCTCTCGATGACATTGCGCCCGACAGCGTCACGCCGAGCCCGCGCGGAACCCGGCTGCCGCTGCTGTCGACCGTTCTGCGCGTGAATGGTTTCGAGAACATTCGCGTCACCCAGCTCGGCTACAGATTGACTGGAGCGGACCCCAACGCGCGCTTCGTTCTGATCGCGGACGCGAACCGCAATGGCAGAATCGATTTCGGCGAGCGTACGATCGCTTCACGAGCCGCGTCGTTGACCGGTGTCCCGATTCAAATCGACGTCGCGCTCGACTCGGTCATCGTGGCAATGCGTGATTCACTCAACCTGATCGCCGCTATCGAGCTGTCGGGTGCGGCGCCGAATCGCGGATCCTTCACTGCCGAATTCGTTCCGGCCGCCACGCGCTCGATCGGTCTGCGGTCGCTCGCAACCAACCGGCTGGAGACGGTCACGACATCACTCGCTTCATCGGCTGCGTTGACCACGGTGCTGACCGGGAACGAGACCTTCTCACTGAGCGAGAATCCGGTGCGCAGTGGGCGCGTGGTCTTCAACTTCAGTGAAGCGCCTCGCCTCGCCGGCATCTACACACTTACCGGCAGGCTGGTCAGTGATCTGAAATCACGAGCCGGCACGTCGGGCAGTGTTGCGTGGGACCTCACCAACGACAACGGGGCGCGCGTCGCGACCGGCGTTTATCTCGCGATCTTCGATTTCGGTAGCGGACCCATACGCGAAAAGCTTTTCGTTGTGCGAGGATCGCGATGAAGGCGGCGATCCAGGCGGTCCGGGCGGTCATTGCGGTCATTGCGATGCTTGGCGTGGCGGCACCGCTCTTGGCGCAGAATGCGGGTGAAACCGGAGCGCAGGTGCTGCAGTTCAATGCGGGCGCCAGGGCGAGCGCGCTGTCGGGCGCATACACCTCCGCGCACGCGGATGCTGACGCGCTCTTTTACAATCCCGCCGGCATTGCTGCGGCGCGCACCGGCGCGAGTGTGGCGTACGAGAATTATGCGACCGACATCACGTTCGGCTCGCTCGCGGGTTTCACGCAATTCGGCAGCGTGCGCGTCGGCGCCAGCATCGTTTATCTCGATGCCGGCGAAATTCCCGAGCGCATTCCCGATCCGGAGTTCGGCAACAACACCGGCATTGCTACCGGCAATTCCGTCAGTGCCGGCGAAATTGCCGCGCGCGTTTCGGCCGCGCTGCCATTGCGTGATGGTCGCATGCGGCTGGGCGGGTCGCTCGGCTTCGTATCGGTCGGTGTGGCGGAAGAAACCCGGAGAGCGGCTGTCGCCGATGTAGGTGTTCAATACGACGTCGCATCGATCACGCTGGCGGCAGCGGCGCGCAATATTGGTGGCACGCTGTCCGGTGACGACGCGCCACTGCCGACCGAGCTGCGCATGGGCGCGCTGGTGCCGATCTCGACTTCCAGCGGTCTCGGCGTGAACGTCTTCGCGGACGCGATCTCGCGTTTGCGTGAGAGCTCATTCGCATTCGCGAGCGGCATCGAGGCCGGCATAATGCCGGCAGCGACCCGAGAGATCGGCGCCGTCGCGCGCGTTGGCTACGAAACCGAAGCCGGCCAGCTCGCGGGTTTTCGCTTCGGCGCGGGAGTTACCTTGCGCGCCGTCTCATTCGACTATGCGTACCACAGCTTCGATTTCGTGGGCGCCGTGCACCGTCTGGGCGTGCGCTGGACTCTTTAATCGAGCACTTGCCGGTTGCCGGTCGAAATCTGCTGCTGCCACGCCTTATAGTCGATCGCGGCGGCCAGCGCTGCCTCGATGCTTCGGATGACGTCGGTCTCGCCGACTTCTTCGCGGGCGCGCTCGACCAGCTCGGCATCCAGAAAGAAACTGTAGGGACGACGCGCCGCTTCCTTCAGCTTACGGTTCATGCAACCGATAATTGTTGGCGATTCGGTGCACAGCCATGCGAGATTGAGAAATGGACCGCAAAAAGAGATTGATTGTCGTCGGCGACCGCGTCCTCATTCTTCCCGAAGCAGGCGAGGATCGCACGCATGTCGGGCTCTACCTGCCCGCAAGCGCGGTGGACAACCAGGCCGTGCAGGGCGGCAAAGTCGTCGCGACCGGACCTGGTACGCCGATTTCCGCGCCGACCGAGCTGAACGAAGAGCCCTGGAAGATTGCCGGCGGCGAAGCCAAATACCTGCCGGTTCAGGCGCGAGTAGGCGATTACGCGATTTTCTTCCGGCGCGCCGCGGTCGAGATCACGTTCGAAGAGCGGAAGTACCTGGTCGTTCCGCAGGCTGCCATTCTCACACTCGTCCGCGAGGAACCTCCCGAAGATTCGTGGTGATACGGACCGCGCTCTCTTTGGCAGGGTAGAAGTTGAAGCACTTATGCGGCCCCCTCGGCGGGGCCGCTTTCGTTGGGAGCAGGAATCTTGAAGAGCGCTGACTACATGGTGCGTGCGACCGCCCTGGACGGGCTCGTGCGCGCTTTTGCAATCGACTCCACTCGTACGGTGGCGGAGCTGCGCCATCGCCACGGCACGGACCCGGCGGTCACCGCCGCGCTCGGTCGTCTCGCGACCGGTACCGTTCTCTTCGGAGCAATGCTCAAGGAAGAGGACCAGATCGTGACCGTGCGCGTACAGGGCAACGGACCCGCCGGCACCTTGCTCGCTTCCGCGAACGGCAATGGCGAAGTGCGCGGTCTGGTGTCGAATCCGCGTCCGGACATCGATCAGTCGAATGGCAACAAGCTGAACGTTTCGGGCGCAGTCGGCACCGAGGGCCGGCTGACCGTCACGCGTGATCTTGGCATGAGACAGCCACACAGCAGCACAGTCGAGTTGGTGTCGGGCGAAGTTGGCGAGGACCTCGCGCATTACCTCGCCCACAGTGAGCAGATCCCATCGGCTGTCGGTATTGGCGTGTTCGTGCAGGCCAGTGGCGAAGTCGAGGCCGCCGGCGGCTACATCGTCCAGCTCATGCCCGGCATCAAGGACGCGGACGCGGCTGCGATCGAGACCGTGATACGTGGGCTACCCCACCCGACGACCATGCTCCGAAGCGGGGACACGCCGGAAGCGATCCTCGAGCGGATTTTCGCGACCGATCTCCAGATCCTGGAAAGCAAGTCGGTGCGTTTCCATTGCCCCTGCTCCAGGGAGCGGGCGGAGCGGGCGCTGTTGCTACTGGGTGCGGCCACAATTCGCGAAATCATTGCCGCTGATCGCGAAAAAGGTGTGACCGAAGTGGTCTGTCAGTTCTGCGCGGCGGATTACAACCTCACGATCGAAGAGCTGGAAGCGCTTGCAACAGCGCTGGATAACTGATAAGCGGGTGCCATTCCCGGCCAAAGCTTGCCTTGGCCGGGAAATCGCATGAAATTGGGTCTCCCCGATCACCCAAACCCAATATTCATGCACTGGTTCCGTCGCAAGGAAACTGGGAATCTCGAGCCGAGATCCAATCTTGGCATGATGGAGGAGCTCGAGCTCATCTGGCGTCGTGTGCGAACTGTCGCGCTCGGTGCTCCAGTGCTCCTGCTCGTGGGTTTTGGCGCGGGTGAGCTCTCCAATCAGCTTCTCGATATTCCAGCCGACAAGACCGCACGCTTCCGGACAGAAAAGGAAGTTCCGCGCATTCATTTGGAAGCGCTGTCGAAGCGTATGCAAGGCATTGCAGCTGAAGGCACGAAGACGGTCGATTACGTCACGCTGTATCGCGAGCATGTCGAGCCGGTCGAAAAGGTTCTGCGCCGCCGTGGCATTTCGGAAGCGCGCGCCCGCAAGATCAGCTGGCCGTTGGTAGAAGAGTCGTACCGCCGCGGTGTCGATCCCGCTACGACCGCCGCAATTCTGTTGGTCGAAAGTGAAGGCAATCCGAACGCACGCAGCTCGGTTGGCGCGCGCGGCCTGATGCAGGTGATGCCGCTGTGGGTCGGTCATTGGCGCGCCTGTGGCCGCGATCTCTACGACATCGAAGACAACATCTGCAACGGCACGAGCATTCTCGCCTGGTACCTGCGCAGTCATGGCGACGAGCGCAGTGCTCTGCTCGGATACAACGGCTGCGTGCGCGGCACGAACACGCCGAACTGCCACACGTACCCGAACAAGATCTGGCGTTTGCGGCAGCAGATTAAGAGCGAGATCGAGCGGAATCGGCCGAGGGCATCGGTAGGCGATTAGAGCGATAGGTGCGATAAGTGGGATAAGTGCGATAAGTGGGATAAGTGGGATAAGTGCGATAAGTGCGACGGATCTTCGGACCCGCCGCTTTTTTACGCACTCATCGCACTCATCGCATCATCGCTACTTGAGACGCGCCGCAAGCTCCTCGTGCAATAACGCCGCCGCCAGCGTACCCAGCTCGTAGTTCCGAACACTCATCCATTCATTCGGCGCATGCGCGTTTTCGCCGGGCAAACCGAATCCCATCAACATGGCCGGTGCGCCGAGAATGCGCTCGAACTCGGGCACGATCGGAATCGAGCCGCCTGAACCGCCAAACACTGGCGTCTTGCCGAACGCTTTCTCGAGCGCCGCGGCGCCTGCCTCGTAAAGCGGACCTTTCGTGTTTGCGCGCCACGGCTTGCCGCCGTGCAGATAATCGACCTTCACGGTCACCCCTTCCGGCGTGACTTTCTGGATGTGTTTCTTCATGAGATCGGCGAGTTTGTGCGGATCCTGATTCGGCACCAGACGGCAGCTGACCTTCGCCATTGCGTGCGCAGGCAACACCGTCTTCGCGCCTTCGCCCGTGTAACCTGACAACAGCCCGTTTACCTCGACGGTTGGACGAATCAGCAGACGCTCGATGGTCGTGTAGCTTTTTTCGCCGTTCAGCCTGGCAGCCCCGGTTTCCTTCCTGAAATCATCGTCCTGCCAGGGCAGCTTGCCGATTTGTTCGCGGAAAGTTTGGGCATCAGCGACGTCGTCGTAGAAGCCATCGACGGCGACATGCCAGTTCTCGTCGTGAAATGACGCAATGATCCTGGCGAGCGCGGTAGCGGGGTTTATGACACCGCCGCCATACACACCCGAGTGCAAATCCTGGCCGGGACCATGCACCCAGATCTCGAGATACGACATGCCGCGCAGCGATGCATCCAGGCTGGGCACGTCTTCACTATGCATCGACGTATCCGATATCACGATTGCGTTGCACTTCAGCATCGCGGCGTTCTTCTCGATGAAAGGGAGCAGGTTCTCACTGCCGACTTCCTCTTCCCCTTCCGCGACCATGACCACGTTCACCGGCAGCTTGCCGTTGCTCTTGAGATGGGATTCGATCGCCTTTACGTGCAGATAGAGCTGTCCCTTGTCATCGACGGAGCCGCGCGCATAGATGCGGCCGTCACGAATGGCCGGTTCGAAGGGCGGCGTCTGCCACAAATCGAGCGGCTCGGGTGGCTGCACGTCGTAATGACCGTAGATCAGCACAGTCGGCGCTTTCGGACCCGCAGCTCTCCATTCGGCGGCAACGATCGGATGTCCCTTCGTCTCGTGCACCTTTACCTGCATCCCGATCTCGCGCGTGCGATCAGCGAACCAGTTCGCGGCTTTCTGCGTGTCCTGTTTGTGTTCGGAACGCGCACTCACGCTCGGGATGCGCAGAAAATCGAAGAGCTCGTCCTGAAAGCGCTGCTTGTTCTTCTCTATGTAATCCCGAACGCTCATGATGCCCCCGTGGAGAGTAGATAGTCGCGAAACGGTTTTGGCAGCTCGCTCGCCTGCGCGCCGGCCAGCCGTTCGACCGGCAGCGTGGTACTGAGAGTCTGCCAGAAGAGTACCGGCTTCGGCAAGGTCGCGGCGTGCGCAACCAAAGCGGCGGCTGCCTTGGCGGTGTAGGTCGGATCCAGCAGGATACCATAACGGCCGAAATGCGCGGTTGCGCGCGTGCCCTCATCTGTTTCCAGTCCATAGCCACGGCCGATATGCTCGTGCAGCAGCTCGACACGCGCGAGCGCAGCACGCGCGCTGTCGATCGGAGCACCCGCCCGGCGCAGCAACGCATCGGTGCCTCGCACCAGGCGACCGAGCACGCGCTCGTTCGCGACGATGCGTCCGGTGATGCGAACGGCTTTGATCTTCGTTCGCAGTCCGGCAATGCTGAAGCCAACGGCGAGTCCTGCCGCAGTCCCAAGCGTGCCCGCGGCGACTACGACGGTCTGCGGCTCGGGCGCGAGCCCCTGCGCGATCTGGTCCGCCAGCTCCAGCGCCGCATTGACGTAGCCGAGTGATCCTATCGCATCCGAACCACCAGGGGGAATGACGAATGCACGCTGCTGCCAGTAGCGCAGCGTCGTCGCAAAAAGAGCGGCCGGGATGGTGTCCATGCGCCGCGTATAACGCAGCTCCGCGCCCAGCACATGATCGAGCAGCAGCACTTCGCGGACGTGTGCTGTGAGTGGCTGCGGGAAGAGTACCAGCGTGACCTCGAAGCCCAGCGCGCGTCCGTAGATCGTGGTGGCGAGCGCGTGATGCGAGCCCGCCGCACCTACTGTGATCAGCCGCTTCGCGCCGCGCGCCTGCGCAGCGCCAAGCAAAAACTCGAGCTTGCGGACCTTGTTGCCGCCGTACGGCTCGCCGGAAAGATCATCGCGCTTGATCCAGTGATCTTCGATCGGAGACGGAGACGGAGGCGGCGACTGGAGTGCCTGGAATGGCTCGACTGGTGTTGGGACTTTTGCAAGGCTTACCCACGGAACGGTTGAAACGAGCTTTGGAAATCGGCGGAAGAGCGCGCAGGAATCCATCCAGCCAAACTACCACCCCGTCTCCGTCTCCGCCTCCGTCCCCGTTACATAATGCGATTCTGCAAAGGGCCGTCGTTGACTGAAGACGGTGATCCCGGGCGCGCCCGCAGCACGGTGCTGCACCAGACGCGGGCGGCTTCATCCAGCGCCTCATCCAGCGTTTTGCCGTGGAAGGTCATCTCGATGGCGCCCGGCAGCGCGGTGGCTTGCCGGCCGGCCTGGAGCGCTCGCGTTTCGACAATTTGATCGAGCACGGCGGTCAAGCTGCTGCCGGCGCTGTTGCGCACCATGCCCGTGATGCGCCACGGGCCTTCGACCGTGTAACCGTCAGAATACGTGATCCGTGTGATCAGCTCTTCGCCGCTCTGCTCGGCGCGACACACCGGCGACTGAAGCGCCACCTGTGCCTGAAGCGCGCCGGTCATCATCAGCACGGCTGCTGCAACGCCCCCGAACCGCATGCCACTTCCTCCGCGCTGGCGTTCAGGACGCTAAAGCGCAAGAATGGTTCCCATGAGCACTAATCGACGTTCGTTCCTGGCTCATCTGGCCGCGGGCGTCACGGCCGCCGCGGCACTTCCGGCTCGCATGTTCGGGCACTCGATTGCGGTTGCGCCGTCCATGCCGCAGCCGCCGGCCGGGACACTCACACGCGAGTTCTGGGATGATCTGCGCGCGCAGTTTCTCATCCCGCGCGCTGAAGCGTTCTTCAACACGGGTACACTCGGCGCATCACCGCGCGTAGTGCTCGATGCGGTCGTGCAACACATGACACACGTGGACCGCGACATTGCGCACTGGGATTACAAGCCGGATCACGAGAACTATTTCACCGGCTATTATCCCGAGCTGCCGCTGCGCGCAAAGATCGGCCGGCTCATCAACGCGACGGCGGAAGAGATCGCGCTGACCCAGAATGCGACCTTCGGCATGAATTTTCTCGCCAATGGCCTCGATCTCGGACCTGGCGATGAAGTATTGATCGATGAAGGTGCACACCCGGGCGGCCGCTGCGGCTGGGAGCTGCGCGGCAAGCGCTACGGCGCGCATGTGAAATACGTGAAGATTCCGGTGCCGCCCAGCAATCCGGAGCAGTTGATCTCGCTCTATGAGAATGCGACGACGCCGCACACGCGCGTTTGGGCGTTTCCGCACCTGACCAGTGGCACGGCCATTCTGTTTCCGGTAAAAGAGCTATGCCGGCGCGCCCGCGAGCGCGGCATTGTCTCGGTCGTGGATGGCGCGCAAACCGTCGGGCACGTCGTCGTCGACGTGCAGGACATGGGCTGCGATGCGTATTTCTCGTCGCCGCACAAGTGGCTGCTCGCACCCAAAGGAACCGGTTTTCTCTATTTGCGGCGCGCTGTCATGCCGCGCGTATGGGCAACGCTCGCGAGCGCTGAGTGGGACAACCACAAGGATGCGGCGTTCCGCCTCATGCAATACGGCACCGGCAACCTTTCGCTGCTGATCGGATTCGAGAAGGCGTTGGACTTTCACCTGGCGATCGGCTCGGCTCGCGTGCAGGAGCGCAGCTTCGGCCTCGCCGATCGGCTACGCGCGGGATTGCAACGTATGGACCGCGTGGTGATCAATTCACCGACCCATCCGGAGCTGCGGTCAGCCACGACCGTATGGGCCGTCAATGGCGTGAGCGCGGCGGAGCTTCAGGACCGGTTGTGGGATCAGGCTCGCATAAGAGTACGCAGCATGGGCGATCCGCTCGGCGTCCGGCAATGCTGCCACATCTACAACTCCGAAAATGAAGTAGACCGTTCGCTCGCGACGCTGCGTGCGATTCTGCGCGCATGAAGCTGCGCGGCGCGCTGCGCGGCAACGTTCTCTGGCTGTCGGTCGTCTCGCTGCTGACGGATCTGTCGAGCGAGATGATCTATCCGCTGTTGCCCTTCTTTCTCACCGCAACGCTCGGCGCCGGCGCCGCTTTCCTGTGGCTGATCGAAGGAATCGCCGAGAGTACCGCGAGCCTGTTGAAACTCGCGAGCGGCTGGCTGTCGGATCGCATCGGCAAGCGCAAGCCGCTGGTGATGATCGGTTACACGATTGCGAGCATCGCGCGGCCACTGGTGGCGTTCGCGACCGCGCCGTGGCACGTGCTCGTGATCCGCTTCACCGATCGCGTGGGCAAGGGCATTCGAACCGCGCCGCGCGACGCGCTGCTCGCCGAATCCGTCGATGCCGGCGTACGAGGCGCAGCGTACGGGTTTCACCGCGCCGCGGATCATGCCGGCGCCGTGCTGGGGCCACTGCTGGCAGCCGCGATTCTGTATCTCGGTCTCGGCGGTTATCGTCTGGTATTTCTGTTAGCCGCGATTCCGGCAGCCCTCAGCGTAGTCGTGCTGTGGCTGCGCGTGCGCGAAACTACCATCGTGCAGGACTTCCAGCCGAAAACGCGTTTCGAGGGCTTTGGCGGTCTGCCGCACTCACTGCGTTCCTTCATACTCGTCGTCGTACTGTTCACGCTCGGCAATGCAACCGACGCATTCCTGCTGCTGCGCGCACAGCAGCTTGGTCTCGACCTCGCGCTGATTCCGGCGCTTTGGGCGGCGCTGCACGTCAGCAAGATGGTTTGGAGCGTGCCGGGTGGCATGCTCGCTGATCGCGCGGGACCGCAGCGTGCGATCGCGGCGGGTTGGCTGCTCTATGCCGCGGTCTACGCCGGCTTCGCACTGGCCAGCCAGCTCTGGCAGATCTGGGCACTCTTCCTCACCTACGGGCTGTTTTACGGCTTGACCGAAGCGCCCGAGAAGGCCATGGTCGCGGCGCTGGCGCCGGCCCAGCGTCGCGGTGCCGCCTTTGGTGCCTATCATTTTGCGATCGGCGTGGCAGCGCTTCCCGCCAGTATTATATTCGGTGTGTTGTGGCAGCAGTTCGGTGCCGCTCTCGCGTTTTTCACCGGCGCCGCTCTCGCTCTCGCTGCTGCTCTGATCATGCTCGTACTGACTGACAAGGAATAGCAATGCCAAGGCCGATGACGGTACTGATTGCTGATGATGACAAGCTCACGCTCAACGTGCTCAACGACACATTGACGCGGGCCGGATACGATGTGCTGACTGCTACGGACGGCGATCAGGCCTGGAAGAAGCTACAGCAGAGCAATGCACCACTGGCTGTACTCGACTGGATCATGCCTGGCATGGAAGGCACCGAGATCTGTCAGCGCGCGCAGAAAGAGCCGAAGCTCGCGCATCGCTACTTCATTCTGCTCACCGGCAAGAGCAAGACCGAAGACCTGGTGGCCGGGCTGCAATCCGGTGCCAGCGACTACCTGCGCAAGCCGTTCGATGAGGCCGAGCTGCTGGCGCGCGTCGAAGTCGGGGTTCGCTTCATTGAGCTCCAGCGCAAGCTCGCCGAACGAGTGGAAGAAATGGAAAAGGCGCTCGCAACGGTGCGACGCCTGGAAGGCCTGCTGCCGATCTGCTCGTATTGCAAACGCATCCGCAACGAGCAGGACTATTGGGAGCGCGTCGACAATTACATCTCACAGCATGCCAACGTGCGGTTTTCTCATAACATTTGTCCGGAGTGTTACGAGAAGCATGTTAAAACAGGGTGATTGGGAGCATGAGAGCATGGGAGCATGAGTTGGTTCACCCATGCTCCCATGATCCCATGCTCACATTACCCCTGCTTCTACCTTAACTGGCCACCTCCACCCATACGGATCCCGGTACCGGCCACGCGCAATGCCCAGCAGTTTGTCCTGTAGCGTCCGCGTGATCTCCCCTGTAGTACCATTGCCGACTGGAATGCGATCGACGCTGCGGATCGGCGTGACTTCCGCGGCAGTGCCGGAGAAGAACGCTTCATCCGCTATGTAGATCATCTCGCGTGCAATGGGCGCTTCCACGACTTCGATGCCGGCGTCTTTGGCGAGCGTGATGATCGCATCGCGCGTGATGCCTGGCAGGAAGCTGCCATCCAGGGATGCGGTCAGCAATTTGCCGTCGCGCACGAGGAACAGATTCTGGCCACTGCCTTCGCTGAGCATGCCGCCGTGTCCGAGCGCAATCGCTTCGGCGTAACCGTTCGCGAGCGCTTCCATTTTCATGAGCTGCGCCGCCAGGTAGTTGCCGCCCGCTTTCGCATATGACGGAAACGTGTTCGGCGCCATGCGGTGCCAGCTCGAGACACAGGCATCGATGCCGTTGGCCATGCCCTCATCGCCGAGGTACGCGCCCCAGTACCAGCACATCACGAAGACGTCGACCGGACAGGTCTGCGGATTGATGCCCGGACTGCCGTAACCACGCAGCGCGATCGGCCGTATGTAGCATTCGTCGAGACCGTTTTGCCGAACCACGGTCTCGCACGCCTCGATCAGTACGTCCTGTGAGAAGCCGATTTCCATGCGATAGATCTTCGCCGAATCCTCGAAGCGACGCATATGCTCGCGCAGGCGGAAAATGTTCGGGCCGTCCGGCGTCTTGTACGAGCGGATTCCTTCGAAGACGGAAGACCCGTAATGCACGACGTGACTCAATACGTGGATCGTGGCGTCCTCCCAGCGAATCATTTCGCCATTGCGCCAGATCCAGGACGTCGGTTCGAAGCCAAGTGCCATTGTCATTCTCCGATTCAATCTCGATACCGATCTCGAAAATGTCCTGCTTGACGGCTGGCCGCCAGTCCGATCAGCTTCCGAACAATGCGGAATTGGCCGGTTTCGGAGCGGTTTGTCGTCGTCCTGAACGAGACCCAGGACATCGTCAACATCGCAGGCGCCATGCGCGCGATGATGAACATGGGGTTGTACCGGCTGCGACTCGTGCGCCCTGCGCTCTTCGATGCCTATCGTGTGGCCGGCATTGCGCACGGCTCGGAACCGTACCTCGAGCGCGTGCAATTCTTCGACACGCTCGACGACGCGCTCGCCGATGTCCTGTACTCTGTCGGCACGACGGCCCGCTGGCGCACGTCGCAGTTCGTTTGGCAGCATCCGCGCGAAGCGGCGCCTGAATTGCTCGCGCTGCCGGCGACCGACGAACAGCCGATCGCGCTGGTTTTCGGGCGCGAAGACAGCGGGCTGACGACCGAACAGATCGACAAGCTGGATCGTCTGATCACCGTGCCGACCAACCCGAAACATCCCTCCCTCAACCTCGCGCAAGCAGTGCTGCTGGTTGCTTACGAGCTGCGCATGGCGGCCGAGGGCAGCGAGACCGCGCTGCCGACCGCGCGCCGCACACGCACCGCGCCGCCCGCAACTACCGCGGAGCTGAACGCCATGTTCGACGACATGGAGCAGAGTCTCGGCCTGATTGATTTCTTCAAGAAGCGACAGCCGCAGATGATCATGCGGACCGTTCGGGTGGCGGCCCGTCGTGCTGCGCTGAATCAGCGCGAGGCGAAGTTGTTCAGGGCGATGGCGATTGAGGTGAGGAAGTA
>JBQTID010000219.1:0-8299 GCA_052389275.1 Gemmatimonadota bacterium | reverse complement strand
GCAGCGTGCGGCCATTCGATTCGAGCTTGAACGCAGTCGAAAGATTCGCGAGCGCGAGCGTAGCGACCACGTCCGCTACCGCGCGTGTCTCAGCTGCCGCACTGCGCAGAAATTTGGCGCGCGCCGGCACGTTGAAGAACAGGTTGCGCACGACAACGGTCGTGCCCGCCTGGCGTGCGCAATCCTCGGCGCCCTGAATTCTGCCGCCGCTCACACGCACCCGACTGCCGACCCCAGCGGGTTCGGCGGTCTCGAGCGTCAGCCGCGCGACCGACGCGATCGCAGGCAGCGCCTCGCCACGAAAACCGAATGTGCGCACAGCCTGAAGGTCAGTCGGCTCGGCGATCTTGCTGGTCGCATGACGGTCGAGACAGAGCAAAGCGTCGTCACGCCCCATACCAGAACCATCATCGGCAACTCGTATCTCGGTTTTGCCGCCATTCTGAATCGATACGTGCACGCGCGTGGCGGCGGCATCGAGCGCGTTCTCGATCAATTCCTTGACGACCGATGCCGGCCGCTCGACGACTTCGCCCGCAGCGATCTGATTCGCCAGCGCATCAGGCAGAATATGAATGCGGCGTGTCATACTTCCGCGAGCTGCGGCAAGCCGTAGAATCTGGTTGCGTTGCGGAAGGTGTAGGCAGCTACATCCTCGATGGTCTCGCCGCGCATGCGCGCCAGCGTTGCCGCGACCAGCCGGACATGCGCCGGCTCGTTGCGCTTACCGCGGTGCGGCACGGGCGCAAGATAGGGGCTGTCGGTCTCGATCATGAGCTGGTCGGGCGGCACATCCCGGACGAGTCCTTCGCCGTCGTAGTTCTTGAAGGTCACGAGGCCGGAAAAAGAAATCATCCAGCCCGCCTCGAGACCGGCCTCCAATAGTTCGACCGTGCCGTCGAAACAATGCAGCACGCCGAACACCTCACCCTCGACTTCACGAATCAGCCCGATCATATCGGCTTCGGCATCACGACAATGCACGATCAGCGGGAGTGCGAGATCGTCCGCGAGCTCGACATGCCGGCGTAGAGCCTGGCGCTGCAACGGCCGCGGCGCGTTCTCGTAATAGTAGTCGAGCCCAGTCTCACCGATAGCGACGATCTTCGGCTCATCGGCGAGGTCCGCTACCCGCGAGATAGCGTCGCGGCCGACCTCCGCGACTGAATGCGGATGTACGCCCGCGGTCGCCCATACATTTTCGTGACGCTGCGCGATCTCCAATGCCGCTTCCGCATCCGCCGGTGTCGAGCTGATCGTGGTCATGCGCACTACGCCGGCCGCCAGCGCGCTCGCTACGACTTCATCGACGTCGTCACGGAAACGCTCATCCGTCAGATGGCAGTGGGAGTCGAACAGCACGTTTGTAGCGTTCTCCGTAGCTAAATAAAAAGGCCACGCTGGCGAACCGGCGCGGCCTTCATGCTATGCGGGCCCGTGATTACAAGGCAACCCGCTGCTGCCGGGACGGTTTGTCCGCCTTCTTTATGCCCCACCGCTTTTCGATCTCGTATAGAACAGGAGAGGCAACGAAAACCGATGAGTAAGTACCAATCAGCACTCCGATCAGCATGATGAGGGCAAAGCCACGAATAGTGCTGCCGCCGAGCAGTGCCAATGAAGTCAATGTAGCGATCACGCTGCCGCCTGTCAGGACCGTTCGCGGCAACGTTTCGTTGATCGAGCGATTCAGGAGCGGCACCAGCTCGACCCGGCGGCCGGACTTTTTCAGATTCTCGCGGATACGGTCAAAGATAACGATCGTGTCGTTGAGCGAGTAGCCGACAATCGTCAGAATCGCGGCCACTGTGGTCAGTGAGACTTCCATGCGGAATGCCGAGATCAGGCCGAGCGTGAGCAGTGTGTCATGCATGGTCGCGGCGATGGCCGCCAACCCGAAGCGCCATTCGAAGCGAAACGCGAGATAAATCAAGGTTGCGGCGAACGACAGCAGGATGGCAATGATCGCTTTACGCTGCAGCTCACTGCCGACCTTCGCACTCACCGCCTCGGTGCGAGCCACCTCGAAGGACCGGTTCGGCTGTTGGCGCAGAATGCTCACAATCTGATCGGCTACGCTCTCGCCGGCCTCCGTGAAGCGCGGCGCACGGATCAGGAACTCGTTCTCAGCGCCGAAACGCGTGATCTCGGTGCGCGGAATGCGCGCCTCGATCTGCGTGCGCAAATCGGCGACCGACGTCGGCTGCGAGAAACGAACCTGCACCAGTATGCCGCCGGCAAAGTCGACGCCGTAGTTCAGCCAGGAACCCTTCGTGACCTGCCAGAAGATTGCCATCCCCAACGACGCCAGCAGCGCGGCGGCCGTGATGACGTACGCGATCCGGCGAATCTCGATGATTTTGTAGTTAGCGTTCGCTAGCGGTCGAAACATGTCTGAACGGCTCCTGGATCAAATACTGATCGGCTCGGACGGCGCCTTCCGGCCGATATAGATCATGAACAGCGTCTTGGTAACGAACACGGCCGAAAAGAACGACGCGAGAATACCGATCGCGAGCGTGACCGCAAAGCCACGCACCGGCCCGGTGCCCACCTGGAAGAGGATGAGCGCGGTGATCAGCGTCGTCAGGTTTGAGTCCACAATAGCCGACATTGCGTTCGTGAACCCTTCCTCGATGGCCTGCCGATTCGTGCGCGCGGCCATTTTTTCTTCGCGTATGCGTTCGAAGATCAGAACGTTCGCATCTACTGCCATACCAATCGAAAGGATCAGCCCGGCGATTCCCGGCGCCGTCAGGGCTGCCTCCGGCAACGAAGCCAGGCCACCCAGCACCAGCAGCATGTAGGCTGCAAGCGCAACCACCGACAGCAACCCGGCCACGCGGTAAACCCCGATCATGATTGCGATAATGAGCAACACGCCAATGATGCCGGCTATTTTGCCCTGGTCGATCGAATCCTGACCCAGAGCGGGACCGACGCTGCGCTGTTCTACGATCTCGACCGGCGCCGGCAGGGCGCCTGCGCGCAGCACGAGCGCGAGATCGCGCGCTTCCTCCATCGGCGATTGGCCCATCTCGATCTGGCCGTTTGTGCCGATCTGGCCCTGCACGGTCGGCGCGCTCTGCACCTGCTCGTCCAGGATGATCGCGATGCGATCACCAATGTGACTGCCCGTAATGCGCTCGAAGGTGCGGCCGCCGCGACGGTTCAGCTGGAAATAAACCATGGTCTGACCGAACTGCGGATCGCGTCCCGCGGATGCATCCGAGAGCGCGCTGCCTTTCATGAATGACTCTGCCTCGAGCACAAAGAGCGAGCGGTATAGCTCGGCGCCGCGCCCAATCGGCTTGGAGCTCCACTGAAGTCGCGTGTCGCGCGGTAGGATGCGCTGTACTTCCGGCATCGCCAGATATCGCCTGACCTTCTCGACATCAGGCTCCGCCACCGCGAACTCCCCTTCGGACCCCGACTCCATGAGCAAGCTGCCAAGCGGACTGTTTCGGTCACCAGTCGGCAACAGCGCGTCCGCCGTATCGGTCGCAGTGTCGCTCGCGCTCGCGCCGGCTGTGTCACGCTGCTGCTGGAACAGGATATCCATCGGTGAGCGCGCGCGCCCCGTATCCGCAGCTGCGGTATCCGCCGCGACTTCGGCACCGCCGGCCGCGATGATGGCGCGGTCAATGCGCGGGAGCGCATTCATGAAATCGCGCGTCTCTTTTACCAGCTTGAATTCGAGGAAGGCGGTGCGCTCGATGATCGCTTTGGCACGAGCTTCATCACGAATACCTGGCAACTGCACGATGATGCGCTCAGCGCCTACCTTCTGGATGAGCGGCTCGGCGACGCCGAACTGGTCCACCCGGTTACGAATGACCTCGAGCGCCTGGTCAGTCGCATCCCGTCTGGCGTCGTCGGTCAGGGTGTTCTGCGGATCCGCGACTTCGAGGGCGAGGTACATGCCGCCCTGCAAATCGAGTCCGAGTTTCAGCCCGTTTTTGATCAGTATTCCCGCCGCTGCCACAAGCACGACGAGAATGAGGATGATTCGGCTCTTCAGGCTGCCGAACATTACACAACTCCGCTGAATGAAAACATCTGGAATGAGTCCGGTAAGTTCGCGTCAAGTCAGGCAGTTGTCAATCGCCGGCCGCCAGCTCACTGCGCACGTACGGCGCCTCGTACACGACGGCCGGCTTGCGGCGCGACAGCACCAGCAGCCATTCGCGAATCGACGCAGCAATTACGAGAACTACGACCGCCATGAAAACCAGGGCAATCACGGCATCGAGCTGGTCGTTGAAGATTAATCGGTTCGCTGCGTCTGTGCTGGTGATGCCGGCGGGCAGTGTGCCACGCGCGAGCGCGTCCTGGACGAACTCGGCATGTGCGAGAAAACCGAGGCGCGGCTCGGGCGAGAAAACCTTCTGCCACCCCGCGGTCATCGTCACGGTCACCAGCCACGCCAACGGCAGCAGCGTCACCCACGCGTAACGCGCCCTTCCCATCTTGATCAAAACGGTGGTGCCAACGCAGAGCGCGATCGCCGCAAGTAGCTGATTCGAGATGCCGAACAGCGGCCAGAGCGAATTGATACCGCCGAGCGGATCGATTACTCCCTGATAGAGGAAGTAGCCCCAGCCCGCCACGATCAGGCCACTGGAGATCACGACACCCGGATACCAGGACGTCTGCGCCATTGGTTTCCAGAATTGACCGATCAACTCTTGCAGCATGAAGCGCCCCACGCGCGTGCCCGTGTCGATGGTCGTGAGAATGAACAGCGCCTCGAACATGATCGCGAAGTGGTACCACAGCGCGAGCATGCTGGTACCGCCGATCAGACTCGAAAAGATCTGAGCCATGCCGACCGCCAGTGATGGCGCGCCGCCCGCGCGCGCGAGCAAGGATTCTTCGCCGATCTGCCGCGCCAGCACCGTCATCTGATCGGGCGTGACGGTGAATCCCCAACCGGTAATCGTGTTGGTAGCGGCCTGAAGTCCGGATCCAACAATACCGGCCGGCGCATTGATCGCGAAGTAAACGCCCGGATCGAGAATCGAAGCGGCGATGATCGCCATCACGCCGACGAACGACTCCATCAGCATGCCGCCATACCCGATCATGCGCGCGTCGGATTCTTTCGAAACCATTTTGGGCGTCGTGCCTGATGCGACCAGCGCATGAAAGCCGCTGATGGCGCCGCATGCGATCGTGATGAATGCAAATGGGAAGAGCTTGCCCGCGAACACCGGTCCATTGCCGGCAAGCTCACCGGACGCGAATTGCGTAAATGCGGGCATCTTGAGTGGGGGCAGCGCGATCAGGATACCGACCGCGAGCACGAGCACGGTGCCGATCTTGAGGAACGTCGACAAGTAATCGCGCGGGCAAAGCAGCACCCATACCGGCAGCACGGATGCGACGAAGCCGTAGCCCATCATCAGCCAGACGATCGTAGTTCCTGATGCGGTAAACCAGTTTGCCCAGGTTGGCGATGCGGCGACCCAACCGCCCGCTACCACCGCCAGCAGCACCAACACCACGCCGATCGCGGAAGCTTCGCCGACTTTACCCGGCCGGAATATGTGAAGCCACCAACCCATCAGCAGTGCGATCGGTATCGTGCAGGCGATCGTGAACAAGCCCCACGGGCTGTCGCGCAGCGCATTCACGACGATCAGCGCGAGCACCGCCAGCAGGATGACCATGATGCAAAGCACGGCGACCATGGCGAGCACGCCGGTGGTTGCATTGATCTCAGCGCGCGCCATCTGGCCGAGCGACTTGCCGTCACGCCGCATCGACGCGAACAGGATGATGAAGTCCTGCACAGCACCGCCCAGCACGACACCCACGACCAGCCAGATCGTGCCGGGCAGGAAACCGAATTGCGCGGCAAGCACGGGTCCGACCAATGGACCGGCCCCGGCAATGGCGGCGAAGTGATGGCCGAACAGTACCCACTTGTTGGTGGGCACGAAGTCGCGATGATTGTCCAGCCGCTCGGCAGGTGTAGCCCGGCGGTTGTCGAGCTGAAATACTTTGTACGCGAGGAAACGCGAGTAGAAGCGATATGCCACGGCGTAAGTGCAGACAGCCGCGGTCAGTAACCAGGCAGCATTGATGTTTTCGCCACGCTCGAGCGCGAGCACGCCGAACGCGCCAGCGCCGAGCGCTGCGATTACTCCCCATGTGAGGATCGAAACGAGCTTACGCATCATGAGAATGTGAGAGTATGCGAGTGTGAGAGTGTGTGCGACCGGCTACAGTTTCAGCATGCGCTTCGGGTCCGCGCCATAGTTGCGAACTTCCTGTACGGACCCATCCTGCCTGCGAATGATCAGCTCACTCGGCCTGTGGCCGCGCGCGAGCTGCACGCCACGCTGAAGCGCGGCGGCCTTGGTTGGATGCGTGCTATCACGGCCCAAACCGTGGCGCTCCACGATCCAGCCGTGGCCGGCAGGACCGACTTCGAATCTGGCTCGCTTGATCGGCATAGGAGAAAAACTAAACCCCGGGCACGGAGCCGTCCAAACGGCGAATGATGAGGTCGCTGAGCTGGCGCGCGCGGGCGAGCTGCGTCGCCCGCTGGAGCGCGGCCTCTTTGGTGGGGTGCGTGTTTTCGCGGGCGAAGCCGACGCGTTCGACCACCCAGCCGCGCTGCGCCCATTTAACTTCGAACGTGGTGCGTTGCATTGGCGTCATGGACTGACCCCAAGGTAAACAAGGTGATAAACCGCGACAACTGAACCGGAAACAGGATGGACCTTGGCGGGCCGACTACTCAGCTGCCTGCGCTGGGTGGGATAATATCGACGGGGGTGACGTTGCCCGGCAACGTAACGGATGCGACGTGCCTGCCTTGCGGGGTATACACGCGCCATTCAGCCTGCGGTGTGAATGATGGGAGTCGCAGCCACAAGCGGCCTGACCGATCAACCTTCATGTCAGAGAAAGCTGGCTGGAGATCGGGCTCGGGCGCCTCGGCGAGCACGGCTGCCACGAGTTTTCTGGTTTCCGCAAGCGGCAACTGCTCGATCTGCTCGCTCTTGGCGGCCTCCAACGCCGCCCTCGTAACTTTGCGACGTGGAAGTCGGTGTTTGAATGTCCAGCGGCGGTCAGCCGACAGATCGAGGACTCGAATCCCAGCTTCATTATTCTGCGCCAGATAAACGCGGTTGCCGCTCGAAGCGGCGTGCGCCTGTGCCCCGAGAGGGAGAAAAGCGAAGCCGCGGACGCGGGAGGCACAGTACAGTTCTGAGCCAGCAAGCTGAGCCAGGGTGTCTGATCCACTACTACCAAGCGTGAATCACGTGTACGCGCAGAAAGCCCGCATGGCAGATCACTGCTGCGCGTAACAAATGCATGGCGCAACGCATCCCGCGGCCGGTCTTCTGCTAACAGTCTGAAGTGCGTGAATAGCGTTTGCAGAACTCGTGGTTCCTCGGTAGATTGGAGATGACGTTTGTGCGGCGGGCGCAAAGTGTGTGCGCTCCTCCGTTTAGCGCGAGGCGCCACCTAACAATGTGGCCCAATCAAAGCCAGATCGGGGAGCAAACGATACGCGCGCCGTGAAGAGTCTTTCTCGGAGAATGGGCCCGCTGGGGCTCGAACCCAGGACCTGGCGATTATGAGTCGCATGCTCTAACCAACTGAGCTACGGGCCCGCACTGGATTGAAATATAAGGCTTTAGGGCGCATCGCGCCACAGTTTGCGATAAGAGCGAAAAACCCACGCAATCAACGCACTCATCGCACTCATCGCACTCATCGCACTCATCGCACTCATCGCACTCATCGCACTCATCGCACTCATCGCACTCATCGCTCCAATCGCTCCAATCGCCCATCGCGCTCACCGAGTTCCGAACAGCCGATCGCCGGCATCACCCAAGCCGGGCAGAATATAACCGTGATCGTTCAGCTGGCGGTCAAGCGCAGCGGCATACACTTGCACATCCGGATGCGCATTGAGCATGCGCTGCACTCCTTCCGGAGCTGCCACGATACAAACCAATCGTACGCGGACCGCGCCATTCTTCTTCAACGAATCGACCGCGGCAACCGCTGAGCCGCCCGTTGCAAGCATGGGATCCAGCAGAATGAAATCACGCGCTTCCGGATCCGGCGGGATCTTGAAGTAGTAGTCAACGGGCTCGAGCGTATCGTGCTCGCGATACAAACCAATGTGACCGACGCGCACCGACGGCATCAGTCTCAGAATGCCTTCGACCATACCGAGCCCCGCGCGCAGAATCGGCACCAGTGTAAGCTTCTTGCCGCCAACCTGACGCGCGGTCATCCGCTCGAGCGGAGTGTCGATTTCGACGGCTTC
>JBQTID010000218.1:0-15668 GCA_052389275.1 Gemmatimonadota bacterium | reverse complement strand
TGCAACGGCGGCAAGCTCGCGCGCGATCGAGACGTTCAGCTCATCGCTCTCGAGAACGCACGGCCCCGCAATCAGGAAGAACTCGCCAATTTCAAACATCAGACTTTCGATGCACGAGCCGGCTGATCCACGAACGAGACATCTCCGTGCTCTCGCTGTTGATCTCCGTCATCTCTGTGGTTCACCGCAGCGCGAATAAATGCGGCAAAGAGAGGATGCGGCCGCATCGGCCTCGACTTGAGCTCCGGATGAAATTGACACGCCACGAACCACGGATGCTCCGGCACTTCGATCATCTCGACGAGATTGCCATCCGGCGACACTCCGGAGAATCGCATCCCCTGCTCCGCGAGCAGATCGCGATACGCGTTGTTGACCTCGTAGCGGTGACGATGCCGCTCACCGATTTCCAGCGATGCATAAGCCTGATTCGCTTTCGAGCCGGGGCGCAGCTTGCACGGGTACGAGCCGAGCCGCATGGTGCCGCCCAGGTCGGTCACGCGCCGCTGGCCATCCATCAGGCAGATCACCTGCTCGCTCGCGTCCTGCTTGAACTCGGACGAGTGCGATTCCGCGATCCCGGCCGCGTTGCGCGCATACTCGATGACCGCGACCTGCAAGCCGAGACAGATGCCAAAGAACGGCAGCCCTGAAGTGCGGGCGTATTCGATCGCGTCGACCATTCCCTCGACGCCACGAACTCCGAAACCACCTGGTACCAGCAGCCCGTCGTAACCGGACAGCACGGCGTGGGCCGGCTCGCTTCCCTCGAAGTCCTCGGAAGACAGCCACTGAATGTCGACACCGACATCGCTCGCGATGCCACCATGAATGAGTGCTTCCTGCACACTCTTGTACGAATCGACGAGCTGCGTGTATTTGCCGACCACCGCGATCTTCACGGTGCCGTTCGCCGGCTCCTTGATGCGGCGCACCATTGCTTCCCACTCGCGCAGATCAGCGGGTGGCGCATCCAGCCCGAGCTTCTCGATGACCAGCTCGTCCAGTTTCTGATGCTTGAATGAGATCGGTACTTCATAGATGGTCGGTACGTCCGGTGACTCGATGACCGCCGCCGGATCGACGTTGGTGAAGAGCGCGGTCTTGCGTTTGATGTCGTCGCTCAAAGGACGCTCGGTGCGGCAGATCAGGATGTCCGGCTGGATTCCGATCTCCATCAGGTCGCGCACGCTGTGCTGGGTCGGCTTGGTCTTGATCTCACCGGCCGCCGCGATGTACGGCATCAGCGTGAGATGGATGAAGATCGCATGCTCGCGCCCCACGTCCTGGCGGAACTGCCGGATCGCTTCCAGGAACGGCAGCGACTCGATGTCGCCGACCGTACCGCCGATTTCCGTGATGACGACGTCGTGATTCGGCGCGAGTCGTCGTATGGCTGCCTTGATCTCGTCCGTGATGTGCGGCACGACCTGAACCGTAGCACCGAGATAATCACCGCGGCGCTCCTTGGTGATGACGTCCGAGTAGATGCGGCCGGTCGTGATGTTGTTGGCCTGCGACATCGACGCGTCAATGAAACGCTCATAGTGACCGAGATCCAGATCGGTCTCCGCGCCATCATCCGTGACGAATACCTCACCGTGCTGGAAGGGTGAGAGCGTGCCCGGATCCACGTTGATGTAGGGATCGAACTTCTGGATCGTGACGCGCAGCCCGCGCTCGACCAGCAGTCTGCCAAGCGACGCGGCGGCGATTCCCTTTCCGAGTGAAGAGACCACGCCGCCGGTAATGAAGATGTACTTGGTCGGTTGCCGTGCCGAGTTAGTCATCGCGATTCCATTCGTTGATCTTCCCGCAGGTTATACCCCTTATCATACGTCATGGAGGCGGCTGGAAATAGCACCGGCCCGCTCGAGCGACGTGCTCTGCGGGCCGGGATTAAAATGTACTGAATCGGTGCTGGGAAGTCAAAAGGCCCGGAGATAATGTTTAGGTTTGACACGCGCGGCGCTCAAGCCCAATTAAGAGGAAAGTCTCGGTATCCCTGGACGGAGAGCGCCAATGCACATTCGCGGCCTCACGCTGCTGGTTTTTCTGGCAGCGACACGCTCCCTCGCGGCTCAGGCCGGCGCGACCGCTGGATACATGGAGGCAGCGCGCGAGATGCCGGGCTTGCTGCTCGCCCTTCTACGCGAGATGCCTAAGGGCGCGGACCTTCACAGTCACCTCTCGGGCGCCGTGTACGCCGAGAGCTTCATCACCTGGGCTGCCGAAAAGGGCGGCTGTATCGAGCTGAGCACAATGCGAGCTGTCTCCGCTCCGTGCGACAGCGCGCGCGGAACCGTGCCGGCGGCACATGCCCTCCAAAATGACGACTTCCATGGCGCGATCGTGGACGCCTGGTCGATGCGCAACTGGAGCCGCGCGGTTCGGAACGGACACGACCAGTTCTTCGGCACGTTCGGGAAATTCAGGAATGCCGGACAGGGCCGCGGAGGGGACATGCTCACCGAGACGGTGCGGCGCGCGGCGTCCAACCGTGTGAGTTATCTCGAGCTGATGGACACGCCGGATGATGGTGCAGCCGCGCTCGGCGTGCGCGTCGGCTGGGATGATGACATGACGCGCATGCGTGAGAAGTTGCGCGCCGCTGGTCATGCCACTGTCGTTGCCGGGGCGCGCAGCCATTTCGCGCGGATAACTGGGCATCAGCGTGAGCGAATGCAATGCGGCACAACGTCAGCCGAAGCCGGCTGCGCGCTTCCGGTACGTTTTCTCTACCAGGTCCTGCGCGGCCTCGCGCCGGAGATCGTGTTCACACAGATCCTGACCGCGTTCGAGGCCGCGTCAGTGGACTCGCTGATCGTTGGCTTCAATCTGGTCATGCCCGAGGATGGGTACGTATCGATGCGCGATTTTCCGCTGCACATGCGGATGATCGACTATCTCCACCCGCTGTACCCCAATGTGAAGATCTCACTGCACGCCGGCGAGCTCACCGCAGGGCTGGTCCGGCCGGAAGGCTTGCGCTTCCATATACGCGAATCGATCGAGAAGGGGCACGCGAGCCGTATCGGTCACGGCGTTGCCATAATGTACGAAGACAACGCCCTCGAAACGCTGGAGCTGATGGCCAAGCGTAACATTGCGGTCGAGATCTGCCTGACCAGCAATGCCGGCATTTTGAATGTGAGCGGCCGCGAACATCCGCTCCGCATCTACCATGCGTATGGTGTGCCGACCATGCTCGCAACCGACGATGAAGGTGTGAGTCGTTCGGAGATGACGCTCGAGTATCTGAGAGCAGTCCGCGAGCATGGGCTCGATTACGAGACGCTGAAAGCGATGGCGCGCAACAGCATTGAACATGCGTTCGTGCAGGAACCGATCAAGGCCAGGCTGCGCGCCGACCTCAACCGTGATTTCGCCGCGTTCGAGGCAAAATGGGGTGCGCGCAAGCCGCCCCGTTAAACCTTTCGGCTAGTTCGTGCCGTGCTTTCGCTCGCTGACTACGCCGAGCTGCTGCCAGAAGTACGTGTACTGCAGCGCTTCCATACGGGCGCGCTGCTCACTTGTAACACCAGAGCCGTGCCCGCCTTCGGTGTTCTCGTAGTAGTAGACCGGATACCCGAGCGCCTCCATCTTCGCGGCGCCCTTGCGCGCGTGACCGGGATGCACGCGGTCGTCACGCGTCGTCGTCGAAAAGAACACGCGCGGATACTTCTGCCCGGGCCGAATGTTCTGATACGGCGAATACGTGCTGATGTACTTCCATTCGTCCGGCATGTCCGGATTGCCGTACTCGGCCATCCAGCTTGCACCGGCCAGCAGTTTGTTGTAGCGGCGCATGTCGAAGAGCGGCACCCGCACCGCGACCGCATTATACAGCTCCGGATGCTGCGTGTAGGCGACGCCGACCAGCAGGCCGCCATTGCTGCCGCCGGTAATGCCAAGATGTTGCGGTGACGTAATGCCGCGCGCGATCAGGTCGCGGGAGACCGCGGTGAAGTCATCGTAAATCCGCTGCCGGTTCTCCTTGAGGCCGGCGCGATGCCAGCTCGGACCGAATTCACCACCGCCCCGGATGTTCGCGACCACATACACGCCGCCTCGCTCGAGCCAGCTTGCGCCCACCGTCGCGCTGTAGCCAGGCGTCATCGAGACCTCGAAACCGCCGTACGCGTGCAGCAGCGTTGGATTCTTGCCGTTCGGCTGAAGGTCCTTGCGATGCACGATGAAGTATGGAATGCGTGTGCCATCGCTCGACGTCGCTTCGTATTGCGCTACCGTCAACTCCTTCGCGTCGAACATTTCCGGCATGCGCTTGACTTCACCGATGTTACCGGCATCATCGACGAGGTACAGCGTCGTCGGCTGCGTGAAGCCGGTGTAAGTGAAGAAGTAGCGATTGTCCTTGAGCGAGGTCTCCGCAACGTTGATGCTGCCGAGCGCGGGCGCAGGCACCGTGTCGTACGTCCAGCGTCCTTCCGCATGACGATAACGCCGCAGCTGTCCGCGCACGTTGTTCAGCATCGATACGAGCAGATAATCGCGCGTGGTGCTGGTACCCTCGATGGTCTCGCGCGGACCTGGTTGCACCAGCACCTCGAAGTCGCGCTGCCCTTTCAGGAAATCTTTGAAATTGGTTGCGACCAGAGTCCCGCCCGGCAGTGTCCGGCCTCCAACCTGCCAGTCGGTGCGCAGGCTCACGATCAGCTGATCGCGAATCAGGTCCCAGCCGGCATCGAGAGGAATCTCGAGCTGCGTCAGCTTTCCATCGTTGAACAGGTAGCGCGCGCTCTTGAAGAAGGCCGGACTGTGCTGCACCATCTTGATGAGCGTGTCCGCATCGAGGAATGAAGAGACACCAACGGAAACGTCGGCCGGCGCGCCCTCGAAGAGCGTCTGCGCGGCAGTCAGTGGTGTGCCGCGCCGCCAGAGCTTAGCGACGCGCGCGTAACCTGACGTGGTCATGCTGCCCTCGCCGAAATTCGTGGCTACGAGCAGCGTATTGGCGTCGACCCAGGTCGTGCTCTGCTTCGCGTCGGGCAGATAGAAGCCGTTGTCGACAAACTTTTTTGTCACCGTGTCGAACTCACGAACTTCGACGGCGTCCGCGCCGCCGCGTGAGAGTCTGACCAGACACAGCCGGTATGCGGGCGCCAGACAACTCGACCCCTTATACGCCCATTTCGCGTTTTCCGCGGCCGCCAGCAAATCAATGTCGAGCACCGTCTCCCACTTCGGATTGGCGCTCAAGTAGGATTGCCACGTCGTGCGCCGCCAAAGACCGCGTGGATTCACGCTGTCCTGCCAGAAATTGTAAAGCTGCTCGCCCATGACGGACGGGTACGCAATGCGATTGCGCGAATTGATGATCGAGAGGATGCGGTCGTAGATCGGCTTGTAGACCGGGCTCGCCGTCAGCTCTGCAAGGGTGTTTTTGTTGTGTGCTTCGACCCATGCGAGTGCGCGTTGGCCCTCGACTTCCTCCAGCCAGACGAACGGGTCGTCGGGGTCCTGCGCAACGAGCAGAGCTGGCGCGAGTAGGATTGCAAACGCGATACGTGCTACGAAATGTTTCATGCTCCTTTATTCTCCTGCTGTGCTCTGTCGGTTCGCGAGCAGCTGGTCGCCATGTGGCGCCGTGAGGGCGCGATCGAAATCGCGCGTTTGCAGATCTTCGACCAGCCTGCGCAGCTCCGCGATTTCCTGATGCAGGTTGCGGATCTCGCTATCACGGCCCGCAGTCCCTGTACCCGAGAACGCCTGACGCAGTTGCACGATCGATTCAACGATCGGCTTAAGCGCGAAGCGCGCAGTGAGCGCGAGCGCCGGGATGAACACCAGGCAGATACTGGCCAGTACGATCAGGAACTCATCGGTATCCATCAGCTTCCCTCCCGTAAAATACGTTCTGCGTGCGCGAGGTCTTCGGCGGTGTCGACGCCACCTGCCGCGCTGCTCACGATACCCACGCCGATCGACATACCCGCCGCGAGCGGCCGCATCTGCTCGAGCTTCTCTGCGCGCTCGAGCTCCGTCTCCGGCAAACTAACCCATTTCAGCAATGCCGCACGCGTGTATGCGTAAACGCCGATATGCCGCAGAAATTGCTCGCCCGCCAGCTCGTCGGCCGCGGGCTCCCTGTCCCGCGTGTGCGGAATCGGTGCGCGTGAAAAATACAGCGCCCGGCCGTTCCCGGCGCGGGCGATTTTGACGACCGACGGGTCGCCATAGGCCTGAATCGTTTGAATCGGCGCTGCAACGGTCCCGATCTCGAAGCCGGACCGCACCTGAGCCACCGCCGCCGAGACCTGCTCTTCGGTGATGAACGGCTCGTCACCCTGAATATTGACGACGACGTCGAACCGAGCATTCCCGTTACGCGCGCTCACCTCCGCGCAGCGCTCGGTCCCGGAGCGATGGCTGTCGAGTGTCAGCTCGACAGCCGCGCCGAAGCCATAGCAGACGGCCGCGACTTCTTCGCTATCGGTTGCGATGACGAGGTGGTCGAGAGTTTTGAAAGGGACGACACGCTTCCAGACCCACTCGATGAGGGGACGACCATGCAGCGGTTGCAGCGGCTTGCGCGGCAAACGCTCAGAGCCCAGGCGGGCTGGTATGATGCCCAGCACGCGACTCAGTGACCACCTCGCGGTTCGGGTTGGAGTCCGGGCGTTGGATTTGTGGTCGCTCCAGCCCAGAAATAATCGCCGTTCCCGTCCCGATACCAATGACTGTTGCCGTTCACGCTCAGGCCATTGCTGGTCCAGCCTACGTACGGCAGCGAGGATCCGGACGGTACCGTGCGCTTGACCGGTGCGGCTGTCGTTGGCGCCCCCTTGCGAACGTTCAGGTCGGATTTCGCTTTCACCTGACCTTGCGCCGGATGGAAATTGTAAGCGCCGCTTTGCATCGCGTGCTGCCGCGCGCGCTCGATGAGATGGTCGAGATCGACCTTGGCACCCGGGCAGGTCTTGTGACCATAGATTTCGCGATGCCCAACAATGTGATCGCGATCCAGCGGGATCGACCAGCGGTTCGCGATCTCCGCTATCAATGCTGCACTGGCTTCATACATCTTCGTCGACCAGTCGCTGTTGGCCTGGCCTTCGTGCTCGATGCCAATTGTGTTCGAGTTGGGATTTACACCCGCGCGCCGGCCTTTCCACGTGCAGTTGAAGGTCCGGCCTGCATGAAAGGCCGTGTCGCCCTCGGCAACGTACTGATGGATTTCGCCATTCTGGCCGACACCGTAGTGCGCTGACACTTTCGATTGCGGACTCTTGAACCATGAATCGGTGCCGGCAAGCGTCCCTTCCATAATGTGAATGACGATCGCTTCGGGGCGGTGGCCCGAGCGGCCACTCGTCTTGCTGGGGCTTCCGATCCAATTCGCGGTAATCGGCATCACAGTACTCCTTTCCAGGCTTGACTGCGACTACGGAATCGCGAATCGCTCGAACCGTTCCTGCGACCAGCCGAGTCCGACATGGAATCGCTTGATTTTCTGCGCGAAACGAAGGTTGTAAAAGTCCTGGCCGTAAAAGCCGCGCACGTAAACGCCCCAGCCCTCGAGATGCTCGAAGGTTCGCGCGATTTCGAGCGACGTCGACCATGACGGGATGCTGGCGTCCGCATTCGGCGCGTGCTCGAATGTGAAATCGAAGAGCCAGCCATCACGTGGATAGCCGGTACGCAAACCGCCGCCTGCATGCAATTGCCAGCGCCAGCTGCCGTACAGCTCGGCCTGCTCGTCAGATATCTTGCCGGGCAGCGAGTTCAGTACCGGCCCGCGATGCGCCTCGACGCCGGCGCCAACATACGCAGTACGCCTGACATGATCAGCCGCGGTGCTGGGGTGATCGGATAAACCGAAATATCGGTAAAACGCGCGCGCACGCAGGAAGTTCGTAGAAAAGCTGCCGTCCTTGAGGTTGATGGTTGCAGCATCGGCGCCTGCACCGGGCATGAAGACGCAGACCGGATCGTCCTCGCCCGGCACCGTCACCTTTATTTGCGTGGTGTAGAGACAGCCGTCCTGCCCGTTGGAGTGATGCGAAAGCCGCAGCTGCGTGACCAGCGCTGAATATGGACCATTGACGCGATCGTCCGGGTCGACCTCAGTGCTGTGGTTGCGGAGCCAGAATCGCTGATACACGAAGTGCGGCATGTACGACGGCGTGCGCACCGGATTGGATGCTTCTGCATACATGCGCAGCCGCACCATTGGCGACATCGAAAACGACCACGCCGCATCTGTCTTCTCGTCCGCCAGCCTGTCCGATGCGAGCAGCTTGTTGAGTGACTGCGCAAACACGAGCTGCGGCGCAATCTGCCCCTCGAACACGGTGCCGCCTTTCGGCGCATACACGATCTGGCTGCGCTCGAGATGAATTACAACAGGCGGCAACGGCGCCTTCGCCGAACAGCCGATCAACATCAGCGCCAGCGCTACGGCGCGATCAGCCCGGTACATGCGACACGATTTCCGACGCCAGCGCCGTGTCGTGCTGCACGTTGCTGCGCATGCGGCTACCGGTCTCGGCCGCGAATGCAACGTATGAAAACTCGTTTGGGTGCGCAGTCGCAACGGCTGTTAATCGCCTGTTGACGGCCAGGAAGTCACGCTGGCTCTCGAGCGGTGCAATCCGCAATTGCCCCGGCACCATTGCACAACACGCGCGATTGCCGATTGCGTTCAGAACTTCGGCCTCGATGATGGTCGGATCTGCGGCAGTGATCCGATAAGTCACAATGATATACATTGAGGCCTGACGATTTACTTCTCGACCAGAATCAAAAACTTCGAGTGCGCCCAGAATGTAGCCGGATCCTGAATCCGAATCTTGCCGCGCCACGTGCCATCCTTCGCCGGCTGCGGCTCGACCAATTCCGGATTGTGGCGCGACACGATCGCGTACTTCTTCTCCGGATTAGGCAGCGCGATCTCGAACTCCACCGTTTTGTCGATGGCGGTGAAATCCGCTTCCTCCAATTCGCGGGCTGGCACCAGCGTGCGGCCGCCCTTCGGGCCTACGAACAGAAAGCGTGATCCACCTTCTTCACTTGCGACGCCGCGCTCGACCAGCTCCTTCTTGCTGCCGATTACGTAATAGACGGTGTTTGCTTCGGTCGTCAGGTCGGTCACCTGCTCGGTCAGTGATGACTTTTCACTGAACAGCCGCGCATTGTCGGCCTCGAGCGTCTGCACCTGAGCGGTGAGCAGCTCGATCTGCGCGCGCTGCTCTTCGACGATTGCGTGATACTGCGCCGCCATGGCCTTGAATGAATCGACTTGTGCCAGCATTTCCTTGTTCTGCCCTGCGGTTGCCCGCAACCGTGCTTCACTCGCCTTCAAGCGTGCTTCACTGTCAGCGAGCCGCGTACCCAGCTCGCGGATGCGCTCGAGCATGGCCGCCCGGTACTCGGCGACCGGCATGACGCGCTCCTGGTAGCTAACTGTGGTCTTGCCCCTGGCGGACTTGAACGTCGCCAGCTCGTCGTGAATTTCGTTGATGAACGACGTCGTCGTCATCAGCTCATTCAGCAGCGAGTCCTTTTCGGCCGCAACGGCCGTGTGCTGCGCGAGGCGCGCCTCGGCATTGGCCGCGCGCTGTTCGGCTTCGCGCTGCGCTGCGCGGTTACACCCGGCCAGGCCGGTCAGAGTTGCAATCGTTAAACAGGCGGAGAGAATCGGGACCAGTTTCATTTCAGCTTCCTCACTGAGGTGACAGCCAGTAGATTAGCGAGCGATGAACAAACAGTGCAACCACCTCGATCAAATCCGCGCGGTCGAGCCGCGCACGCCGCAGGGGTGCGAGGAGTGTGGGAAGATCAACGGCCGCTGGGTACATCTGCGGCTTTGCCTGTCCTGCGGGCAGGTTGGCTGTTGTGACAATTCTCCCGGCAAGCACGCAACCGGACACTTCCAGCAGACCAGTCACCCGCTGATCCGCAGCTTCGAGCCTGGCGAGGATTGGGGCTGGTGCTACGTGGACAACCTGCTCATCGAGCCGGCGCCGCATTGAGCTCGCGGACTACTGGTATCGATGTCTGGCCGGCGCTGGCACTCGAGGATTGGCAGGATACCTACACTACCCTGCATCGCTGGCTCCAGATGGTCGGCAAGACGCGTCTCGCGCTCGCGCCAATGCAGAATCATTGGTGGCAGGTCACCCTCTATCTCAGCGCGCGCGGCCTCACTACCTCCGCAGTTCCATTCGGTCATCGCACGTTCGAGGTCGAGTTCGATTTCCTGAGCCATCAGCTCGTGGTCCGGACGAGCGATGGCGAAGTAGCGTCACTCCCGCTCGAGCCGCGCCCGGTTGCGGAGTTCTATGATGCGTACGAGCGCCTTCTCCACTCGCTCGGAATTCACGCGCCCATATGGCCGGTGCCGGCCGAGTTGGCGGACACGCTGCCGTTTACGGAAGATCAGATGCACGCGTCTTACGATGGCGACGCGGCGCAGCGTTGCTGGCGCGCGCTTGCGCAGGCCGATCGTGTGCTTAAGGAATTTCGCTCGCGCTTCATCGGCAAGTGCAGCCCGTCGCATTTCTGGTGGGGAGCATTCGATCTGGCATGCACTCGCTTCTCCGGCAGGCGTGCACCTCAGCATCCGGGCGGCGTTCCCAACATTTCCGATGCGGTCGTGCGCGAAGCTTACTCTCACGAGTGCATTAGCGCGGGTTGGTGGCCTGGTACGGTCGGCGGCCCGGTCGCGGAGCCGGCGTTCTACGCGTACGCGTACCCGGAGCCGCCCGGCTGTCCGGACGCGCGCATCGAACCGGCGGCCGCAATGTATCACATGGCATTACGCGAATGGATTCTGCCGTACGAGGCGGTGCGCAGCGCGCCGCACCCGGATGCTGTGCTGCTTACGTTTCTTCAGAGCACGTATGAGACGGCCGCCGATCTGGGCGCCTGGGATCGTGCCGCGCTGGAAGCGGGGCCTGCTTTCAGATTGCGCGGGCGCCCCGATTAGATATTAGAGCTGCACGTCTTTCACTTGGCGCGAAAGCCGAGAGCCGCCGTTCTGCAAAATAATTGAATACATCATCGTCGTGTCTTGTCATGCGTCGATGGGTCGCCCACGTAATCTGAAAGCAGGCCCCCAATCAGGTTCAAGTATTCACGATCCCACGCGGCCGGGATGCTTTCACGCGGTGAATACGGTCCCGGCTTATAGCGCGATGATGCGATGCCGCGGTAGCCGCGTTCGACGATATCCCAATCCTGCCGGTTTGTGACATCCCAAAACTCGATGGCGTCTTTCAGATTGGCGGACGTGTCCGCGAGCGTGTCAGGATGGAAGAGCCACTCCGATTCGACGCGCGTCAGGCCGGCCGTGACCGGATGCACCAGATAATAGTTCACGTAGTCAGGGTGCAGGCTCAGCATCAAATTCGGCATCAACGTGTAGTAGTACGCACGCCGTTGCCCGTCGTGCAGAACATCGGGCCCGACCAGCCGTCCGCACGCGCGTCCGCTCATGGTCGCGCTCTCGTGCGGTGGCGTGATCTCCATATAGCCACCCAGAAACGGCCCCTCAGTCAGATCATTCGCGCCGCTCTGGTACGGCAGCACGGCGTTCAACTCGGGATGGATGATCGGACAATGCAGGCACTCCGAGTAGTTTTGGAAGACGAGCTTCCAGTTGGCATGCACGTCATACTGCACGCGATGACCGACCACCAGATTCGGCAGGTTGAAGCGCGTCAGACGATCGATCATCGACGCCCAGATGCTTTCGAAGGGCTCCGGCTCGGGCGCTACGTTCACGAACAGAAAACCTTCCCACTCGACGATCGCTGCCGCGTGCAGCGGAAAATCCGCCTTGTCGAAGTCTGCCACATCCTGCATGTGCGGCGCACCAATCAACCGGCCATCGGTCGTGTAGGTCCACCCATGGTATGGACACTGGATCGTCTCGGAGAAATGCCCCGACTCGGCACTGCAGAGCTGGGTGCCGCGGTGACGGCACGTGTTGAAGAAGGCGCGCAGACCGCCATTGCGGTCGCGCAACACGATGATGGAGTCGCCGGCGATCGTGCGCAGCACGTAGTCACCCGGGCGCGCAATGCTCGATGAGCGACCGAAGCAGTTCCAGGCGCGCGCAAAAATGCGCGTACGCTCCTGGCCAAGCACTGCCTCTGAGGTGTAAAGCTCGCCCGCCAAGGTGTGCGCGCCCTGTCGATGCGTCATGGTTGTCGGCTGAAAGGCCATACGTCACGTTACAGCATGAACGAGAGAATGTTCAATACCCGTGTCACTCTGCGTGCCCACCGCCCCGGCGATATGGGCTGGATTATCCACCGCCAGGGGGTTCTGTACTTCGAGGAGTACGGCTGGGATGAGCGGTTCGAGGCGATCGTTGCAAAGGTCGCGGCCGAATTCATTGAAGCATTCGATCCCGCTCGTGACCGCTGCTGGATCGCCGAGCTCGATGGCCGGATCGTCGGCTCGGTCTTCTGCATGAAGCAATCAGAGGATAAAGCGCGCTTGCGTCTGCTGTATGTCGAGCCGGAAGCGCGCGGCACCGGGCTGGGCAGGCGCCTGGTGCGCGAATGTATCGACTTTGCGCGCAGTGCGGGTTATCGGACGCTCAGCCTGTGGACGAACCATGTGCTGGTTACTGCGCGCCGCATTTACGAAGCCGAAGGCTTCACGCTGGTGGCTGAGCAGCCGCACGACAGGTTCGGGCACGACCTCATTGGGCAAACTTTCGAGCTACGGCTTTAGGCTACATCGTGTCAACAGTCGGCAGGTTCTGAAGGAAAACTTGTTGGACAAAACGTTGTCATCAACAGCAGGATGGTTCGGTCGGAAGCGGCGGCCTGCATACAAGCTCCTGGGTTACGTCCATGGTTGTCGCGGAACCAAAGATGAGCCCGCCATGCGTAATCGAATCGGGGAGGACACCGGCGCACCATAGGCAGCATCACCCATCCTACGTGGGGCTCGGCTTTTTTCGCCGATTCGCGAAAAATCGCGAGTGCATTTCACTCCAACACGCGCTTGTGGGCATGGGCGGTCGGCAATTCTGGCGCTCCTACTTATACAGCCCGGACTGGTTCCAGCAGATCACAAACTGGATGACCCGCTGTTAGGCGCTCATTTCCTACCGGAGTCGTTCAGGAGAACGTCGATTGCCGAGCGGAAGACGTCGTACGATTGGTTGCCTATCAGTAATGCTCCGGTGAGTACGTCAGCATCACTTTTCGCGATCACGAAAGCAGGCGTGCCGGTGATCTGCAACACCGCCGCGTCGGCAGCGTCATTCGCAACCCAGGAGCGATACTTTTCCGAATCGAGGCAGTGCTGAAACCGGCGCAAATTCAGTGACAGTCGTTGAGCGGCACGTGTCAAAGTGCCGCGCGTCAGCAGGGTGTCACTCCCGAGTAGTGCGTCGCGCAACTCCCAGTATTTGCCCTGGTCGGCGGCACAATGCGCTGCTTCCGCCGCCTCGCCGGCATAGGGATGAATGTCCAATGGAAGATCACGGCTAACCCAGCGTACTCTGCCGGACTCGACGTAATCCCTCACGATTTGTGCGAAGGCTGCCGAATGAAACTGCTTACAGAATGGGCATTCGTAATCGGTGAACTCCACGACGGTCACGGGTGCATCGGTGCGGCCGAATGACTTCCACATTGGGTCCGCCACCATCTGTACGGTAGTTGGTTCGGGAGAAGTGACGACGACCGCAGCGGCAAGTCGCGCGAGCTGCGCCTGCTGGTCATCGAGGCGCTGACCGAGCTGCCCGAGCCGATACAGGACCGCACCTGTGAAAGCGACCAGGACGAGTCCCAACAAGAGAGACGCTCTCGCGCGCATCATTGCATCAACCGAAACGACCAACGGACGGAACGCCCGGGCAAGGCTGCAACAGGTCGTCCGAGAAATGGCGACGCCAGGCTGGACCCGATCGCGAGGTAATTTCGACTTCCCAGCAGATTCTCAGCGAACAGGGAAACATCGATCGCTGGTGTTCGGTTGCCGACAGTGAGAAGCGGAATCTGAAAGAGCCGATGAGCATAAGCATCTAGAGATCGGAATGCGGGGCTGAGTGCGTCATTGCGCCTGCGGCCGCCGCGGTCGTTGTACAATCCGGTTCCATCCCGATCAAGTCCGGTCCGCAGGTTCAATGGCGCGCGCGAGCGCGCGGCAAAAACCAGAGCGCCCTCGATGCCGAGCAGCGTCGGCAGGCCGGCCACGATTGAGAGGTTATGCGGCGCAACGCCCGCTGATCGCGCCCATTCCGCCCCAAGCGCGTTCTTCCGCTCGGGAAAGGAAAACGGGCCGTCGGCGTCGTCGTGCGAAACCACCCATTCGTAATGAGCTACCATTGAACCAGCGCGGGACTGGTAGCCGAGACTTGCGTGTATCTGTTGCCGGCGAAGGCTTCTGTTGGACTCGAGAAGGTCGACCCATCCGGTGCCGCTGGGAAGACGGCGTGAGCCGGGCCTGGAGAATGCCGCGGTCCACGTATATTCGGCTCCATACGTGACTCGCTCGCCGCGAAATTGCAAACCGTATCGCATCACGATAGCGGCCGGTCGCGCAAAGCCGGCATCGATTCGAGAGAACAAGGGTGTAGTGTCGCTGCTAATTCCACCGCGGTCTCCGAATGGACCAGCCGTAATCTGCTGCGACGCAGCACCGTCTGCGCCGTAGCGCTTTGCCTGCAACAGCACCGTATTCACCAGGTTCTGCCGGAATAATCCGATGCCGCCATGGACGGAAGCGCGGCCCCACGATGCGACGAGCGTCACACGCGGTGAGATGAGCACGCCGTCGCCCGATTGATAGTCTGTCCGCAGGCCTGTCCTCACATCGAGCATGCTGGCGGGGCGCCATGCTCGCTCGCCATACACAGCTGCGGTCGTCGATTGGATTCTCTGATCAAAGCGGCCACGCGCACGCACCCACGTGCCCGCCGGCTGCCCAATGAGCCAACGGTCGTAATCGCCTGGAGTGCCGAAGATCAGTTGTCCTTCTGCATTCGGAACGAGCAATTCGGAATCGCTACTTTGCCCAACAGACCATCCGATCATTCCTGACCGCGCCGGATTGGTGAGGACGTTGTTCCATCGCCATTCCGTGCTCTTGATGTTCATCGTCTGGAACGGCGCACCACCCCTGATGAGGGTTTCTATGACCATGATGGATGGGGAAGTGGGCGCTGCGGCGAATGAGTTGTGACCGGATGTATACGCGATGCCCGTGCTGTAGCGGTACCGGCCCAAACTCGTTTCGGCGACCAGCCGTGCGTCACGACTGATCAGTGTGTGCGCGCCAGCACTTTCGGAGTGAACGAAACCGCCAGCTTGCGCGCCAACGTCGTCGGCACGAATTGCGGTGATGGACAGACGTGCGCGACCGCCTTCATGCCAGTTGCCGGCAAGTGCGGTCGTGATGGTCTGCGATCGCGCGCTGCTTTGCACAGCATCGATCTCCGGCGAGGCACCCCCTGATGAACCGAACACCGGCCGATCTTCAGCGATGCGGACCGATGCCATGCTCGTGGAAAACACAATGGGCGTGAACGGCACTGGACCGCTGATCTCGCCGTCGGCGAATGTTCGACGCGCGCGCAGGCTCGGCGCCAGCGGATTGCGCGCGCCTTTAGCGTTGGACGTGTAGCCGGCGTTCCCGCGAAATGCGCGGTCGGGATCCGCGGATACTAACTCGACAATGTT
>JBQTID010000217.1:0-8685 GCA_052389275.1 Gemmatimonadota bacterium | reverse complement strand
ATAGCGCCTGACAGCTCCGGTTTAGACTGGTCTCCGCGGATACGCAAAAGCGGCTGGCCAATCCCGCGTGTCCGAACCCGGCCAGCACGCGTAACCAGAAAGGATCGAGTCATGATCAAGTATCAGGCAATCCACAGCTGTCTCTTCGCTCGTGTGCGGAGAGCGCGTCACGCGTACCGGCCGCTGCGCAACCTGCTCGGTGTGTTTTCGCTGGCCGCAGCGCTCGGCGCGTGCGACGCCGATGCGATCAGCGGTGGACAGTACACGGACCTGCCGGAGTCGAGCGATGACGGAGTGACCGTGCTCCAGGACGAAAGTGTTCCAGCCGACACGAACCGTAAGGAGTAGACGCATGAAACCGCATATCGCAGGCCTGCGCGGCCTGGCGCCGGTAGCGGCGATGCTGCTGGTGGCTGGTTGTAACACGGGCATAACCGAGCCGTGCGTGCCAACGATCACAATCATCGACCGGACACCGGTTGGCAGCTGTCCGGTCGCGCGTCCGATCATGGTCGAGCCGGATACGGATAGCAGTTCCCCGCGGTAACCCTTCCTGACCCGGAAAACCCAAATCCCACCTCGAATCCGCAACCCTGGGCGGCCGTGCAGAACGGCCGCCCTTCCCTTACCTTGCGCAAATGGCTGGAAAGAAGTCCCGGAGCGGTACTTACGCTTCTCTCTCGCTGCGGCCGGCGCCAAAAGGTCGCGAAGTCGATCCACGCGCGCACCAGCAGGTAGTCGAGCTGCTGGCTGGTGAGCCTCGCAGGCGCGATCTGCTAATCGAGCACCTGCACAAGATACAGGACTGCTTCGGCTGCCTCAGCGCTGCCCACCTGACGGCGCTCGCCCATGAGATGCGGCTGACGCCGGCTGAAGTCTACGAGGTCGCCACTTTCTACCATCATTTCGACATCGTGAAGGAAGGCGACGCCGTGCCGCCGCAGCTCACGGTGCGCGTCTGCGAATCGATCGCCTGCCACCTGGTTGGTGGACCGGAAATGATCACTGATCTGCGCGCGCGCCTCGGCGATGGGGTGCGCGTAATCGCGGCTCCCTGCATCGGGCGTTGCGACGCCGCGCCCGCCGCGATCGTCGGCACGAATTCGGTCGGTCACGCATCCGCCGATACCATCGAGCAGTTGGTAAGGGCTGGACACACGGCTGCGACGCCGACGCCATACACAGAATACAATGGCTACCGCGAGCAGGGTGGCTATCAGGTGCTCGCGAACTGCGTCAACGGCTTTCGTTCGTTCGAAGATGTCGCGGCCGCGGTAGACGCTTCCGGTCTGCGCGGGCTGGGAGGTGCCGGTTTCCCATCCGGCCGCAAATGGCGGTTCGTGCGCGCGGAGCCCGCGCCGCGGCTTGCCGTAATGAACGCGGACGAAGGCGAGCCCGGCACGTTCAAGGATCGCTACTGCCTCGAGACCGATCCGCATCGCGTGCTCGAAGGATTGCTGATTGCCGCGTGGGCGGTCGATGCGAGCGCGGTCTTCATCTATTTGCGTGACGAATATGCCGCTGTGCGCGCAATACTGACGCACGAGATCGCCGCGCTCGAGGTGAACCCGCCATGTTCGTTGCCACCGATCGTGCTGCGCCGCGGCGCCGGCGCCTACATTTGTGGTGAGGAGACTTCACTCATCGAGTCGCTGGAGGGCAAGCGCGGCGAGCCGCGGCTGCGGCCACCGTTCCCCGCGCAGTACGGCGTGTTCGGCCAGCCGACGCTCGTGCACAATGTCGAAACGGCGTACTGGCTGCGCTTCATCCTGGAGAACGGCGCGGAAGCCTTCGCGTCGAAGGGCGTGCGCGCGAGAAAAGGCCAGCGCTTTTTCAGTGTGAGCGGACGCGTAGCGAAACCTGGTGTGTACCTCGCACCGAATGGCGTGAGCGTGCGCGAGCTGGTGAGCGACTATGCGGGCGGCATGCTGCCTGGCCACGAGCTGTATGGGTTCCTGCCAGGCGGCGCATCAGGCGGCATTCTGCCGGCCTCGCTCGCGGACGAGCCGCTCGATTTCGATGTGTTGGCGCAATATGGCTGCTTCATTGGCAGCGCGGCGATCGTCGTGCTTTCGAGCCACGACAGCGCAAAGAATGCGGCGCTCAACCTAATGCAGTTCTTCGCACATGAGTCGTGCGGCAAGTGCACCCCCTGCCGCGCAGGCACGGCAAAGTCAGTCATCATGATGCAGAAGTCGAAATGGGATTTGCCGCTGTTGAATGATGTCGGTGTCGCGATGGCGGATGCGTCGATCTGCGGGCTCGGCCAGGCCGCACCAAATCCCGTCCGTTGCGTGGAACGCTTTTTTCCGCAGGAGCTCGCGTAATGGCCATCACCTTCAGGCTGGATGGCGCAGAAGTAAGCGCGCATGACGGTGAAACCATTCTTCAAGCCGCCGAGCGCAACGGCGTCGCGATCCCGCACCTCTGCTACACGGAAGGGATGCGGCCAGACGGCAATTGCCGCGCATGTGTAGTCGAGATCAAGGGCGAGCGTGTGCTGGCACCGTCCTGCGCCCGCAAGCCGACCGATGGCATGGAAGTATTCAGCACGAATGAGCGCGCGCGGCATTCTCAAAGGATCGTGCTCGAGCTGCTGATGGCCGATGCGTCCAGCTCAGCGCAGTATCGGTCCGATTCCGAGCTGATACTGTGGGCCGAGCAGCTGGACGTGCGAACGCCGCGCTTCGAGATGCGCGCGCAGCCGGCGCCCGACGTATCACACCCGGGCATACAGGTCCATCTCGATGCATGTATTCAGTGCACGCGCTGCGTGCGCGCCTGCCGTGAAGTGCAAGTCAACGATGTGATTGGTTATGCTTATCGCGGCGCGCACGCGTTGCCGGTGTTCGACCTGGACGATGCGATGGGTGCTTCGACCTGCGTTGCCTGCGGGGAATGCGTGCAAGCGTGCCCGACCGGCGCAATTCTGCCCAAGTTGCCGAGCTACGTATGATCAAACCCATTGATGTGCAGAGCTATCGCGCCGAGGACGCCGACCAGGCGGTGCCATCGCTTTGCCCGTACTGTGGCGTCGGCTGCCAGACCACTTACCACGTGCGTGACAATCGCGTCCTGCGCGTAATGGGGCGCGACGGCCCTTCGAATCACGGCCGGCTGTGCGTCAAAGGCCGCTTCGGCTTCGACTACGTGCACCATCCGCAGCGTCTCATGACTCCGTTGATCCGCCGGGAGGGTGTGCCGAAAGACGCGCATAACCTGGTGGACCCGTCCAACCCGCTATTCGCGTTCCGCGAGGCGACATGGGAGGAAGCTCTCGAGCTGGCCGCGGCCGGTCTGAAGCAGATTCGCGATGAGTATGGCGGCAACGCGCTCGCCGGTTTCGGCTCCGCGAAAGGCAGCAACGAAGAAGCCTACCTGTTCCAGAAGCTGGTGCGCTGTGGCTTCGGCACCAACAACGTGGATCACTGCACGCGTCTGTGCCACGCGTCATCGGTTGCCGCGCTCATGGAGGGACTGAATAGCGGAGCGGTGTCCAATCAGGTCGCGGACGTTCAGCATTGCGAAGTCTTCATCATCATCGGCGCGAACCCGACGGTAAACCATCCGGTTGCGGCTACGTTCATGAAGAACGCGATCGAGCGCGGCGCGAAGCTAATCCTGATGGATCCGCGCGCGACCGAGCTCTCACGCCTTGCCTCGTATTACCTCCAGTTTCACCCCGATACCGATGTCGCGCTGCTCAACGCCATGCTCTGCACGATCGTGGAAGAAGAGCTCGTCAATGAGCAGTTCGTAGCAGTGCGCACGAACGGTTACGACGAGTTCAGGCGCCATATCCTGCACTACACGCCGGAGCGCATGGCGCCGATCTGCGGGATCGAGGCCGCCACGATTCGCGAGGTAGCGCGCCTTTACGCGACGTCCCAAGCCTCGATGATCTTCTGGGGCATGGGCATCTCGCAGCACGTGCACGGCACCGACAACGCGCGCTGCCTGATCGCGCTTGCCTTGCTCACCGGCCAGATCGGCCGGCGCGGCACCGGCCTGCATCCGCTGCGCGGGCAGAACAATGTCCAGGGCGCGTCGGACATGGGTCTGATTCCGATGGTGTTTCCGGATTATCGCTCGGTCGAGGATGCCGAGCACCGCGGCTTCTATGAGGGGCTGTGGAACGCCAGGATCCATCCGAAGAAAGGGCTGACCGTAGTCGAGATCATGAATGCCGCAATCGCGAAGCAGGTGCGCGGCATGTACATCATGGGTGAGAATCCCGCGATGTCGGATCCCGACCTCGAGCACGCGCGTGAAGCGCTGGCCAGTCTCGACTGGCTCGTCGTGCAGGATCTCTTTCTCACGGAAACCGCTTCGTTCGCCGATGTCATGCTTCCGGCATCCGCGTTTCCTGAAAAGACCGGCACATTCACCAACACCGATCGCCGCGTGCAGCTCGGCCGGCAGGCGCTCGAGCCGCCGCCGAATGTGCGGCAGGATCTCTCGCTGATTCAGGAAATCGCGCGCCGGCTGGGACAGCCATGGCTGTACTCGGGTCCGGCGGATGTGTGGGAGGAGATTCGCAAGGCGGTGCCCAGCGTTGCCGGCATTACCTGGGAACGGCTGGAGCGCGAGCACTCGGTAACGTATCCGTGCCTGCATGAAGGCGATCCTGGTGATGAAGTCATCTTCATCGATCGCTTTCCAACCCGTGATGGGCGCGCGACCCTGGTGCCCGCTGACTTCAGCCGCGCGCAGGAGTTGCCCGATCAGGATTATCCATTCGTCCTGATCACGGGCCGCCTGCTCGAGCATTGGCATACCGGATCGATGACGCGGCGGGCTGCCGTGCTGGATGCACTCGAGCCGATCGCAACGGTCAGCCTGCATCCGGATGATATGAATCGCCTCGACGTGAAGTCCGGCGATTACGTGACTGTTGAATCGCGGCGCGGTACGGTCAGCGCTGTTGCGCGTCGCGATACCGGCATTCCGCGCAACGCGGTGTTCATGCCCTTTGCATTTGTCGAGGCCGCGGCCAATTTGCTGACCAATCCGGCGCTCGACCCGTTCGGCAAAATTCCGGAATTCAAGTATTGCGCGGTACGCGTTTGCAAAAGCTCCGAGGCCGCGTCACTGCCACCTTATGGTGTCGCGTCCGGAGCGCCCTGACGCCGATCTTTCTAACCGGCCCGCGGCCGCTATCTTCCTATACACCCATGCGATCATCGCTGCTGGACCGCATCGCCGCTTTCTACGAGCTGACCAAGCCCGGGATCACCCGTCTGGTTTTGGTTACGGCTGCGGCCGGCTTCTATCTGGCATCGCCCGGCGCGTTTCAGCTGCCGCTGTTTCTTCACTTGCTGGTCGGCACCGCGCTAGCGGCCAGCGGCACGAATGCGCTCAATCAATGGTTCGAGCGCGATGCCGACGCGCAGATGCGTCGCACGGCCAGGCGTCCGCTGCCCTCGGGCCGCCTGAACAGCAACGAAGCGGCCGTGTTCGCGTGGGCGATCTCGGCAGTGGGTCTGCTGTATCTGATTGCCTTCGTCAATCTGGTCACCACGCTGGTCGTGCTGCTGAGTCTGAGCAGCTACGTATTCGTTTATACTCCGCTCAAGAAGAAGACATGGGCGTCGACACTGATCGGCGCGGTGCCGGGCGCATTGCCGATTCTTGCGGGCTGGACTGCAACCGGACAGCCGGTGAGCGCGGGCGCATGGGCGCTCTTTGCGCTCATGTTTGCGTGGCAGATGCCGCATTTTTACGCGCTGGCCTGGATCTATCGTGAAGATTACGGCCGCGCCGGATTTCAGATGCTGACGGTGGTCGATGCTACCGGCCGGCGCGCGGCGCGACATTCCTTGTTGTTTGCAGCCGCGTTGATTCCCATCAGCGTTTTGCCCGCCACTTTCGGCATGGCGGGTGATGTTTACCTGACTGGCGCGATCATACTCGGCGCAGCCTTTCTGATCCTCGCGAGCGGCATGTTGCGCAAGCCGAACGAACGGCTGGCATGGCGTGTTTTTACCGGCTCGATCATCTATCTGCCGGTTATTCTGCTGCTGATGGTAGTCGACAAGATGGGCTGAGGCATGAAGACAACCGTGATGCGTGGTTTTACTGCCGGTCTGTTCGCCGCCATAGTTGTAGCCGTCTGGTTTCTCGTAGTCGACGTCGTGAAAGATCAGCCTCTCGCTACACCCGCCTACATGAGCGGCCTCGTCTTCTCATTTACCACTGCTCTGCCGGCAACCGCGCGCGTGCTGGTTTTCACTCTCATGCATTTTCTCGCATTCGGTATTATCGGCATTGTCGTGGCCGTGCTGATCGGCAGATCGACGCTGCAAGCGCGAGCGTACTTCGGTATCTTGCTCGGCTTGTTTCTGGTCGGCCTGATCTTCTATAGCTGGCTGCTTCCGTAAGGAGACAATACACGAGAGTCAGGGGCCGCGCGCTCGAGGATCAGTCCTAGCAGGTTGCTGAAAAACGGGCGGGTGGTTTGGGTGAAGGCAGGGCGCTACGCAGACCGTGCGGGTTTTACAGCGTATCCTGCATAAACCTGTGGTTCGAGCGGTCCGGTTGCCCAGCAGTTTATGCAGAGTACGCTGTAAAACCGCGACGGTCTGCGTAGCGCCCTGCCTTCACCCATGTCAGCCCGTCTTTCAGCAACCTGCTAGAGCAGTCTTCCGCCCCAGCAGAGCGGCAGGACTTTTTTCAACCTGCTCGTCAGCGCAACCGGAAAAGACAAGCCTGTCTGCAATACAATCGATCTGCTCCGATGGGTTTGTCTCGCGGCCTCCTCTGCGTTGAATGAAGCGCAGCCGCTTCAGAGTCCGTTAGTGCTCGATAGCCGAGCGAGGCGGTCCCGCTCCGCGGCCTCCTCGCGGTTCTCACTGGTCGCCCACTTATAGAAAATAATGCTGATCGCCACCCAGAAGACGAGCATGCCCGGCACCCACATGATCACACCGCCGAGCTGCTGGTCATCGAGCGCATTGAGGTCGAAGATGCGCGGCGCGTTGCCGTACCAGCCGTAAAGCACCTCATCCGACAACGTGATCAGAGCCGAGATCACAGCCATTGGAATGCTGAGCGCGAACAGGTAGAGCATACGCACCGGCCCATGCATTCGCTGCAGCTCGGGCAGCGGATCCGCAACCGGCCACCACATCAGCGTCGCCGATGTCATGAACATCAGATGCTGTAAGATGTGGACGTTGTGATTCTCGAGCGCCCAGTTATAGAACAGCGGCATATGCCAGCCGACCAGCACCGCGTTGTAAATGGCGAACGCGATCAGCGGCTGCGTGAGTGCGCGCGCGACGCCAAAACCCACGGTCCGCCGTATCAGCACCCTCAGCAGCCAGTCCGGGCAGCCCGCCAGCAGCAGCGGCGGCATCACGAGCGTGATCAGCAGGTGCTGCACCATGTGCGCGCTGAACAGGTAGAGATCGCCGAGCTCGTGCAGCGGTCCATTCAATGACAGCAGCAGCACGACCACGCCGGTGACAAAGCTGATCGGCTGCCAGATGGGCGGCAGCCTGCCCCAGTTGTACTTCATGCGCCACGGCCCGATAGCCATGAAATACAGCAACAGGAACAACGCGCTGCCGATCACCGTGCTCGGGTGCATCGACCAGCGCGTCCATGAGAAACCGGTTTCGCCGTGAAGGGCGATTACTGCAATCATGCTCCTAGAATTGGTACTTCGGCAGCACCTTGAACAGGATGATCATGCCGAGTATCACCAGCACTGCGAGGAAGAAGGGCGCCCAGAATACACGTCCAAAAATCGGATTGTCGAATTTCAGGTGCATGTAGAACAGGACTACAATCAGGAACTTCGCGCCCGAGAGCACCAGCAGCGTCGGGGTGATCACGTTTTCGAGCGCCGGGATGTAGAAGATCGCGACCTCGATTGCCGTGATTACGGTTAGAATGGCTCCAATGACGACGTACGTCTTCCACGTCGGGTGACCCGAATGGGCCTCCGCGTGAGCGGTCTCATGCGCGTGTGCGGGCGTGTCTGCCATCATTCGCCTATTGCAGCAGGTAAACGAGCGTAAAGATCACGATCCAGACAATGTCGACGAAGTGCCAGTAAAGCCCGGCGATCTCCACCGTCAACGAGCGAGCCGGCGGCATGTTACCCTTCAGCAGCTCCAGCCACAGCACGAGCAGCCAGATCACACCGATCGTGACGTGCGCTCCATGGAAACCGGTCAGCACGAAAAACGTCGAGCCGAACAGGTTCGTCTGAAGCTGTAATCCCTTGTGATAGAACTCGGTGAACTCGTACGCCTGAAAACCCAGGAAGGTCGCGCCCAGCAGAATCACCGCGAGCAGCGACCATTGCGCAAGCGCGCGCTTGCCGCGCTGCACACCGTCCAGCGCAAGCACCATCGCGAGCGAGCTCATCAGCAGCACGAACGTGCTGATGGATGTCAACGGAATGTCGAGAACATCAGCCGGATACGGTCCTACGACGCTCTCGTTCTTGTAGGTCATGTAGGTCGCGATGAACGACCCGAAGAACAGACACTCCGACCCGAGGAATACCCAGAAGCCGAGCTTGAAGGTGTTCAGACCGGTAGCGGTCGGTGGATGTGCTATAGCGTGCGTTTCTGCCATTTTCCTTTTTAACGGACGTTCACGTTCACGTTAACGTTTGCGTGTACGGACTTAAGGGAACGCAGAAAAGTGGCGAGAGCGCTGAGCGGACACCTA
>JBQTID010000216.1:0-4243 GCA_052389275.1 Gemmatimonadota bacterium | reverse complement strand
GGCGCGCTGGAGCTTCTCGTACGGCTCGTCCGCGCCCGTGAAATACGCATGCCTGACGAAAAAGCTCTCGCCGTTGTACATGGTGTCTATGAGCCAGCACGCAATGTCGTTGGTGCTCGCTGAGCGGATATCGCCTGTGGTCGGGTCATAGACATCCAAGCCTAGTATTTCGACGATGACTTTCCCGTCCTTCGTCTTCTTCACCTTTAGATCCGGCTCGCCGAACACCATGAACAAGTTGCCGGCACCGGTCTTCTTGAGCAGCTCGTCGCCCATCGACAGGTCCGGATTCATGCGCGTCGGCAGCACGGTCAGATTGCCGTAGCGCTTGACTTCCTCGCTCACGTGCGGATCGAAGGCGAAGCCGCAGATGACCAGCGTGTCGTGGCCGATGCCCTGCACTGCTTCCTTGGCCGCTTCCTTGACTTGCGTCGGACCGACCGTGCCGTGCTCGGGCCCGATCGAGATGGCGACGCGGCGCGTCTTGCCACCGGCGTCTTCGTACGTGCCGCTCGCGTGGATCCAGGTGCCTGCGTGAATGTCCAGTGAGGCGAACATAAGCCGCTCGCCCTTTTTCGTGTTCTGCACACCCGCCTTGCGCAGGTTGTCGACGATCATGGTCTCGAACTGCGCCGGCGGCGAGGCGCGCTGCCCTTCGACTTCGCTGGCCGGCCGCTCTTCATCGGCCGCGACCATGCGGTGCGGTGAAAGCGACTCGACCGTGAACGGCCCGGTCACGCGGATACGCTTGTTGTCCTCGTACGGCTTATCGTAGAGCAGCTCGGTGTCGGCGTGGCGCGCGATCGCGGCGTCGATCTCCGCGCGTGTCATGCCTTCCCTGATGTCCGGATTATTGGCGATCGATTTGAGCGTAACGTGCGGCACGCGCTTGTAGACAAAGCCTTTGCGGATGTCGCCATCCGTTTTGTACGACGGCGGGATTCGGCCCGTGATCTCCGTTTCCTTCGCGACGCCTTCCGGCGAGTCCGCCATTAGATAGTACGGGTACTTCGCGGTCATCAGGCGCGTGCGAGCGAGTGCCAATGCGACGCGGCTGGTGTCGATCGTGATCCAGCGGCGGCCCCACTGCTCGGCGACGTACGCGGTAGTGCCCGAGCCGCAGGTTGGGTCGAGGACGAGGTCACCGGGGTCGGTCGCCATGAGGATACAGCGCTCAACAACTCGAGTATTCGTTTGGACCACATAGACCATGTCCGTCGGCGCCGAGGTATCGGGCCAAAAAGTCGTCAAAGGTGAAACGCTGTAGTCACTATGCTTGAGAATATACCGGAGTGTCTCGCCCGCCTTGTACGGCTCAATCCGGTTTGCCGCGATGAGCGTTTGAAAACCTTCGGGAGACGTTCCCCAGCTCTTTCCTGAAGGAGGCTGGTATACACGATTCTGAAATCGCACGCTAAAGATGCCGCCTTCATTGAAACCGGCCGGATACAAAGATATCAACTGGTACGGTTCGGCACCCTGCGGCAAGAGCTTATGTGACGCGACCTCTTCCGACGTCATCTCTCGACGCAGTCCGTCCGACATCTCAATCCGATTCCAATGAGCATCGCCCTCGATCGTTTTTTCTGTAAACGGTCTCCTGAACTTTAAATGATCCACGCTCTTGGCATACCATAGAATGAAATCGCCGACGTTCTCCAAATACCTTGCGCCAAGCGGCATCGTCTTCTTTCGGAACGGTATTACTGCAACCGAATTCTCACGACCGAAAACCTCATCTAACAGGGATCGCATCAGATGAAGGTTCTCCTCACCGATCTGGACGAACATGCTGCCGGATTCAGTAAGAAGCTCGCGCGCCAATGCGAGCCTGTCACGCATAAACGAAAGGTAAGAATGGATCCCTAACCGCCAGATATCACGAAAAGCTTTTACAACTTCCGGTTCTCGGCTTGCGTGATCCACCTTCCCATCTTTTACATCTCGCTTCCGCGTGCTCACCTGCCAGTTCGAGCCGAACTTGATGCCGTAGGGCGGATCGAAGTAGATGCACTGCACCTTCCCCTTCAATCCTTCCTTTTCCGCGAGACTCCCCATTACCAGCAATGAATCGCCGAGAATCATCCGGTTCGACCAGTGACCCTCGTGATGATAGAAGTCGACTTTCTTGTCAAAATCGTTGTCGAGGCCGTTGAAATCAGCAAACAGCGAGAGCTCCGGCTCCACCTCACCTTGCTTCGCGGTGTCGCGCAGATTCTCAACCAGCGCCTGCGGATGGATTTTCTCCTGGATGTAGATCGGTACGACCGGCACGGCGAGGTCTTGGCGGTCCTGCTCGTCCTTGCCCTTCCAAACCAGCTGCGGATCGAGCGACGGATCGCGCGGATACAGCAGCGTCGCCGGCGTGGTTTCTTCCTCGCGCACGAAATCGCGCAGCTCGTGCGTCGGGATGTTCACGCGCCCTTCCTTGTGCTTGATCGCTTCCACTTGCGTGGCCTTAAGGGTTTTTCCCCGAGATTTCGCCTTCGGCGGCCGTTTTGCCATGGCTGTTTGAGTCTTCGTTATGGGTATGCGAGAAATTGCGCTGCGTTCAAGGCTAAGCAGCGAGCTCATTCCGGAATGCGTCACGATCACCCCAGATGATTGGGATGATCTCGTAATTCTTGAGGGCGTCCAGAATTGATGGCGGCGGGCGACGTTCTTCATCATTCAGAAACGCGTAAAACCGCGAAGTTGGCGGCCGCACCTCGCGTGTGTCTACCCACGAAAACGCAAGCGATTCCGCCAGATCGCGGCTTGGCCGGTTCACCGCCCTGACCGGCCTTTCAGGCGCACGACGCGATGCCGGTACGACGAAGTCGAATGTATGATCATACCCGCTCTTGCCGGTGAACTTAACGTTCGGTGTGTACCTGATGTCATGGAGTTCAAACCATGCCATGACGTCCTCAAGAAACAGACTCGCGACCACAGGGACAGCGAGGTAAAACAGGTCATTCACGGCGAGCATGGCCTGAACGAGGTTGTGCTTTCGAACGGGGAAGCTCTGTGCGGTTGCCCGGACAACGAGTGCGTCACCCTCCCGCTGGATACCGAAGCCGTTGAGCGTGGCGGTCAAGAGGTCCTTTCGCTTCTTTGTTTCAAGATCGCAACCGGAAGAACGAAGATCCTGAATTGTGTCGCCACCATCCGTTAACAGAAAGGCTCCGTTCTCTTTGCGGACGTAGATTTGAGTGTAGTCGTTGTGACGATCCAGATAGGGCGTCGTGATTTCGACATAGCGATCGTTAACCTCCCGCAATACATTCTTGTCGCGCAACCATCGCGAGTACTGATCGAGCAATGCGCTGATTTCGTCAATCACGTGAAGAGATCACTCCGCAATTCAGGCGCACTTACGATATTCACGAACCGCATAAACTCTGTTAGCAGCCGTGACGGGTTTGTGGGATCCGTGAACTGGCTTACGGGAAGCGCAACCGCCCAACGGTCCCCGTACCCTTCTCGATAAAGATGCAGGTGAGGGCATTGTATCTCATCCCCGTTCGGATTTCTGTGCGGAGCACCGCCGAAATCGAGGCGAGCCAGAATCACGACCCCTCGGCCCCGATTCTGATACGTGCCCTTCACAAGGTTAATCTGGCTTCGGGTTATGTCCAACATGAAAGCTTCCCGCTTGTCGGCGCTTTGGAGCGGGATCCTGAGGGCTCCGCCCAGGCTTGGGTAGTCATAGGTTGTTTCGTCAACCCGATGTTTCTCCATTGCCAATAGCGCGTCTGCCTCGGTCTGGGTGAGCGCAATCTCCGTCAATTCAATCTCCCAATGTGGGCAGCTGCTATATCTGTCCAGCGAAAAAGTGGCCGACGGCCGTCGCTTGCAGCGCGTCACGCAGCAACGTCTTGGTGCGCCACGGATCGGTGATCTGGACGAATGCCCAGCGCCCGAAACCGCCATGGTTGTTGACGGCCGGCACCCACAGATGCTGCGCCGTCGCCACCTTAGCTTCCTTCTCTTTCTTCATTTCGCCGGTAACCTCGATGATCACGTTCAGCAGGTCGTCTGTTCCATGACCGTCATCGATGCGCGCAATGAAATCTGGATAGTACTCGCGTTGATCGCCGTCGACCGTGTAGGGAATCGAGAAGCCGGGCTGCCGGTCATTCTTTACATATGCGACGACGTTATCCATCCCTTCCAGTGACTGCGCGACCTTCTGTTCCCAACTGCCGGTGTCGCAGACGATATGCGACACGTGGCATTTCGCGCGCGTGGCGTAGACGGG
>JBQTID010000215.1:0-3411 GCA_052389275.1 Gemmatimonadota bacterium | reverse complement strand
TTGTGAATGTGATGCGCTTCGTCATTGAAGACGGCCAGCTCATCGACTTCGCGAATGATCTCACCGAGATCTGTTCGCCCGTCCGTGGTCTTGCCGGAAGGCGTGTCACCGAATGGACCGAGGAAGTAGTCGCTCACGTCGTCGTCATCGAGAGACGGCTCGGGGACTTCGTTCAGAAATACGCGGTGCACATTCGTGAGGAAAATGTTGCCGGTTTCGCGGACAACGCGCACGTCATCCTGAAGATGCACCGTGAGCTGAAAGTCATCCTGCCAGTTGCGCGCTTCATGCCCATTCGGCGGCAAGATCGGATCGTTGAAGAAAATCCTTAGACCGTCAAAGTCGGCGCGCAGACGGTCGAGCACGATGATGTTGGGCGCAATCACGAGGAAGTTGCGCGCTAGCTCCGACCCTGCTTCGCACAATCGATGATAGAAGCTCCAGGCTATGAGCAGGGACAGCACCTTGGTCTTGCCGGCGCCGGTTGCCATTTTGACGACGTAGCGCGGCCAATCCTCGGGAAACATACCGGCGGACACGGCACCGGAGGCATCGAAGCGCAGCAGGTCGAACTTGTCGCGCGCCTTGCGCACGTCATACATCCAGATGACCGTCTCGACGGCTTCGCGCTGCGCGAAGTAGTAGCGGAACTCGCTGAGCGAACCGTTGGCATTCTCGAGCAGATGCTCCTGTTCGAACCACCACTTGAGCAGAGCGACCGAGGTCGCGGAAGCACCCGCATACCCGCTCTTTCTCCAGGCGTGGACTTCCTTGCGGATCTTGGCCACGAGCGGCGGCAGCAGCTTCTCGTACGCAGACGCGCGCAGGTCTTCGTCAGCGGGAAACCAGCGCTGCTCGGGGATCAGCTCGGCGTATGGCGATCTGGGAAATGACGGATGCAGCGCCACTAGATTTCTCCTGTTACGCAGGCCGGTTGTTGTAAAGACCCTCTGCCCATGCAGCAAACAATTCGGTTTGCTTTAATAGGAGACGTGCCTCTTCCAGCGTGTAGTAATTACCGCTGTACGAGGCGTGCGTTTTTGCATCGAGGATTGCAGCAAGCCTGTCGAGCTGCTTCTCGTAGGCGCGCGCGCCCAATGCGTGCGCGAGCGCGTCCACCGCTCGGCCGTGATCGCCGTCACTGGACTTGATTTCGCGATAAGCTATGCACAGGGCATCGCAATACGCTATCGCGGCATGAATCGTAACGATCGCGAGCCCATTACCGTACTTCAGCTCTCCCAATGTGTTGAGATCCCGCGCGGTCCTCAGCAATGCAGACGCGATCGCGTAATATTTTGGTGCCAAGCTGCGGTCATGCCTGCTTGTCTTACCGAGCTTCACGCAGCACCGAAAAGCTCGGAAACAGGTTCTCCGACGAGCGTTCTTCCCGAAGCCATAATATCTTGCAGCAGCGGGTCGCCGGCGCGGTAGCGGGCCAATAGCTCGTCACGAGGTATTACGTAGGGCGAAAGCGCCACCCCGTACCGATTCCGCAGCCGTCGGGTGTGCGAACCAATAGCTTGCGATACTTTGGCGACGGAACTCTTTCTCTGCACCACGACGAGCAGGTCGACATCGCTCCTCGAATGCGTCCGCCCGCGCGCAACGCTGCCGAACACAACCACGCTGACCAGCTGGCTGTGTAGACCAGCTTCCTCCAAAGAACCAGTGATCTCCGAAACGACGTCGCCTATCAACTTCTCTTCATCACGGAAAAGCTGCAGCAGGGCGCTGTAGAGATGATGAGTGGTATTGACCTCGTACACATGAGCGGAACCTGCTTGAACGCGAGTTATCAGGTTGAGGTCGCTCAACTCTTCCAGCGCCTTCTGCGCCCCCCCGGTGCTGCGAATGCGACCCAGGCGCTGAGCCTCTCGTCCGGTGAACGGCGTGGTAAGTGGCAGAACGGCGCGCAGTAGCTGCACTTTGCTCAGTGAACCGAGTATGTGATCGAGCTGGTAGAGCATGCCGCACCTCTTTGGGTCACTTGGCCCTAAATAGGGTCACGCGGACCAATATAGGGTCGGACCAGGAAAAAGCAAGGTGCGCTACCCCATCTCTGCGATGAGATCCAGCAATCCGGCCGGCTCCCACGCCTTGTTTCGTTTCGCGGTTGTCAAAGGAATCAAGATTCCCGTGTCCTCGAGAATCTGCAGCGCTTCATAGGTTTTGCCGCGTGACCTGTTCGACTTCGCCACCGCAACCGGTCCGCTAATGGTTGGACAAGCTGGTAACATTTCGATTAGCGACCACGCCACAGCATCAGCGCGCGGCGGCGACGTCGTTGCCGCGAGCATTGCGCGCCAGTTCTCAACCAGTCGCTCTACCTGGGCGACGTACCTCGAAGCCAGCTGCGCAGCGCGACTCGCCACCCCGGCAAAATACTCGAGCCATGGCTCAACGCTCTCATGGCGAAACGTTGTCAGTCCGCTGATGTAGCGATCACGTGCGCCGGCCAGAACTACGCTGATCGGCGGCACGTACGACGTCGAAAGACCGCGGCGTCGCAGTACGACATGTATGAGCGCTCGGCCAGTGCGGCCGTTGCCATCGTCGAATGGGTGAATCGTCTCGAACTGCGCGTGAACCAGCGCTGCCTGCACCACAGGCGGCAGCAAATCATCATTGATCGCGTCGCAGAGATCTTCCAGCAGCTCCTTGACATGCTCCGGCGGAGGTGGCACAAAATCGGCCCCGCACGGATTGTAGTGGTTGCCGCCGATCCAGTTCTGGACCGTGCGTATGGTTCCCGTTCGCATCGTGCTGGAAACATCGCGCATCAGACGCGCATGAATCGCGTTGATGTCCGCAATGCCGAATCGTTCGGTGGAGGCCGCTTCTTCGATGGCCAACTCCATCGCATCGATGTTCGCGAGAATTTCAGCGGCCGTGTCGCTGACTTTCCCGCCGGCTTCGACCCGTGCCTCCGCTCGCGCTAATTCCCTTGCACCGACCTGCATACCCTCGACTTTGGACGAAGCAATCGATTCCGTCCGTAACAGAAGCCTCGCCATTGGTGCCAGCGCCGGGCGAGCCTTGCTGTTCAGCTCCAGAATTCTCGATTCTGCATCTGAGACCAGGCCGGCTACGGATGATTCCAGCCGAATCGAGAGCTGGTGCAGCGGATCGGGGAGAAATGCATCATAACGACAAGCACGCCTATACTTCGGCGGCGCGTCCAGCGTGGGATTGTAGGTCCAGGTCTGAGGAATCGATTTCCCGGGCAAGCAGCACCTAAACGGAACCAAGCCATTCTGTTAGTCCCGTTTAGTATACATCCGGTACTATGTGAAGTCCATAGTTCCGTCAGTAAGGAAATGAAAACGCCGCACGTCATGAGAATGACGGCGGCGCTATGGTCGCAGTAGGACTCGAACCTACGACCTCACGGATGTGAACCGTGCGCTC
>JBQTID010000214.1:0-9635 GCA_052389275.1 Gemmatimonadota bacterium | reverse complement strand
CAAGCCGCACGAACACATAAAGACCGACCGGCAAGAACCAATCGAAGCGACTGGGATGCCACGCTGCGCCGGCCAGTAGAAGCAGGACGAAATAAAGTGGTTTTTCCACCGTCGACATCAAACGCTGCAATTCGTCGCGGCTTCCAGACGTGTTAGCGAGAATCGCACCGATCAAAAGAGCGGACATGAGCGGCGAAAGACGGAGGTATGACGCGGCGCCACTCGCGAGGATGATGGCGCCGGCCATTGCAATGAACAAACGATCGGGGTTTCGCTCGCGTCCGAGAAACAGGTGGAAGAGCGAGCCGCCGATCACGCCAATACCGATGGTGATAGCGACCCATTCAGTCGGTGTCAGTGGGCGCGCGCCGACCGATACGTCGATAGGCCCGACACAACGCAGAATGCCTAACCCGATGAGTGCGATGGCGCCATCGACCAGCGCTGGAACCTCGAGCTGCTGCACGACCGGATGCGGGGCTTCGCCCGCCATCAAGCTCACTGCCGACGATGCAGTCGCGGTGCCTATTGCGCCCAGCGAGACCGCCGGCAGAATCACCCGCTGGTAGCTCATGTCGAACGCCCAGGAGAATGCCACAACCATGACCGCCGAAACGAACAGAAACGTCAGTACAGCTTCGACAACAGCGATCGTATAAGTATGACCGGAAATCCGCATTAAGCGTGGCAGGTAGAAGTTCATGCCGAGCGCCGCGCCGGTCCAGCCCAGCGCGAGCGTCATGACGGGCGCGAAGCTGGCCACGACGGCCGCGCTCATGAAGCCCGAGACTTGAGGGCCCAACAGGATTCCGAGGATCAAATATTCCGCGCCGGACACAATGCGGTAGCGGCGCGCAATCCACTCGAACAGAACGTGGGCGGCGAGATACGCGGCGCCGACGATCAAAATCAGGCTGAGCTGCGTGCTCAACGGAAACCCGCGCGCCTGCCGCTACGTATGATGGTCGTGCCCCTGGAGTTCAAATGATTCGCCTCGCCCTGATAATCGTTTTCGCGCTCACCATCGCGCCGGAATCGCGCGCGCAGCGTGCAGGCTCCGTTCCAACCGCAGCGTATCTGGACGCCGCGGCCGCAGATCATGTAAGGCTTGCGCGCGAACGGCGCCAGATTGCGGATCTATCGGTCGAGCGTTATAGGGCGCTCTCAAAGGAGCGCATGTCGGTGGGATTGCGCGGCTTTCGGCGTGATCGCCTGCTGTTCCGTCGTGAGGTGGCGGCTCGTCTGGACTGGACGCGTGACGGTCCGGGCCGCATCGAGGTGCTGGGCGCGCGCGAAGCAATTCCCGTCGCGATCAAGGGCGTGCGGCTGCCGGCCGATCTCGCCTCATTCATGCCACACCTCGCGTTTGATCCTGCCGACAATCGTTTGCTGATCGGCTGGGAGGAGAACGAGTTCGTGCGTCACCCATTCGCTGCCGGCGCCGAACGCTACTACCGTTACCGAACCGGTGGCACTACATCGATTCAACTGCCTGACGGTCGGGTTGTGCGACTGGTCGAACTGGAGATCGTTCCTCGTAGCACAGATCCGCGCAACATCAGCGGCTCATTCTGGCTGGAGGCGGAAACGCACGCCATCGTGCAGGCGGCATTTCGCCTGGCCCGCGACATCGACATTGCGCGCGATCTCGAAGAAGAAGACGATGATATTCCCGGCTTCATTAAGCCGATCACCGCCAGCGTCGATCATGTCACGATCGAGTACGGGCTGTATGATCTCAAATGGTGGCTGCCGCGCGCTCTGCGGTTCGAGGGGAGCGTGCGCGCAGGGCCCATTCGCATGCCAATGCAGTATGAGCGCACATACTCGAATTATGAAATCGAAGGCAGCGCGCAGCCGTTCAGCATAACGACCACCGAGTTGCTGGCACGCGATTCGGTTCGCCGCGCGCAGGCCGACAGCTCCCGCTGGCAGATCGTGATGCCTGCCGACACTGCGGCGATGTTGAATAGCCCCGAGCTGCCGGCCGACATGTTCGCGGCCGGCGAGACGCTCCTGTCGGAGAGCGAATTGCGCGAGCTGCGCGAGCGCATCGAAAAATTGGGAGGCGGCCCGCCTTTGCTGCCGAAGCCGGTTATCGATGCAAGCCTGTTCTCTCCCATACGCTCGCGCTATAACCGCGTTGAAGGCATATCGATTGCCGCGCACGGCGACATCGACTACGGAGCATACCGTGCAGCTGCTACCGCCCGCATCGGCTTCGCGGATCTGCATCCGAACTTCGAGCTGTCGGCGCAGAAGATCGAGCAGAAGCACACGGTCACGCTCGGCGCGTATCGGAGGCTGAACGGATTCGATCCCTTTACATCACCGTTCACGCCAGGACATTCGGCGTCCGCGCTGTTCTTCGGACGCGACGATGCCGACTACTACCGCACACTTGGTGTCGAGCTGAAGGCCGCCCCGAGCGGCTCCGCTTCGAGCTGGTACGCGGCCCGCATATTCGCGCAAAAAGAGATTGCCGCGGAAAAGCAGACTGACTTCAGCGTGCGTCGACTCTTCAATGGCGATTTCGCGTTCCGCGAAAACCTTACGGCAGACGCAGGCACGCGTTACGGTGGCGACCTCACGCTCCGCTACTCACGCGGCCTCAATCCCGGCGGCTTCCGCATTGGCGGTGATCTGTATGGTCATGGTGCGGTCGGCACGCACGAATTCGCCCGCGCTGCACTGACACTGCGCCTTGGTATTCCGCTGCCCGGCGCATTCGCCGGCGCGCTCGAAGGTGCCGCGGGTGCGAGCTCGGTCAACGCGCCATTGCAACATATCTGGTATATCGGCGGGGCGAGCACATTGCGAGGATATGCGGCGGCTGTCATGCGTGGCGAAACCTTCTGGCGAGGGCGCGCCGAGGTCGGCTACGGTTTGCCGGCGGCACGGCTGGTCGGCTTCAGTGATGCAGCGTGGGCGGGTGGACGCGAAGACCTCAGTAGCGGCAAGCCGCTGGTCTCGGTCGGCGCGGGCGCAAGTTTCCTGGACGGCATCGTTCGCTTCGATGTTGCACGCGGTCTGCGCGCGCCGCGCGGCTGGTCCGCGCTGTTTTACTTCGACGCCGCGTTATGAAGCAGCCAGTCGCGCGCCAGCTCCGCGACCTGCTCGAGAGTGCCCGGCTCCTCGAACAGATGCGTTGCACCGGGCACGATCACCAGTTCGGTTCTACACGTCAGCTGTGCCCGTGCCGTGCGGTTCATTTCGATGACGGGCTCATCCCGCTGGCCGACGAGCAACAGCGTCGGCGCACGCACCCGCGGCAACGCAGCACCCGCCAGGTCCGGCCGGCCGCCGCGTGACACGACCGCCGAAACATCATCAGGGCGTTCGGCCGCGGCTACCAGCGCGGCGGCCGCGCCAGTGCTCGCGCCGAAATAGCCGATCGGCAGCTTACCGATCTCCTTTTGATCGCGCGCCCAGTCAGTAGCCTTGGCAAGTCGTTCGGCCAGCATACCAATGTCAAAGCGCAGATGCGCGGTTTGCACATCGATGCGCTCTTCGTCCCGGGTGAGCAAATCCAGAAGCAGCGTGGCCAAGCCTGCATCATTCAGCTCGCCCGCCACAAACCGGTTGCGCGGACTCTTGCGGCCGCTGCCGCTGCCATGCGCGAACAGGACCAACCCTTTCGCGTCCGACGGAATCGCCAGGTCCGCGTTCAAATCGAGGTCGTCCGCTGTTACATGGACCGCTTTCTCTTCAACGTGTGCAGTCCCTCTCACGCTGCCGATCCCATTTCTGCGGCGCGCAGCAGCGCTCGCACTTCATCATCAGTGGTTTGGGAGAAGTTACCGTACCACAAGCCGACCGCGTAAAAGGCGTCCGGCGTCTCGGCGCAAACAACCTCATCCGCCTTGGTGCGCAGCAGGTCGCACGTCTCGCTGGCACCGACCGGAACCGCGACCACGATTTTCTTCGGTTCCTGGGCACGCAGTGCCGCCACCGCCGCCTGCATACTCGCGCCGGTTGCAAGCCCATCATCGATGAGAATCACCGTTCGGTCGCGCACCTCGGGATGTGGCCGATCCCCACGATACGCGCGCTCCTGGCGCTCGATCTCACGCTCTTCACGTGCGGCAACCTGTTTGATAATGCGCTCGGCGTCAGGCACCAGCTGCTTCACTTCCCGGTTGACTACTATGGTGCCGCCCGTCGCGATCGCGCCGAGCGCAAGCTCTTCGTGACCGGGCACGCCGAGCTTGCGGACCAGAAAGATTTCGAGCGGAACCTTCAGCTAGTGCGCGACCTAGTAGGCCACCGGAACGCCGCCGCGCGGCAGGGCCAGCACGATGACGTCTTCCTGGCGCGCGTATGGTTTGAGCTGAGTGGCGAGTTGCCGTCCCGCATCGGCACGGTCCTGGAAGAGCGGCTTGGTCGGACGGTACATGCATTCATGTGCCGCAACGAATGGACCAAACTGCAAAACAGCGGTTCAGAGAGTCGGTTCAGAGAGTCGGTTCAGAGAGGCGGTTCAGAAAGGCGCTTCAGAGAAGCAACTGTCGTGGTTTGCCGCATTCCTGAACCGCATCTTTGAACCGCAGTTTTGATCCGCCTTTCTGAACCGCTGTTCTGTATTGGCGGGAGCGTGTGGGAATCGAACCCACCAGCCCGGGTTTTAGCCGGGCAAGACGGTTTTGAAGACCGTTCGAGCCACCAGACCCGATCCACCCCCGGAAGTTTGGGAGCATGGGAGCTTGGGAGCATGGGAGCATGGGAGCATGGGAGCATGGGAACATGGACCCAAACTTCCACTCGCACTCGCACACGCACCGGCATGCGCGCTTCAACACGCGTCATATGGTTTCACGTGCCGTTCACGCGTACCCGCGCAAAAAAGCTACATCGGCTTAATCGTGTTGTAGCGCACGAGGCAATCCGCGATCACTTCATGCGCACGCTCCACGTCGCCCCAGCCGATCACTTCCGTGACCTTCCCCTCCAGCTCCTTATATACCTCGAAAAAGTGCTCAACCTCGCGTAGATAATGCGGGCGCACGCTTTTCAGCGACGTGTACTCCGCACGCAACGGGTCCTCCAGCGGCACACCCAGGATTTTTTCGTCGAGCCCCTTGTCATCGCGCATTTCGAATACGCCCAGCGGCCGCACTTCCATCAGGCAGCCCGGAAACGTCGCCTCATGTGTGATCACGACGACATCAAGCGGATCGTCATCGTCGGCGAGGGTTCGGGGAATAAAGCCGTAGTCGCCCGGGTAATGGACCGAGCTGTACAGCAAGCGGTCGAACTTGATCAGCCCGGACTTCTTGTCGAGCTCGTATTTGTTGCGGCTGCCGCGCGGGATCTCGATGAAGACCTGCAGCTCGTGCGGCACCTTGTCACCGGGCGACAGATCGTGCCAAGGGTTGAACGCGCGATTCATTTGCGGATCAGCTTCTTATAATGAATGCGATGTGGCTGTTCCGCTTCGGCCCCCAGGCGGCGCCGGCGATCGGCCTCGTAATCCTGATAATTGCCCTCGAACCAGACCACCTGACTATCACCCTCGAACGCCAGCATATGCGTTGCGATACGATCGAGGAACCAGCGATCGTGCGAGATGACAACCGCGCAGCCCGCGAAGTTCAGCAGCGCCTCCTCGAGCGCGCGCAGGGTATCGACATCCAGATCGTTGGTCGGCTCGTCCAGCAGTATCAGATTACCGCCGGTCCTGAGCAATTTCGCGAGATGCACACGATTGCGCTCGCCGCCGGACAACACGCCGACCTTTTTCTGCTGCTCGGTTCCCCTGAAGCCGAACCACGAACAATACGCGCGTGTGTTGATCTTGCTGCCGCGCCCCAGCTCGATTTCATCCTGCTTGCCGGAGATCTCTTCCCAGATGCTCGCATCCGGATTCAGTGTATCTCGTGACTGATCGACGTAGGCGAGCTGCACGGTCGAGCCGATCTTCAGGCTGCCACCATCCGGCTGCTGCTGCCCCGTTATGATTCTGAACAGCGTTGTCTTACCCGCCCCATTGGGGCCGATTACGCCGACAATGCCGCCGCGTGGCAAGTCGAATGTCAGGTCGTCGAACAGCAGCTGATCGCCATACGCTTTCGCGAGATCGGCGGCGATGATTACCTCGTCACCCAAACGCTGCGGTGTCGGAATGATGATTTCGGCGGTCGTGACTGTTTCCTGCATGTCCTGATTGGCCAGCTGCTCATACGCGCTGATGCGGGCTTTTCCTTTCGCGTGCCGCGCGCGTGGCGCCATGCGAATCCACTCCAGCTCGCGTTGCAGGGTTCGTTGGCGCGCCGACGCCTGCTTTTCTTCCTTCGCAAGGCGACCCTGCTTCTGCTCGAGCCACTCGGTGTAATTGCCCTTGTACGGATAGCCTTCGCCCCGATCCAGCTCCAGAATCCACTGCGCAACGTTATCGAGGAAATATCGATCGTGCGTGACTGCGACGATGGTCCCCTTGAACTCGGCAAGATGCCGTTCCAGCCAGGCAACCGATTCCGCGTCGAGATGGTTGGTCGGCTCGTCGAGCAGCAACAGATCGGGCTGCTCGAGCAAAACGCGACACAGCGCGATCCGGCGTCGCTCGCCACCTGACAGGTTGTTGACATCAGCCTCCGGCGCCGGCAAGCGTAACGCTTCCATCGCGATGTCGATCTTGCGGTCGAGATCCCACGCAGCCGCCGCATCGATCGCATCCTGCACGCTCGCCTGCTCGGCGAGTAGCGCGGTCATCTCATCATCCGACAGCGGCTCGGCGAATCTTGCGTTGATCTCATCGAAGCGACGCATCAAATCGCGCACAGGTTTGACCGCTGCTTCGACATTGCCGCGCACATTCAACTGCGGGTCGAGTTGCGGTTCCTGTGCCAGATAACCTATTCGAGTGCCCTTCGCCGGCCATGCCTCGCCCTGAAAATCAGTATCGACGCCGGCCATGATGCGCAGCAGCGAGCTCTTACCGGAGCCGTTCGGTCCAACCACACCGATTTTCGCCCCCGGAAAGAACGACAGCCATATGCCTTTCAGAATCTCGCGGTTCGGCGCTACGACCTTGCGCAAGTCCTTCATTACGTAGATGTATGGTGGCGTATTCATAGCGGGAAAAGATAACACGGTCCGCCTCTCTGGCATACCCGTTGCCCTCGCTCGCTGCGTGGACAAAGAGCTGCCCATCTTCCTGAATCCCGACGCCGGACGTGGAAGCGCGAATTACGCGGCCGTGGAGGAGGCATTCGAGGTCGTGGGCGCGCGTCCGGTGTTGCACGTGACGGACGGAGCGCACATGCGCGACGCAATTCGTGTGGCCATTGATAGCGGCGCGGGCGTTATCGGTGTGGCTGGCGGTGATGGCACCGTTTCGAGTGCGGCCAGCGCTCTGGTCGGCGCGCAAGCCGCCCTGCTGCCGATTCCGTTCGGCACGCACAATCACTTTGCGTCGCGTTCCGGAATTCCGACCATCGCTGCTGCTGCGCACGCCTGGAAAGCCGGATTGATCCGGCCCGTGCACGTGGGCAGCGTCGATCACTGCATGTTCGTCAACAACGCGTCGTGCGGATTTTATCCTCACATGCTGCGGCACCGTGACCGACTCGAGCGCGTGCTGCCTCGCGCGGTCGCGATATGGCTGGCAGGGATGCGTGTCCTTTTAGAGTTGCCCATGATGCGAATCGAGGTCGGCACGCCAACCGAGCAGCGCAATCTGCGCACACCCGCGTTATGGGTCGGCATTGGCTGCAACAGTCTGCGCTTGCCAGAGCCTGGCTACGCCGTTGCCGAAGATGCCGTCCTCGAAGCGGTCTGGGGACGCGCCGAAACGCGCAGGGCGGTGGTCGCGCTTTCGCTCAGATTAATGCGCCATCTGAAACGAGGCTTGGAGCCTGGCGATGAGAAGCTCGATGTCGTACGAGCACGGCGGCTGACGCTTCGCTCGTCACGATCAATCGATATTGCATTGGATGGCGAGCCGTTTCGCATGCGGCCACCGCTGCGATTCGAGCTGCGCGAGAATGCGCTGCGGGTTGTTTGTCTGATCGATTCTGCCGCGGCGAGCTAGCTGACAACCTGTTAGACCAGCGCGATCGCTTCGATTTCTACTTTTACATCCCTCGGCAGCCGGGCCGCCTGCACGGTCGATCGAGCAGGTTTGTGGTCACCGAAATACTCCGCGTAAACCGCATTCATGGCCGCGAAGTCATTCATGTCCTGCAGAAACACCGTGGTCTTGACCACCGTCTTCAACGACGCGCCGGCAGCTTCCAGGATTGCCTGAAGACTCTGCATGACACGCTTCGTCTGCTGCGCAATGTCGCCCTGGATCAGCTGACCGGTTGCCGGATCCAATGGCACCTGGCCCGCCGTGTAAACAAATCCGTTGGCGACTATTGCCTGGCTGTACGGTCCGATCGCAGCCGGTGCGTTGGCCGTTTCAACACGCTGGAGATCCGCCATTAAGTCCTCAATTCGTGGTGTTCGCGCACGACTTCGCGCAGCTCATCCGGTGAAACGGTCGCGACCCCGGCCTTACCGACTTCGATGCCGGCTGCGTGATTCGCGAGGACAGCGGCTTCGATCACATCCGCACCCGCGCCGAGCGCGACGGCCATGACTGCCGTAACCGTGTCACCCGCACCCGATACGTCGTAAACCGAACGCGCAACCGTCGGCACGCGGACAAACTCGTCGTCGCTGGTGAAAAGAGCCATACCATCTTCGCCCAGCGTGACCAGCAGGTTGTCCGCGCCCAGCTCGTCACGCGTGTGCCGCAGCCAGGCACTGTCTTCGGGCTGTGCGGTGCCCCGCATTGCGGCGATCAGCTCAGGCAGATTCGGCTTGAACACGGTTGCGCCGCGGTACTGGAAGAAATGCCGGAACTTCGGGTCAACTACGACCGGCTTACCGGCCGCGCGCGCCGCATCAATGGTCGCGCGAATCACCGCCGGCACCAGCACACCCTTGTTGTAGTCTTCCAGTACGACTGCGTCCACGTCAGCGACTCGCACGCGCACCGCGCGCGCCAATTCGTCCGCCTCCATTTCATTCAACTCTTCATCCGACTCGCGATCGTAGCGCGCGACCTGCTGGTGGCGCACCATGACACGCGTTTTCACAGTGGTCGCACGCCCTGTGATGGCCGCGATACCGGAAGCGTCGATACCGCAGCTGGTCAGCTCCGATACCAGGTCCCGGCCGGGCGAATCACTGCCGACACAGCCGACCAGTGAGCATGCCGCGCCCAGCGCGACGATGTTGGTCGCGACGTTCGCGGCGCCGCCCAGCGCCAGGTCTTCCGCCAGCACGCGCACGACCGGAACCGGCGCCTCCGGTGAAATGCGTGACGCGCCGCCACGCAAATAAATGTCGAGCATGATGTCACCGACGACGAGCACGCGAACCTCATGCGCGCGTTCCAACAACTGCTCTAGCCGATCCAGTGTTAGTCGGTCCATTAGTCGTGCGGCACGGAAATTGTGTGGTTGCCCGCCCGAAATCCCCGGGCGACGGGGCGGCATATTACCCAAGCATGCGCGGAATGTAAAGCTTCGCGCTACAGTGACTTCCGAAGATTCATGGATACGGCTCTGACGACCATCGGCAATCGGACCCGAGGTGTTGCGATCGGGATCTTCGAGTACTTCCTGCTCGGTGCCCGTGCGCTGCGC
>JBQTID010000213.1:0-32372 GCA_052389275.1 Gemmatimonadota bacterium | reverse complement strand
CGTGGTGAGGAGCACGGTTTTTAATGGGGGCCTGCTTTCACTGTTCACGAGCGACTCATGGCGTTATGCCGTTTCTATGCCGAATCGCCGCTTACAGGCGAGGCTGATCATGCGCGGAACGGTCGCTCGTGAACAGTGAAAACAGGCCCCCTTCGGTCGGCGTGCTGGGCGCGGGCAGCTGGGGTACCGCGCTCGCCAATCTGCTTGCGAAGAAAGGCAACAACGTACTCATCTGGTCGTTCGAGCCCGATGTCGCAGACGCGATCAATACTGCGCATGAGAACGCGAAGTACATGAAAGGCATTCGGCTGGATGCGCGCGTAAAAGCGACCACGGCAATTGACAGGGCGGTGCGGGACGCGAACGTCGTCGTCAACGTGACACCCGCACAACATGTTCGCGACGTGCTCAGCCGTGCCGCGCAATCGATCCGCCCGGACGCGCTCATGGTCAGCGCGTCGAAAGGCATCGAGACCACCACGCTGCAAACCATGGCGGAAGTGGTACAGGACGTTGTGTTGTCACCCGCAGGCGCGCGCGCAGTCTTTCTTTCCGGTCCGAGCTTCGCCCTGGAGGTGGCGCGCGAACAGCCAACGGCGGTCGCCATGGCAGGGCATCACGCCGAATCCCTCGCGCGCGCACAAGAGCTGTTCCAGGCGCCATACTTTCGCGTTTACACCAACGCCGACGTGATTGGCGTCGAGCTTGGCGGCTCACTGAAGAATGTGATCGCGATCGCGGCCGGCATGGCGAGCGGGCTCGGCCTCGGGCACAACGCCCTCGCCGCGCTGATTACGCGCGGACTGGCCGAAATGGCGCGGCTGGGAGTCGCACTCGGCGCAAATCCGCTTACATTCTCAGGACTCGCGGGCATGGGAGATCTGATCCTGACCTGTACGGGCGATCTCAGCCGCAACCGCAGCGTAGGCATCGCGCTCGGGCAGGGCAAGAAAATCGAAGACATCCTGGGCGGCATGTACATGGTTGCGGAAGGCGTGGACACGACGCGCGCGGCGCACGCACTCGCTCGCAAGATCGGCATCGAGATGCCGATTGTGGCACAAGTGCACGCAGTTCTATTCGAGGGCACAACGGCACGAGAGGCGTTGGAGAATTTGATGTTGCGCGAGCCGAAGCCGGAGGTATGGAAATGACCGAAGACAGCACAGAGCCGGCAGAGTCGAACAGTGACAACCCAGAGAACGAAGCTGTGCAGCGGCTACCGAAGCCGGTTGCGCAGAAGGAATATTATTCGATCAGCGAGGTATGCGACCTGGTTGGTTTGCGGCCGCACGTGCTGCGCTATTGGGAGACACAGTTTCCACTGCTCAATCCATCCAAGAATCGCTCCGGCAATCGGGTTTATCAGCGCAAGGAGATCAAGCTGATCCTGTTCGTCAAGCATCTGCTCTATGAAGAGAAGTTCACGGTCGAGGGCGCGAAGCAGAAGCTGGAGCAGTTGCGCAAGGGTGATGAGCTACAGACGGAAACCAGGAAAGTGCTCGACAAGCAGATGGTAGGACTGCTGCGCGCGGAGATGCAGCATCTGACCGAGCTGCTGACTCCGACCAAGCCTATTGCTCAGCAGTAATGCGCATTCTCGTCACCAACGACGACGGCTACCTCGCTCACGGCATCCAGGTTCTGAGCGACGCCGCGCGCAAGCTCGGCACCGTCCATGTCGTCGCGCCCGATCGCGAACAAAGCGCGACCAGCCATTCGCTGACATTGCATTATCCGCTGCGGGTGCGGAACGCATCGGAAGGGGTGCAGGTCGTCGACGGCACGCCTACAGATTGCATCGTGCTTGCGCTCGGCGAGCTGCTTCCGGAAAAGCCTGATTTTGTGCTTTCCGGCATCAATCACGGCGCCAATCTCGGCGACGACGTGCTCTACTCCGGCACCGTCGCCGCCGCCATGGAGTCCACGATTCTCGGCATACCGTCGATTGCGATCTCGTATACCGGAGCCGAGCCGATGGCGATCGCTCATTGGGCAGATGTCATCACGCGTTTACTCGAAAGGCTGCTCGAGCGCGAAGACTTTCCGGCCGAGACGCTGCTCAACATCAATCTGCCAGCGATCGATCCGGACAAGATCGCGGGCGTTCGCGTGACTACGCTCGGGCGGCGCGCCTACGTCGGGTCGCTGACGCGCGCCAAAGATCCGAATGGCAAGGAATACTTCTGGATCGGTGGCGGCGAGAGCAAATGGTGGGGCGGACCGGATGTCGATTTCCGCGCGGTCCATTCAGGCTACATCTCGGTCACGCCGCTGCATCTGGATCTGACGAACTACCGGTTGATTGAAGGCATCCAGGGTTGGGACCTGCGAATTTGAGAATGTGTGAGTGTGAGAGTTTGCGATTGTGATTAGCAACGAGCTTCGTTTCGAGCGGCAGCGCCGCCAGCTCATCGAAGTGATCCGCGAACACGGCATCGATGATCTCGAGATCCTGCGAGCCTTCGATCTGACGCCGCGGCATCTCTTCGTGCCGGAGTCAGTGGAGCATCGCGCGTATGATGATGCGCCGGTCCCGATCGGTTTCGGCCAGACCGCATCGCAACCGTCGTTGCAGGCGCTTTACCTGAAGACGCTCGAGTTGAAGCCGACCGATCGCGTCCTCGAGATCGGCACCGGCAGCGGCTATCAGACGGCGCTGCTCGCGCAGCTCGTAGAGCACGTCTATTCGGTCGAGCGCGTCCGTGAGCTGTCGCAGCGCGCACGTGAAGCGCTGGATGCGATGCGGCTGCCGAATGTCGCATTGCTGGTCGGCGATGGTACGATTGGCTGGTCGCGCTACGCGCCGTACGACGCGATTCTGGTGGGCGCGGGCGCTCCGAGCATTCCGCCCGCACTGATCGAGCAGCTCGCGGCAGGAGGCCGCATGCTCATTCCGGTCGGTGATCGCGAGATTCAACAGCTCACGCTCGTGAGGAGAACAGCCGAGAGTCTCGAGACGCGCGATGTCACCGCTTGCGTCTTCGTGCCGCTGCTCGGCAGGTTCGGCTGGCAGTCGTGATCGGTACACTCGTCGAACTGTTTCAGGGGCTCATTGATTTCATTCTGCACATCGATGAGCATCTCGACACGATCATCAGGCAGTATGGCACGTGGACGTACGCGATCCTGTTCGGGATCATCTTCGTCGAAACCGGATTGGTGGTCATGCCGCTGCTGCCAGGAGATTCGCTGCTGTTCGCGGCGGGCGCATTCGCGGCGCGCGGCTCTCTGAACCCGATTGTTTTGTTTGTCCTGTTGTCAGGCGCGGCCATCATCGGTGACAGCGTGAACTATTCAATAGGCCGCTACATCGGCCCGCGCGCCTTCACCATGGAATCGCGCTTCCTGAAGAAGGCGTATTTGGACCGCGCTCACGAGTTCTATGAGAAGTACGGCGGCCGCGCCATCGTTTTCGCTCGCTTCGTGCCGATCGTGCGAACGTTCGCCCCATTCGTTGCCGGAGCCGCATACATGACGTATTCCAGATTTCTGTTCTACAACGTTACGGGTGGGGTGGTCTGGATCGCGCTGTTCGTTTTCGCCGGTTACTTCTTCGGCACGATACCCGCCGTCGAAAAGAATTTCGAGCTGGTGATCTTCGCGATCATTGCGCTGTCCGTGTTGCCGATGCTATATGAGTACATCAAGGCAAGGAGGAAAGGCCGACGCGCATCGCTCTGATCGCTCTGATCGCTACCATAGCGCCGACCGCCGCACGCGCCCAGGACACGATCGTGGTCACGGTCGACACGCTCGCGATCACGGTGCCGCGCGCGTTGTCCGTGATCACGAAGGAGCGCGTGCAGGCAGGCCGCCTGGGCGTTACCCTGGACGAAGCGCTCAGCGACGTACCGGGCGTCTTCGTCAACAACCGCTACAACTTCGCGCTCGGCACCCGCATTTCGATGCGCGGCTTCGGTGCGCGTGCCGCCTTCGGCGTGCGAGGCATTCGCGTCATCCAGGATGGCATTCCGCTCACCATGCCGGATGGCCAAACCAACCTGAACAATGTTGACCTGACGTCGGTTGGCCGCATCGAGGTGTTGCGCGGCGCCGCGTCGATGCTGGAAGGGAACGCGGCGGGCGGCGTCATCGACATTCGTAGCGAGCAGCCACCGTCCGGCTTCATGTTGGAGGCGCGCGCGGCTGGCGCCGATTTGGGCCGCAGCGGTATCGATAATCTGGGCCGTTTCAATGTCAAGCTGGCCGGCGGCGGCCAGCGCATCAGCTATCTGATCAGCGGCGCGCGCGTCGACGCGAACGGCTCGCGCGATCATTCCAGCTTCATCCAGAACAATCTGACCGCGCGCATTAGCGGCGCGCGAACTGCATTTACGCTCAGCATTGCGGACGCACCTGTGGCCGAGAACCCGGGATCGCTGCCGCGCGATTCCGCGGAGCAACAACCCGGCATGGCCTGGCCACGCAACGTCGCGACCCGCGCCGGCGAGCAGAGCAGGCAGCTACAAGCCGGCGCGCTGCACGCGCGGCGCGTTGGCGCCGGCGAGCTGAGCGTTAGTGCATACGGGTTGAACCGCACGCTCGACAACCCGTTGCCCTTTGCCTACATCACGCTCGACCGCAACGCGCTGGGATTCAGAAGCACATTCGCGTTGCGCGGTGTTACGTTGGGTGTCAGCATGGAAGGGCAGGCCGACGATCGCGCCGAATTCGATAATATTTCCGGACGCCCGGGCTCCGCGCAGCGCCGTGATCAGACCGATCGCATTCGAGCTGTCGCGCCGTTCGTGCGCGCTTCACGTCGCTTGACCGAAGAGCTCACGCTGGACGCCGGTGCACGCTACGACCACGTCCGCTTCGAAGTCGAAGATCGTTTTGTGATGGATGGACGCAATGATTCAGGCGAACGTACGCTGCACGCGTTCAGCCCGTCCGCAGGCGCAAGCTACGCATTCGCGCCGAATCGAATGGTGTTCGCCAGCGTCAGCACCTCCTTTCAAACACCGACCACGACCGAAATGATCAACACGCCGCCGGCCGCGGGTCAGCCTTGCTGCCCAGCCGGTTTGAACTCCGTGGACCCGCAGCGGGCGTTGTCGATGGAGCTGGGTTTCCGCGGTGTAGCAGGACGCGTGTGGCTCGACGCAGCGGTCTATCACATGCGCATCAAGAACGCGATCGTGCCATTTCAGGTCGCGCAGGTAGAAGGGCGCGCATTCTTCCGCAACGCGGGGCGCACACGCCACCGCGGATTGGAGCTCGCCGCGAAGGTCAGAATTACGCCGCGATCCAATTTGACGACGTCGTACACCTTCAGCGATTTCGTCTTCATTGATGATGGCATCGACGCAGTTGGCAATGAGGGCAACCAGCTGCCGGGCGTGCCGGCGCATCATCTCGTCATACGACCGTCATTGTTCACGCGGCACGTGACGTTCGAGCCGGAGACCGAGCTGATCTCGAGCTACTTCGCCGATGATGCCAACAGCGAAGCCGCGCGCAACAACGCCGCCACGATCGTTAATGTTCGGGTGCGGGCTAGCCGGCCGATCGGCAAGACGCGGCTCACGCCATTCGCCGCGATAAACAATTTGACGGACGAGCGTTACAACAGCTCGGTGGTCATCAATGCCGCCGGCGGCCGTTACTTCGAGCCCGCGCCGGGTCGGAATTTTCATATCGGCCTCGGTGCCCGGATCGCCGGCAACGGGCCACCTCGCTGAAAAAACCTTGATGGCTGAGTCGGCGGCCGTGATGTAAGGTTGAGGCGCAGGCGCGGCGGATTCTTTCGGGCGCGGTCGGGGGCGCGGGCGCAGGCGTGGGAAACGACGCGGTTAGCGGCACGCGGGCGCGGGTCGGAGGTCGAGGGTATCGCAGCGGGCGCGCCCGCAGCCCGCGCCCGCCACCGGCGCCCGAGTCAGTTCCCGCGCCCGCGACCACGACCGCGACCGCGGACCGCATTCATTCCCAAGCCTGTCCCGTTTACAAAATCCTTTCGGCCAATACCCGAAGCGCTTAGTATTTATGGGCTTCCGTCCCTGGAAACTTAGCCCACAATCCGAGAGCCATGCCCGACGACCAGGCTGAGAACGAACCGAGACGTGCCGGCGCGCCTTTGCCCCCGGTGACCAGTCACCCTGGTGCGGGATCAGGCTTGCCCAGCGCGGCCGACGGCCGTATGGCGCCACCATTCCTGGGTCAGCCCGCCGGCATTACGCGCCAGACACCGACCGCCGCGGCGCAGACTGTCGAGCCGGCCATGCCATGGGAAGAAGAGGGCGAAGAAGAAGGCACGGTCGAAGCTGTATTCGAAGCCGACGTTTCCGAGACCGAAGCTGTGCTCGCGGCTCTCAGCCAGGCAGCCCAGAAGGCGGAAGAGTTTCCAATGGACGCCTTCATCATTCCGGAGCACGCGCAGCGCGTGCCGACCGGGCTCGAAGGCAAGCCAAAGTCGGAGGCGCCGGCTCACACGCCATTGACCGATCTCGCGGACCGTCTCGAAAAGCTTTCGCATCGCATGCGGGTGGAGAATGCCGACGAGGTCATTTCGCGTCTGGCAGCCGGTGACAAACTCGACGCATTGTTGGCCGGACTGCTGGCCGGCTTCCTAGCCGGCAGCAAGTGAGCGGCACCGCCCAGCTCGCGGAGCGATTGCGCTCCGCGATTCGGGACATCCCCGATTTCCCCAAGCCCGGCATCATCTTCAAGGACATTACACCGATTCTGGCCGACGCCGATCTCTTCCACGATGTCGTCGACTATCTCGCTCGTCATTTCGTGAACAATGACATCCACGTCATTGCCGGGATCGAGTCGCGCGGTTTCATCTTCGGCGCGCCCCTGGCCGTTATGCTGCGGGTGCCATTCGTGCCCATCCGCAAGATCGGCAAGCTGCCCGCCAGGAAGGTGCGTATGGACTATGCCCTCGAGTACGGCACGGACACGCTCGAGGCCCACGCCGACGCGATGGTGGAGGGGCAGCGCGTGCTGATCGTGGATGATGTGCTGGCCACGGGCGGCACCGCGGAGGCAAGCGGCAGGCTCGTCAGGTCGCTCGGCGCCGAGGTTGCGGGGTACTGTATACCGATCGAGCTGGCCTTCCTGAAGGGGCGTGAAAAGCTGGGCGAAACGCCCCTCCACACGTTGGTGAGCTACCAATAATTGGTTAAATTTAGAGAGAATTCCGGTGTCCTAAACCGGTGTCCTAAACCGGTTTTCTAAGCCGGTTCTCTAAACCGGTGTTCTAAGCCGATTTTCTGGCCTTAGCCCCCGTAGCTCAGGTGGATAGAGCGACGGTTTCCTAAACCGCAGGCCGGGTGTTCGAGTCACCCCGGGGGCATCACAACTTCACTTTTCGTTGATAGGGCTGCTACCGACCCGTCCGGTAATCTTGCCCCTTGACGGGATCCCATCGTAGTTGCTAGTGTAACTATAGTGAGACTTTTACTGGAGGGGTGCCCCATGCTCAAGACCAACGCCTTGATCAGCCGAACTCGCGCCCAGGGAGCTTCGGTCGTCAACACGCTTCCTGCTGAAGTAGTTCGACGCCTCGGCATCACGCCTGGCCAGGAGCTCCAGTGGATCGAAGACGGGCTGGGCGGCTACCGCGTCGTGCCGCACACGGCGGATCTCGCGGACGCGATGGCGGCGCACGAAGCAATCATGGCGGAATACGACAGCGTATTTCGTGAGCTGGCGAAGTGAGTCGTGAGGAGAATACGGACGACGAGCCGAAATGGATCACCGAGCCGATGCTCCTTGCGATGCATGCGCAGCAGATCGAACGATATGGAGGAACGCATGGTATTCTCGATGAGAATGTCGTGCGTTCTTCGCTTGCACGAGCAATTCATCGCTGGGCGTACGATGAAGACGCAGACATTGCGGATCTCGCTGCGGCCTATCTAGTCGGGTTCGCTCGCGCCCAAGGACTTCGTGACGGAAACAAGCGGACAGCACTTGCGAGCTCGTTGCTGTTCCTCCGCCTCAACGGGTACGAATTGCATGTTCCGCCCGGCGAGTTGTACGCGCTCACCATGCGTGCAGCGAACAATCAGGCGGATGATGATGTCGCCGCCGCATATCTACGCGAACGAATTGTGGTACCTGGGTAGCGCTGGTTCCAAGCTTGCTCCCCCAGATAGTGAATACCACGTGGAGCCGAGGAGCTTGTATGGCGAAGCGCAGGAAACGCAAAGCGAAAACCACCAGCTTCGACTCAGTGCGTCCGAACCGCGAAGGCCGCGTCACGCGCGATCAGCTCGAGGGCGACATGCCTGAGCTGTCTACCCGCGGCGGAGTCGAGCCGACCGAACGGGCGCCGGACGAATACCACGACCGAACGCTCGACTACGAGGGAGACAAGGGCTGATTCGCCGCGCGTGCCGTGGTAGCGGACCGCACCGCACGCCCTAGATTGCCGCGCATGCATTTGCGGTCCTTGCTGCTATTCGCGCTAATCGGTGCCTGCGTGCTTCCCGCGCAGGCACAAATGCGTCTGCCCAGACCGGTCGGCTTCGTCAACGACTTCGCTAATGTCCTCACGCCGGAAGAAGAGCACTCACTCACCCAGATCATCGATGAAGTGCGCATCAAGAGTGGTGGCGAGATCGTCGTCGTCACGCTGCCATCGCTCGAGGGACGCACGCGCGACGAAGTGGCCCGCCAGATCGGCCGCGAGTGGGGTGTCGGCAAAAAAGGGCAGCCGGGCGAGGCACGCAACACCGGTCTCGTCATTCTACTCGTACCGAGTGAGCGCGAGCTGAAGATCGAGACTGGTCTCGGCACGAACACTTTCATTACAGCGGCAGCGGCCGGTCGCATCGCCGACGAATACATGGTCCCGCATTTTCGGAACGGCAACTACGGTGCTGGATTGGTCCAGGGCACGCTGGCCCTCGCGCAGAAGTATGCAGACGAATTCGACTTCGAGCTGACCGGTACTGCGCCGCTCGCACAACCGCGGGAGCAGTCGCGCTCCCGCTCGCGCAACATCAATCCGCTCGCAATTATCATCCTGATCGTCGTGGTGGTTTCGCTGATCGGACGCGGCGGTCGCGGTGGCCGCTTCGGCGGCTTCCCATGGTGGCTGTTGTTTCTGCCCACGGGCGGTCGGCACAGGGGCGGCTTCGGTGGATTCGGTGGTGGCTTCGGTGGATTCGGCGGCGGTGGTGGTGGCTTCGGTGGCTTCGGCGGTGGTGGCGGCTTCGGTGGCGGTGGCGCGGGACGCAACTGGTAGGAAGCATGGGAGCATGGGAACATGGGTGATCCCAAGGAAATAGCGCGCGGCTTTGTGCGCGAATGGCAACAGAGCTTCGGCGATCGCGTACGCTCGGCTCTGCTGTTCGGTTCTGTCGCGCGCGGCGAGTATGTTGCCGACGTAAGCGACATCAATGTGCTGCTGCTGCTCGATCACATCGACTCGGCAACGCTGAAGAAGGCATCCAAAGCGACGCGCACCTGGATCAAGTCGTCGCGTGAAGCTCCGCTCGTCTTCGAGATCGGCCAATGGCGACGCGCAGCGGATGTATTTGCGATCGAGATCGCCGATATGCGCGATGCGCACGAAACGCTGCACGGCGAGGATCCGCTCGCGCACGCGGTGATCGCTGATGAAGCATTGCGCCTGCAAGCCGAACGCGAGCTGCGCGGCAAACTGCTGCAGCTTCAGACCGGTCTGCTGGTCGCGGCGCGCACGCCGGCGGATGTCGGCCGGCTGCTGCTCAACTCGGTGCCGTCATTTGCGACGTATATGCGCGCCGCATTGCGGCTCGCCGGCCAGCCGGTTCCGACCAGCACCGTCGAGACCATCAACCTTGCCTCCGGCCATGTCGGCTCGAATCCTTCCGCGTTTTTGCGCGTATGGGAAGCAAGGCAGAAGCCATCGTCGTTCAAGCTGGCAGTGGATGATCCATTGGTGGACGCATACTACGACACGGCGGAACGAACCGCCGATTTCGTCGACAATCTTCGGAGGTGAGTGATGATGGCACGTCGCCTGGTGATGCTGCTTGCGGTTCTAACGTTGAGCGGCTGCGGCTACAACCGGATTCAGGAGCTGGACGAACAGACCAATCAACAGAAGAGTAACATCGAGACCGAGCTGATGCGGCGTAACGATCTGATCCCCAATCTGGTCGCGACCGTCGAAGAAGCCGCGAGCCACGAGCGCGGCACATTCACGGAAGTCGCACGCGCCCGCAGCGGCCTGACGCAGTCACGTGAGTCGCTGGCCAATGCGGTGCAGGGCAATGCCGGCACGGATGAAGTAGCGCGCGCGAACGCCGCGGTGACCGACAACCTCCGCCTGTTCCTGAATGTTGCCGTCGAAGCCTATCCGCAGCTGCAGGCGAATCAGAACTTTCGCGCGCTCCAGGATGAGCTGACGGAAACCGAAAACCGCATCAGCGTTGCGCGTCGTGACTTCAACGAATCCGTCACCGCATACAACACCTACATCCGACGCTTTCCGACGTCGCTCACCGCGAAAGTCATCGGCGCAGATCGCAAGGAGCAGTTCCAGGCACCGGCGAGCGCGCAGCAGGCGCCGCGGGTGGAGTTTGGGCGGTAATTAGCGATTAGTGCGATTAGTGCGATTAGTGCGATTAGTGCGATGGGGGCGGAGGCCCATTTTACTATTTCTGCGCCCATTTGTCCGCTTACATTACACGTATGCCTCTCGTGCGAAGTCACCGCGATTTGCGCGTTTACCAAACAGCGATGGGCGCAGCTGTACGGGCGCTCGAGCTTGCTGATCGTTTTCCGCCGGAAGAAAAATACGGCTGGCGAGCGCAGGTGCATGGTTCTGCGCCATCGGCATGCGCAAATATTGCCGAGGCTTGGCGCAAGCGCCGATACAAGCGGCATTTCGTAAGCAAGCTGACAGATGCTGAGGGCGAGGCTGCGGAAACACAGGTGTGGATGGAATTAAGTTGGAGGAGAGGTTACATCACGGAAGAGGAGTTCAACGATATCTTTGATCAGTACGAGAAAGTCCTCGCTCAACTCGTCCTGTTCGAGGAAAGCAGAAGCAAATGGACCGGCACCCTGAAGTGTCTCGCACTTATCGCACTTATCGCACTTATCGCACTTATCGCACTCATCGCACCCATCGCACCCATCGCACCCATCGCACTCATCGCACCCATCGCACCCATCGCATTCATCGCACTATGACCGATAGCGATTCGTAATAGGCAACCGCCGATCCTTACCAAACGCGCGCGGCGTAATCTTCACCCCCGGCGGCGCCTGGCGGCGCTTGTACTCGCTGCGATCGACCAGCGCGATCACCTTGCGCGCGATTTCTTCATCGAAGCCGGCCGCCACCAATTCTTCGAGACTCCAATCCGCTTCCACGTACTTCTCGAGAATCGGGTCGAGCAGCTCGTAAGGCGGCAGACTATCCTCATCCTTCTGGTCCGGGCGCAATTCCGCCGATGGCGGTTTGGTGAATACGGATTCTGGTATCACGGGGCCACCCGAGCGCGCATTGCGCCAGCGCGCCAGCTCGTACACGAGTGTCTTCGGCACGTCTTTCAGCACCGCGAATCCGCCGGCCATGTCGCCATACAGCGTCGAGTAACCGGTTGCCATCTCGCTTTTATTGCCGGTGGTGAGAACCAGCCACCCGAATTTGTTCGACAGGGCCATCAGCAGGTTGCCGCGAATCCGCGCCTGCAGATTCTCTTCGGCAAGATCCGATGCGCGACCGGTGAACATGGGGGCGAGCGTCTCGATACTCGTGTCGAAGATCTCGCTGATCGGCAGCGTCGTCAGGTCGATTCCCAGATTGCGCGCGAGCGCGGCCGCGTCGGTCTTGCTGCCTTCGGACGAGAACTGCGACGGCATCGACACGCCCGTCACCACATCCGCACCCAGCGCATCCGCCGCAACGACCGCGACCAGGCTCGAATCGATGCCTCCCGACAGCCCCAGTACCACGTGCGTGAAGCCGTTCTTCCTGACGTAGTCGCGCGTTCCCATCACAAGCGCGGCGTAAATTTCGGCAATCCGGTCGTGCTGTACTGGCGGCACAGGCGGAATGCGCGGCCTCGTCTCGAGTGGCTTGTCCCTCAGTACGCGACGGCGGATCGAGGCTGGCTCGCGGCGGGGCAGTTGGCGGCGCCGGGGATCGTGGAGGCGCGCGCGAAAAACCTGCTCGAGCTCGACGTCGCAAACCAGCAGCTCGTCCGCAAAGGGCTGTGCCTCCGCCAACAGGCCACCATCAGCGGCAATGACGACACTGTCGCCGTCGAACACCAGCTCGTCCTGCCCGCCAATCATGTTTACATAGGCAATGGCAACACCGTGATCCGCCGCGCGGGTGGCCAGCATGCGATGCCGGGATTCCGATTTGCCGTGATGGAATGGGGATGCATTTATATTCACGACGACGTTAGCTCCCGCCAGCGCGGCGCGCCCGACCGGCCCGCCCGGACTCCAGATATCTTCGCAGATGCTCAGCCCGATGATGGCTTCGCCGAGACACAGCAATAGCTCGCCGTGACCAGCGCTGAAGTAGCGCAGCTCGTCGAATACGCCGTAGTTCGGCAGCAGCTGCTTGCGGTAGCAGTCCACCCACTCGCCGTCGTGGAGCACGGCCGCGGCATTGTACAAATCGATCTCGCGATCGACGAAGCCTACGATTGCCGTAATGCCTTTGGTCGCAGCTTGTAAGCCGAGCAAGGCTTTGCGGTTGGCTTCAATGAACGACGGCTTGAGCAGCAGATCTTCGGGCGGGTAGCCTGGAATCGCGAGCTCCGGAAATGCGACGAGGTGCGCGCCGTGATCGCGAGCAGCTTCCATTCGCTCGGCGATCGCTTTTGCGTTGTCGGCCAAATCACCGACGGTGACATTCATTTGTGCGAGAGCGACTCGCAGGCGGCTCATGGCCTGAAGCTAGGGGCATCTGAATTGCACGTACAGACATACGGCATGGGAGCATGGGAGCATGGGATCATGGGAGCATGGGAGCATGACGTTTCAGGAGCGAGGCCGTGAAATGTTAGGCGGCGTGGCAGAGCGAGGCCGGGAGCGGCTGGTCGAGGCGGCCGATCGGGGCAAAGCCGGACTGGCCGACAGGCTGTCAGGCGGCGCGGATTACCTGCGCGACAACGATGTCGAAGTCATTCGGGATGACCTGGTCTCGGGAATCCGCCGTCAGCCAATGCGGAGTGTCGCGATCGCGGTTGGCGCCGGCTACCTGCTTGGGAAGGTTCTGAGCCCACCAACGCCAAGCTTCCGCAAGAAGAAAAAGGGTCTCGGCGATCAAATCGGACGCGCCGTTGTCAGTACCGTGGCCGCGGTCGTCGCGGCAAAGGTGCAGGCGGGGCTCCTGGCTGAGACACGGCAGCCGCCGACGCGTTCGCGACGGCGGACTACCATGCCGCGACAGGACCGAGATTAGGCGATAAGCGCGATAAGTGTGACAAGTGCGATCGCGCTTATCGCACCTATCGCACCTATCGCACCTATCGCCCCTATCGCACCTATTCGCACCTATCGCACTAATCGCACTTATCGCATCTTATTGCCTTCCTTAGCCATGGGGCAGGCATCTGTTTCCGGTAATCTTCAAAATCGGCGATTTTGCGGTCACGAGCTTCGGGCTCATGATCTTCTTCTCCTTCGTCGCGGGGGCGTGGATCTGGGGGAAGCAGCTCAAGCGCTACGGCTTGAATCCCGAGCTGGCCTGGGACATGCTCGCATGGATCGCGATCGGTGGCATCCTCGGCGCCAAACTCTACTACCTGGCGCTGCATTGGCAGGACCTCGTCAACCATCCCGTTCGTGAGCTGACCAGCCGCGGCGGCCTCGTGTGGTACGGCGGCTTGATCGGCGGCGTAACCGCTTACTACTTCCAGATTCGCTCCAGAAAACTGCCTCTGGCGACGATGTTCGATGCCACCGCGCCCGCCCTCGCTCTCGCATACGCGATCGGCCGCCTGGGGTGCCTGTTGGTCGGCGATGACTACGGCATCTACACCGACAGCCGCGTTGGCATCGCGTTTCCCGAAGGCTCGCCGCCCAGCACGGCCGGCTACCTTCGCTCGGTCGGCGACACCGGCGTGCCGACCAATCTGCCCGATGGTGCCGTTGTACCTGTGCACCCGACTCAGGCCTACGAGATCGGGCTGGCCCTGATCATGTTCGCCATCCTTTGGCGCCTGGGCGCACGCAAATTCAAGCCGGGCCAGCTGTTCGCGGTCTGGATGGGACTTTATTCGGTGGAGCGGTTCGCGATCGAGTTCGTGCGCGCCAAAGGCGATCGGATTGCGTTCGGGATGTCGACCAGCCAGGTCGCCAGCGTCATTCTTCTCATCCTCGCCATAGTGCTTTGGGTCAGGCAGTCGGCGAAGCCCGATTACGAAGCGCCACGGACTTCGCCGGCACGTCCGCCGCGAGGATACCTCGCCTGAGGCGTGATGATGTAGTTTCGCACTTATCCACAAACGGGCGGCTGAGCGAGCGTATCTTTCCACATTGTCTCAAGGTTCGGCTTCCACGTTTCCACAACTTCGCGTAACAATGGCATTAAGGTATTCCAACGCAGTGGCTTGGCATATTTGACATAAAGCTGTTCCGTATACCAAATACATGCAGATTTCCACGGATATCCCACAGCTTTATCGCCAGTTATCCACAAGCGAAACGTATGTTCAAATCCTGAAATCGCGCGCGGCGATCAGGTCCTCGCCGGTGGCCGGATCCCTTACAGTCATCGTCACGCAATAGTGCCCCGGCGGCACCACACCCAGGTCCAGGGTTACGGGCAGTGGCGTCGCAACCCCGGGTTCCAGCTCGATCATCCAGCCAACGTTCGCCGGTGTGCGGCGCGAGCTCAGCCCGAGCTTTTCGCCGAGCCAGCCCGCTGCTCGGGTAAGTGCTGATCGCCGATCTATGCTTCGGGTTTCAATTGCAATCCGAACCGTGCGCCGTTGTGCCGACCGGTTCGTGAGCTCCGCGTACACCCCGAGCCGCTGGCCGCGGGGCAAAACCGGCCGGCTCAGCGGGCGCAACAACGCCGACATTCGGTCCGCTGGCAGCCAGCCGGGATCGAAGGGCTGTGCCAGCAGAATGCCGGAGAGAACCAGAGTCTCGGTGGCCGACGGAAGCTCGAGCTGGTAGCGCGCGCGCGCGGCGAAGCGGGAAACGGGGTCGTAAAGCTCGGCGCTGTAGAAGCGGGCGCCTGGGTAAAGCGGCAGGTCGGCGACCAGCATGGCTGAATCGGCCGCTGGGCAAGCAACGCAAGCCGCGGCATCAGCCGAGGCAATTATGTTCAGCGCCGAGTCGAGAAGAAAAACTTTGCCGGTCAATGGGTTTTTTACGAGCGAGTCGGTTCTGACCACGCCCCGAACCCGGACCAGCTCCGGAAAAGCGGCGACTTGGTGCTCGAGCACGCGCATCTGCCGAATGGTCGGGGGCGCATGCCCGCTGCGCGAGGGCAGACTGTCCAGCGGCCAGACCGTGTCGAGCGATGCAGGCATTGCCAACGCGGAATCGGGTATGGGCGGAAAGTAGGTGCGCTGACTCTCGTCCCAATGCTCGCTGTACTGTTCGCTCGCGCCTAGTCCGCCGCCGCTGCGCCACGATCGCATGATCAATACTGGCAGCCCGAAACGAACCGTCAGCTGGTGATCGTCAGAGCCCCACCGTCCCATGATCGAGACGCGCCGAAGCGGCATCATGCGAGACACCGCATGGCGCGCCAGATGATCAGTCCATAGCTCATTTCCCGGGGTTATGTACAGCGGATCCGCGTACTTCCACGCCTGGGCTTCGTAGCCCAAACGGTCGGAGCCGCGCAATGCGCTGTAGCGTCTGCGCTCGCGCACATCGAGCAACCAGTCCAGCGATTGGGTGCGATCTCGTTCGGCTTCAGGCAGAGTGCTGAGCCACGTTTCGAGCTCGGCCTTTGCTTCGTCGGTTCGCCGCGCTTCGTGCAACGCAAAACCAAGTACCATATGGCCTTCGCCGCCGACCGGCCTCGCGCGCGCATACGCCTGGGCCACTGTCACGGCCTCATCGGCCCGACGGGCCCGCGCTAGATAGCGGACGAGCGGGAAGACGAACTCGTCACGCGCAGGCGCGACCGCCGCGGCGGCACGCAGGTGAGCGATCGCCGTGTCGCGCGCTTCAGCGACTCTTGACGGCTCGGGTGGCAGTGCTTCGCGCCCGGTTTCGTAGGTGACGCAGTAGCGGCCAATCACCTCGTCGCATTCGGTACCTGACGATGGGCGGTGCGAGAGGGGCGCGTCACGACGGGTCCGCCACTCGAAGGCGTCTTCAGCCTGGCGAGCGCGACGGAAGATGGAGGCGGTATCGGCATTTTGGGCCTGGGTTGCCGGGACCAAAGAAAGCGCAAAATGGGCCAGCAGCGCGATCACGCGCATCTGTGGAATTTTTCTTGCATTTCCGTTCTGCTACCTCACGCAATTCATGCTAGGAGGCTAGTGGCGCGCGAGCAGGTCGCAGGCGCGATCATACTGGACAGACTCAGGGAACGCATCGTTTCCGGCATCTACTTTGGATTGTGGCGGCCTGGTGAGCGCCTGCCCAGTATTCGCGAAATCGCCGACGCCGAAGGTGTCGATCGCAAGACGGCAGCGGCTGCATACCGCAGGCTTGAAGGCGAAGGCCTGGTTCGCGTTCATCCGCGTTCGGGTGTGTATCTGCGCGCGCAGCGTCCTCCTGAAGCATCGACACCGCTCGAGAAGCTGTATCGTAGATGGCTCGAGAATACTTATACACGCGCGAGTGCGCTGGGACTTCGCACCAACACCATCCTCCATCTGGTTACAGCAGTTGCTGAAATAGAGCGGCTGCGCATTCCGGTCATCGAGCAGGACTGGCCACAAGCTGAAACCGTCGCCGCCGAACTGCGCGACCGTGCCGGCATCAATGCTACGCCGGTGCCGCTCTCGTTGCTGGCGCGCGATGACGCAGCGTGGCAGGATGCGCCGTTTGTCGTAACCACGCCATACTGCCGCGGCGCCGTGGTAGCGCGGGATCCAACCAAGGCGGTGGTGGAAGCTACGCTCTCGCAGGAAACCGTGCGCGAGCTGCGTGACAAGATCAGGGATGGCGAGCTCGCGATTGTGGTTGCGAATGAAAGCGTCGCAAGCAAGCTGCGCCCGTTTATTCTGCGCGGTCATCATTTTGGTAATGGCAGCGGCAACATCGTCATCGTAACTGCGACCGAATCCGTTCAACTCGCGCAGGACACGCAATCCGCGCGCAACATTTTCTTGTGGCCGGGCACGCCGGCATGGGTTGAAGACGCAGTCTCTGCACACGCCTCGGTGCGCACGCTGAATTGCATTTCGGAGGAGACGCTCGCGCGCGTGCGCGCTGCAATTCTCGACGCAGCCATCTCGCGCGAGCGCGAAGTCATCTGGCGCGAAGCATCGGCGTCAGTTCCCGCGCCGTTCACCATGCCCAGCGCCGTCTAAGCTCCAGCGTTTTCTGATACTGCGCCGGCCGGAGCGCAGGTTGCGCAGCCGTATAACCCCTCAACAAACCAATTTCGTTCACCGGCTCGTGGCTGCCGCGTAACGTCATGTTCTGGCTGATGCGCCATTCCAGATGCACGGCGAAACTCGTGGAAGCGCCGGTTGTCGAGCGGAACAGAGAGCTGACCACCGATTCGACGGTCAGGAACAGGTTCGGCGCGATCTCTTCACCTACGACCAACGACGGCGTGAACTGTTCGAGACTGCCGCCGCCCAGGCGAATCTGGAACACATCGAAGGAAGTGCCCAGCTGATCGATGACAGTTTGCTCCAGCTCGAGACTGATCAGCTCGGAAACTCCGCCGACGACGGCTTCAGTAATGACATCCTGGCCGGGCAGAATCGTGCTGCCGCCAAGCGCGAACGACGGCTGGCCGAACAGCAGGAAGCTGAGCAATTCGGACTGTGGAATCGGCGCCGCGGTCTCGCTCGCCAATGCGAGTGTAGGTGAGCGAAGCGTGCCGCCAATGCGCACATCGATGTCCAGCTGTCGTCCCTCGAGATCGACGACGCGCCGACGCGCCGTGATGTCCACGGCCGGATTCAGATCGTCACCGCCGAGAAAGCGAATGTAGGCGTGCGTTATCTCGAAGCGGCGAATAATCGGTCCCGCGCGCAGCACGTACGTGCCACGCGTGCCTGCCAGCTCGCCGGTGACGCGCAAACTCTCACCTGACTTGTCGACGTTGAGTGTACCAAGCAACTCCGCGCGCGCATCCTCCACCGCGAACCACAGATTGTCGGCCGCCGTGATGCGCAGATCCGCGATGCGTAACCCGCTATAAAACGGCGTTCTCGCCACGTCCTCACCAGGCTCCGGCAATTCCGCCTCGAAGCGAGCGAGTTCCGCATCGAGTGCGCTGGCACCGGTCTGTGGAATGGGCAAGTAGCCATCATCAATGGTCAGCGCGCCGGTCAGCACCGCTGCCGCAACGGGACCTCTCAGCTGAAGCTGGCCACTTGCCTGCGCATCATCGCGATTGTCCACGCCGATCAGCTCAAAACGATCCATAAGCGCAGTGATGTCGAGCACAGGGCGGTTCAGCTCCTGGAATTCAACCGTGCCGGCCAAACGCAGCCTGCCACCACTGCGCGCGATGAAATCGCGAATCACGGCCGCGCGGTTCTCCAGCACAATGCTGGCATTGATGGAGTCGTAATATTGATTGAATCGAATGATGCGGACGGCACCGTTGCGGACGTCGATGCTTCCGCTCAGCACTGGTTGCTCGACGGTACCGCTCACGCGGATGTCGGTGCTCAGCGTGCCGCCCATGTCGGCCAGGTCCGGATTCAGCGCGGCGAAGGGGGCCAGGGCAATGCTGTCGCTGACCAGCGTGACATTGACCGCGCCTGCATCGCGCAGCCGCGGGCGGGCGTCCTCGCCGAAGCGTAGATCGAGCGGCAACTCAGCTCGCAGCTCGAGCGTACCCGTGGTGTCTACGCGCGCGGTTGCGTTCGCAATCAGACGCTGTCCCGAGTAAGCAACATTACCCGTCAACTGGCTGAAGCGAACGTTCTCGACTACCGCGCGGTCCAGTTGGAACGTAGTCGTAAGCTGCGGCACGCCGTTTACCGCGCGGACAACCGTGTTGGTCGTTAGCGCACCGCTCGCGATGGGCCTCCTGCCGAGCAATAGCTGGAGATCGCCGACCGGAAGTGCAGTGGTCTCGAGTTGGAAATCAGCATTGGCCAGCGGCAGCACGCGCCCCTCTACACGCAGCAGTCCGACATCATCGCTTCGGCGCAGCTCGAAGCCGCGCACATTGAGGTCGGTATCCGGACCCGCCCACGTGAAGATAGCAGGGCGGCTGAGCGACCATTGCTCGGCTCCGATATCAATGCGCGCACGCTGTAGAATCACCTCGCGTTGGCCGGTTGCCGGGATCCGTCCGTCCGCGATGATCTCGAGTCCGCCTTCGCCATCGACACGATCAGCGCGGATGTCCAGCGCGAAGGTTGGTGACTGTAGCCGTATGGTGGCCTGCGCGGTCTGGTATGCACCGGCAGTGGGCGTACGCAGATCACGAGCATTCGCGTCGATGCTGATTTCGGGGACCGCCGGGCCGAGCACAAGCTGATACTTGCCGTCGACCGACGCCGCGCTCCAGTCGCCAACCATGAAGTCCGTGGCATTACCGCTGCCCGCAATCTCGATACGCGACAGCTGGCCCATGACCGTGCCCGCAATACGCACGCTGCCGGCTGCATCTTCATCGCCGATCAGCGGGATGTATGGCCCGAATGGCGTGATCGGCTCGAACGCGACCGTATACTCGATGGCTCCCGCTGCGGGCTCGGCGAAGCGCCACTGCCCGGTCGCGTTCGCGCTCAAGGTCGCCAGGCGCAGCCCGGCCGAATCGATGCTAACCGTGCCGTTCTGTACGCGCGCAGCAAGGTGAATCGAGTCGTTCGGGCCCGTGCGCCAACCTGTGAATCGACCTTCCGCATGCACGCGCGCCCTGAGCGTGTTGGGATCGACACCCGAGCCGTCGATCGAGAAATGCGTGGTCATGAACACCGGCGGCGCAGCAGGTTCGAGCAGTTGTTGCAGGTTGATGGCAATGAGACGACCTTCGAGATCATAGCGAGGCACGCTTCCGGTCAGATCGACGGTGCCTTCGACAATGGCAACACCGCTCGCCAGCTCCGTGCGCAGATTCAAGGTCAGCGGCGCGCGCTCCGGCGTTCCGGTCAGCGTGATGCGTCCGCTGATGTTGCCTTTGAGCGGCAGTCCCGGAATGAGCGCGCCCAATGATGCTAGTGGCGCGTCTCGCAGCATTGCTTCGAGGCGGCGCAGCTCGAAACGGTCCGAACCAACGCGAGCCGCGCCGCTGAGGCGCGTGATGAGCGGCGCGCGCGTCTGCACGCTGGTCAACCGCGTCGTGACATCGAAAGAGATGATGCCGCCAGTCCCCGTAGCGGTGCCGGTGACCGTGCCTCGATACGGCAGGGTGTCGCCAAGCAGCTGCTCGACCAGCGCCAGGTCGAGCGGATCGAAGCGCGCATCGACTGCTTCGAGCGACACCGCACTCTCCGTCAGCCGAATGGTGCCGCTACCGCTTATGTTCGAGCCATCCGCGGTCATACGCGCGTCCGCCAGGCGGATCTCGGTCATCTGACTGCTGATCGGCAGCACCTGGAATGCGAATGCGGCAGTGCCTCTGGCTGGCAGCCGCGCGCTGACGAAACGCACATCCTGGAAGCGCAGGTTTTCGGCGCGTCCGCGCCCGACCAATCCGAAGCCGGGGAAATTCGTGCCCCACGAACCGGTGAAATCCACGATGCGCGTGCTAACGGTCGTGATGCGCGCAACCGTGAAATTCATTTGACCTTCCTCTAATTCGAGCTGTGCATTTTCGGCGAGCAGCGGATAGGTCGAATCACCGGCTACCAGGAGACCGGTGGCGCGCGCAACATTTACTCGCGGCGCGCCGATATGCGGCCCGGCAAAATCGACGCGCGGCAGCTGCGCAGCGACATCGTTGATGGCATAACGCTGGTCAGGACGCTGGACTTGCACATCGGTGTTCTGGATCGCGACGTCGAATACAATGAAGGATCGCTCGGGACCATCTCGATCGCTGTCCTCGAGTAGCCGGTCGAGAACCCGCCGGTAGTTCCATTCCTCGCGCGCGTTTTGTTCGACGTAGACAGCTGCGTCACGAATGTTCACGCCGCGCACGATAATGTCGCCGGCGGCAAGCGCGCGGGTGTCGAGACGTCCACGCATTTCGGCGGCGCGCGCGAAGGCCGGCGCGCCGTCATCTTCCCACAAAATTTGCTGGACGCGGAACGTCAGATTCGCGCGCACCGGGCGAACCGCGCGCCGCTCCTGCCGCATCCGGGCCGCGATGCTCGCGTGCATAGAGCCGATCAGACCGCGATCCGTGGCCGCGCTCGCCTGCGGATCCGGCGGGTTAAAGGATTCCTCGCTGCCGCCGGTGAACATCACCCACAGGCCGACCAGCGCGACAGCGATCAGCAAGCCGACAATGAAACCGGCAATGCGCATCGACATCAGAACGCCTGCCCAATCGCGACGTGCACGCGCAAGCGTCCGAAGAAGTTCGGCGGCGCCGGCGCGAAGTCGTCGCGGATTGCTTTTATGCCCGTCGAATCTGCGAAGAACAGAACACTGCGCAGAGGATCATGCGGGTTGAACGCGACGTCGACACGCACGGGACCGACCGGTGTGCCGATGCGAATGCCGACGCCCGGTGTGTAGCGCCAGTCGTGCGCGTCCAGATTCCAGATATTGCCGGTGCCGATTGCGCCCGCATCGATGAATGCCGCGAGCCGCATCAACCGCGACCAGACCGGAGAAGGGAAGCGCACTTCGGCGTTCACTATACCGAGACTCGTGCCGCCGACCGGCACGAAGCGCGCGTCGTCGATGAAATTGCCCTGCGCATCGAGTGAATCGGTGGTGACATAAACGCCATTGCCCAGCGCATTCGGCGAGAAGCCACGCACCGTAGTCGCGCCGCCCGCATAGAAGCGTTCTTCGGGCGGCAGAAAATCATCTCGAGCGCGTTCGGGATTGAGCGATGCGGTCCGGAAGAAGTTGCCGAGCCGGACTGAGCCTGCGAACACCCAACCGGCGCGAATGCCACGGTACATTGCTGCTTCACCAGTCCAGCGCACGAACGTGACCGTAGAGCCGAGCCACGGTGCTGCCCATGCCGTGGCGGATCGCAGCACGTGTCCACGCGCCGCGTCGAGCGGATGATCGGTGCGATCGAGCAGGTAGTTCAAGCCGATCGTGTTGCGCAGACGCGGTTGCGACATGCGTGCGAGGTCGGCGGGCAAACATACCTGGAACGCGGAGCAGAACAGCACTGGTGAGCCGATCGTAGTTGCGCGCTGCGTCTCCAGGCTGGCGGTCACCAGAGACCTCGGCGCGAGCCGATGACTCAACGTCAGACGACCGCCTCTCGCTTCGCGCTGGAATATCGTCGGTTCCGAAACGCGCTCGGTATACAGATTTACGCTCAGGTGATTGCGCGGCGAAAGGAAGTACGGCTGCGTGAATTCCGCGTTGAGCCGGTAATCGAGCCGGTTCTCGAAGGTGTCCTGGCTGAATGCATCGCACAGTGAACGACCGATGCCTGATTCGGTCGCACCGCCCAGCCCGATTTTGCTGACCGATGTCTGGAGATTCAGCGTGCGCGCACCGCCCGTGAAACTGCGGTTGGTGTATTCACTTTCCGCTCGCATGCATTCCACGCTGCCGTAACCGACCGCGGCTTCCGCGTGATTGACCGGCGCTTCCGCAATGCTGACCAGGATGGTTGTGGTGGTGCTGTCCTGCGGCGTGCGTTGAAGTGAGTCCGGCGCGATAGTGACCGACGCGAGCTGGACGATCGGCAGGTTGTACAGATTGCTCTGACTCTGAACCAGAGCCGATCGACGCACCAGATCGCCGCGGTTGAGCGCAAGCTGGCGCGCCGCTTCACGCCGTCCCAAATGCTCTGCGCCGAGCACGATGATCGAATCGACTCGCGTTTGCACGTGTGGCACGGCGACGACGGATGCTGTCGCGCGGTCCGAGAGCGTGTCGACTGAATAGTTGCGCAGCACCTCCGCATACGCGTATCCGCGCGATTGCAGCTCGCGCAGCACCAGGTCTGCGGCTGCGTCGAACTCGCCGAGGTCGAACTGGCTACCCTCTTTGAGCGGCACAGCAGCGGTCAGCGAATCGGGCGGGATGATGTCCTCGGTGCCTTCAATGGCGAACGAATCCAGGATGATCGGATCGCCACGACGCACGACGAACGTGATCACAACCTGATCGTCGTCGCCTGCTTCGGGCTCGACACGTGGCACCACGCGCGTGCCGAAAAAACCTTCGCGCCGGTAGAATGCCGAGAGCCTTGCAACGTCGCGCCGCACCACCTCGACATTTACCCGATGCACGTGACGCGTGATGCCCAGGAAGGGAATGCAAATCGGCAGACCGAGCAGGTCGCAGTGCGTGGCCTCACTGTCGATCAAGGTGTGCAGCGTATCGTCGGAAAACGGCTCCTGCCCGACGAAACGGATCTCCCCGATTTCTTCGTTTTGATGCTCCGCCACGTCGGGGTACAGCTCGGCGCCTCGCGTCCGGCCAAGGCAGCCGGACACGGCCAGGGCAATCAGCAATGGCCGCGCCCACGACAGTTCTAATCGATATCTGACCCGCACGAGTGGCCGGCGTGTTGCAAGCCATACGCCAGATGGGTGGGGTTTCGGGTTGACTGAACCGGTCGTGCCAGATAGCTTTTAACTTCTATACCCGATAACGCTTTACACGTACGAGAAGCCATGACAAAGCGCCATCCGACAGCCCGCAGAGTTTACCGCCCGCAGCAAGATGATGACGCCTTCGTTGCGGCCGCGCTCGAGGGAAGCGTCTGGGCCAGGAATCACAGCAGGATCGTGATGGGCGTCGGCATTGTTGCCTTGGTCGCCGTAGGTGGGTTCCTCTATATCCGGAATTTTCAGAGCGACAAGAACGCCCGCGCCGCCGTCGAGCTTACAGCAGTTCGGCAGACGGTGCTCCAGGGCAACCGTCCGCTCGCCGAGCGGGATCTTAAGACCTATCTCCGCAACTACGGCGGCACGCCATCCGCGGACGAGGCGCGCCTGATGCTCGCGCAGGTTCTGCTCGAGGAAAACAAGGCCGCGCAAGCCATCACGGTCGTCGAGAAGATGGCCGGCAATCCGGGCAAACCTGGTGGGGCGTCGGCCGCGTTGCTGCTGGGCGCGGCTTACGAGGCGAACAAGCAGCTGGACGAGGCCGAGGAAGCGTATCTCAAAGTTGCCGATGACGCTCGTTTCGGCTTCGAGCAGCGCGAAGCGCTCGAGCGGGCGGCCGCGCTGCGGCTGTCACGAGGCAATGCGACCGGCGCCGCCGAGCTGTATGAGCGGGCGTTGAACACGCTGCCGGAAGACAGTCCCGAGCGCATGGTTTACGAGATGCGGATCGCCGAGGTTCGGGCTGCCGGCTGACGGACCTCTGTCGCAAGTTCAATCCTGGCCGTTTCTCACATAAACCTGGCGGCGCAACTCTACTTTTTACTTTAAGTGAAGTAATCTAAGGCTAGCCTCCCGAGCCACTTACAGACTAGCCGCCATCCAGACCCATCCCCATTGCCGGTTTACTTCGTATAATATGCATTATGTAAACCTGCATTGTGGGAAAGTGTGGGAAACTCCCATGCTCCCATGCTCCCCTGCTCCCATGCTCCCCTGATTCTCCCCCGGGCGCACCGATTGCGGGTGCGCCAACCCATGGCTCGCGCCAAAGCTACTACTGAACTCGCCGGCCTCCGCTTTACGAGCCCCGAGCGCATCGTTTACCCGGATGCCGGCGTAACCAAGCTCGAGCTCGCGCAGCACTACGTTGCGGTCGCGCAGGCCATGCTGCCGCACCTCGCCAAGCGGCCTGTCACAATGATCCGCTGCCCCGACACCTACCAGAAGTGTTTCTTTCAAAAGCATATCGACGAGGCCGCGCATTATCAGGGCGTTACCCCGGTTCGGCTGAAGGAAGGCAGAGGCTCGGCGCTCTACGCGAGTGTGGATTCTCTGAAAGGCATCATCGCGCTGGTTCAGCTCGGTGTGGTCGAGTTTCACACCCCAGGAATTCGTCGTGACAAGCTCGAACAGCCTGACAGATTCATCCTGGATCTCGACCCTGATCCGAGTGTTGGCTGGGATCGGATCAGCGAGGCCGCATTCGCGGTGCGCGACCTGCTTCGGGAGCTAGGTCTTCAGAGTTTTGCGAAGACCACCGGCGGCAAGGGGCTGCATGTAGTCGTCCCGATCCGCCGCTCCCGCTCCATCGAAGAGGTCCGGGGTTTCACCGCCCGTCTGGCGGGCATGTTCGAAGCGGCGGCGCCCAGGCGCTATACGACCAACGTGTCCAAGGCTAAGCGAACTGGTAAGATCCTGCTCGACTATTTGCGCAATGCGCCCGGCGCTACCGCGGTGGAAGTGTTTTCTGCCCGCGCGCGGGACGGAGCGCCTGTGGCGATGCCGGTCGGTTGGGATGAGCTGTCTGACGTGCGCGGCGACAGCTTCACGGTCCGCAACGCGAAGGATCGGCTCGACAATGACGCCTGGTCCGACTTCTTTGATGTGCGGCAGACCATCACAGCGAAGCTGATGACGCAGGTCGGGCTGTGATCAAGGCTGTGTGACGATCTCGCAGGAGTAAGAGTTTCAGCATATTCTCGCTCATATATCAAACCGTGATTGCATCGCGAATCAATCGAACACTTTCCTGTAACTGTGCTTCTCGTTCCGCGCGCGTGTTCGTTCCTGATAACATCAGGGGCGCACCGAACGTGATGCGCACCAGGCGGCGTTGCGGCACCTTCGACCAGCGCGGCCACGCATCGAATGCGCCCTCCACCCGCGTAGGAACAATCGGCACATTCGCCTTCAGTGCGAGCCGTACCACGCCGAGTCGTGCCGGCTCCAGCTCGCCGGTCCACGTGCGCTCGCCTTCCGGAAAGAGCAAAATGCCGTATCCTTCGCTCAGCCTGCGCAACACGTAACGCACGGTCTGCGGATCGATCTCGAAACGCCGCACCGGAAACGCGAACACCTTTGCCATCAGCCAGCCAAAGAGCGGCACGTTGAACTGCGTGCTCTTCGCCATCGCATGAATCGGCCGGTCGATCACGGCGGGTATCAGCATGGTCTCGAGGAAACTCTGGTGGTTTGAGATCAGGATGAAGGGGCCCGTCTTCGGGATATGTTCGAGACCCTGCACGTCCGTGCTGCCGCCGAATCCTTTCCAGAGCGCGCGCGCAAGCCAGCAGCAGAACCGATACAGCCGCGGCCTTTCAGGCCGTTTGTCGCGCGCTTCTTCAATGCGACGTCGTGCGCGAAAGCTCCTCGTATCTTTTGCGACGACGCGCTTCGTGCAAATCCGTGGCTGGAATTCCGCGATGTCAGCCCGGCCGGTGCGATGGTACTCGGTCTGAATCGCTGCCTGGAGTCGTTCCTCCCAGAGTTTGGAAGAGCTCTCGGTGAACTTGATCGAGAAGACCGGCCTGCCTGTGGTCTTGACCTGCAAAGCGTGCGAGCTCGGCTGGAGCGCGCTGACCGAGAGCAGCGGAATATCGAATCCTTCGCCATCCTCGGGCGTGAAGCGAAGCCGCCCGTTCTTCAGGGCTAGCGTGCCTGGACGCGCTGGCCCGAGCTGCTCGATGCGGCCGAGGTAGCGGCCGAGCGCATACAGCGGTTTGTCACCCGTTGACTCGCGCACAGTGCAATGCGCGCTGCCCGAGATTCCCGGATCACCGAGCAATGCGACGATCTCACGTGCCGTGTAGACTGTCTCCGTCTCGGTTCCTGATGGCGAGACGACGATCGTAGCGCCGCGTCCGCGCCGATACGCCGCACCACACACGCGGCAGCGCGCCCTTCCCTTTTGCGTGTTCGCGTCGAGGCCGCCTTCGGTGCGGCATACTACACACGCCCAGACGAGATCTCGAATCAAAGCAGGTTGAACATTGCGAGGAACCGGAGCTTCCAGACCTTCCACACCGCTTCGCGCACGATGCGTTTGGACATCTTCGATTCACCAAGCGTACGGTCGACGAATACAATCGGAATCTCGCCGATGCGGAAGCCGCGCTTCCAAGCGCGAAAGCTCATCTCTATCTGAAACGCGTAGCCTTCACTCTCGACCTTGTTCAAGGCGATGTTTTCGAGAACTTTTCGGTTGAACGCCTTGAAGCCACCGGTCGCGTCCGCCACCGGCAAGCCGGTCACGATGCGTGCGTATACGTTCGCGAAGTACGAGAGCAGCAGCCGTCCCATCGGCCAGTTGATGACGGTTACTCGCCCCTCGAGGTAGCGCGAGCCCAGCACTAAATCGTATTCGCCGAGGCCCTCGATGAATTGCGGCAGGTGCGCGGGATCGTGGGAGAAGTCGGCATCCATCTCGAACATCCAGTCATAGCCGCGCTCGATGCCCCAGCGAAATCCCTCGAGGTAAGCGGTGCCAAGTCCAAGTTTGCCCGCACGATGCAGCACGTGAACGCGCGTACCGCGTGAAGCGATTTCATCGACCACTGCACCCGTGCCATCGGGTGAGGCGTCGTCGACGACCAGCACTTCCAGCCGCTGATCCTGTGCGAGCACCATCGGCACGAGCCGCGCGATGTTCTCGCGCTCGTTATAGGTCGGAATGATGACCAGCCCGCGCTCCATCAACGATCCCTGGTGGCAGAAATCAACGCGAGCGGCAGCAGCTCGGCCGCGGTGAACCAGAGGCGCGACCCGACGGAGACCACCAGCGCCGCGGACGCAGGCATCACCTGGCTGAGCAAACCGAGCATAACGGCTTCACGAATGCCGAGACCGGCGGGCGAAAAGAAAGCGACATACCCGAACAGGTAAGCGGCCGCGACGGAGCCCGCAATGTGGAGACTGTCGGGCCACGAGACCCGAATGAATGCGGCGACAAACACAACGAATGCGGTGCCGAGCAATGCCCATGTGAATGCATACGCCAACCACCATTGCAGCGCATGCCGCCACGTAATGCGGTCGAAGAGTCGTAGCGCGCCACCAAAGCGCTCGAAGCGCGCAACAAGCCGCTCACGCATCCGGGCTGTGAAGAGCAGAAACGTACCAATGCCCATGCCCAGCAGCGCGAGCGCGGCGGCGATCGGCGCGCTGCCGCCCCAGCCCGGCAACAACAGCGCAAGGTACACCAGCCCGCTGGTCAAGAACGCGAACTGACCTGCCAGCGATGCCGCGGTTGCGGCGAGGATGGAGATACCTGCCTTCTGTGCGAGGGTCGCAAGCCCGGCGATCTGCCAAAGCTTGCCCGGGATATAGCGGCCCAGACTGGAAACGAAGTAGATGCGCAGCGCCGATTGCACTCCGGGCTGCACGCCGCCGAGCTGCGTCGTAATTGTGCGCCACAATAAACAGTGCATCAGATACACTGCCAGCAGCATGAGCAACGACAGCGCGAGCCGCACGGCGTTGGGCGTCCAGGCCGCAAAGTCGCTGGCGCTGACCTTGTCGAGCTCCGGCGCGAGCGCGCGCAAGATGCCATAGGTGACGGCAACGATCAGTACAAGCTGCCCGAGCCGCACCAGCCATTTCGGCGCCTTCATGCCGGCAGCTTGCGCGCGACCAGGCCGATACGCCGGCGCAGCAGCGGCACCCAACGCCCGAGACCTCGCTCGAGCAAATTCCATATCGGCAGATGCGATGGCAAGTAGCGGATGCGCTCGACCGCAAAGCCGGCCTGTTGCGCGGCGCGTGCGAGCTCGCCCGCCGAGCGGATCCCGATGTGCGATGGCTCCTGCTCGAGCAGGATGCCGCGGTCGCGCAGCCGCTCGAAGATATGGCTGGATTCAGGCGTGTAGATTACGAGAGAGCCGCCAACGCGTGTCACGCGCGCGAGCTCGCCAAGCACACGCGCGAGGGTATGGTCGTCGAGATGCTCGGTGAAGTCGGCGGCGATCACGATATCCTCGGAGCCGCCACGAAACGGCAGCGCGGCCGCATCCGCCAGGATGAAGCTCGCGCTGTCCACGCTCTCCGCCTTTGCGACGCGCTGCGCAGCCGCGATACCGGCGGGAGCGAGATCCAGACCGACGGCAGTAGCGCCGCGCGTGGCGGCCTCGAGTGCGAAGGTGCCCATGCCACAGCCGACGTCGAGCAGTCGTCGGCCCTTCAGCTCAGGCAAGAGCGAGAAGACGTTCGCAATGCGGCGGCGCGCGAAGCGGTTGCGCTTGCGGTAGCGCGCGCTCAAATCCGCGAAGTACGCCTCGTCGTAATGACCGGCGACGTCGTAGGCGGTAAGCTGCTCGTCCTTCACGCGGCTCTCCGCGCGCGCAGCCGATCGAGCAGCGGACTACCGAAGGCGACTGCGGCGAGCAGTATCAGCAGCAGCGCCGATGCGAGCGCGGGTCCCTTCAAATAGCCGATATCGTAGATGAACTTCACCTCGTGCTCGCCCGCCGGCAGCGGCACGGCGCGGAACGTATGGTTGGCCCGCAAGATTGGGGTGTTCGCGCCATTCACTTCCGCGCGCCATGCTTTGTAATAGTTGTCGAGCACCATGAGCAGTGCCGGCCGGTCGCTGGTTACGCGCAGACTGACGGCGTCCGGCTCGCGCTTGCTCCATTGCACAGTTCCCTGTGGATCAGCCTGAATGGCAATACCGGCCGGCAATGACTCCGGCAGCATGACCTTCCGGCGGAAATCGAAATCAGCCGACAGCAGCCGTTTTACCGCCGCGCTGTCGGCGACGACCTCGACTTCGCCGACCAGGTAGGCGCGCGGCAGCACATCGGGCTTCTGGTAGACCACTGTGCGCGAGCCACGAAACACCTCTTTGAAACCCGGCAATTCAACCAGGGCGGGCACCAGCACATACGTCGTGTTGGTAAGGTCGAAAAGCTGGAGGTCACCGCTGAGGAGTGCGTATGGACGATCGCCGCCGATCAGCTCGCGGTAGCGACCAATCTCGTTGCCATGATGTCCTGCCAGCTGCTCGATACCGTGAATGGCGAGCGCATTGTCCGGATAACCCGGGTTTTCCATGCGCGCGATGTTCGAGAGATCGAATGCGCGGAAGACTTCACCAGCTGCCTGCCGCTCGCGCAGAAAGCCGATCGACTCATCAGCCGTGAACAGCGTCGGGTCGGTGACCTGATTCATGAGAACGGTACCACGCACGAACGGCCGCCCCGCGCGTGCCAGGTCGAGTAACGAGATCACACAGAGGGCGACCAGCGCGGCGCGCACGCTCCAGAAGCCACGCAGGAATCCCTCGATAGTGATGGCGATAGCGATAGCGACAGCGAACGTCAGCCAGAAGCCGGTTGTGATGTTGGGTAGATTGTTCTGAAGCGCGGCGGCCTGGTTCTCGTTCATCTGGCTATGGAAGACGGACTGCCACACCGCCATCAGAATGCCGCTACTCGCGAGGATCGCAAGAAATCCGATGACACCGACGCCGATCCACAGGGTGCGACGCACTGCGCCACTTTCCTCCGGCATCTCACGCGGCGCTTCCGCAATGCGCTCGAACGCTAACGCCGCCAACGTCGCAACGCTGAGGCCGTACAGGAAGATGATGATGGACGGCGCGCGAAAGAGCTTCACTCCCGGGATCAGGTAGAACAGTCTGAATGCCGGCGAGTCCGCACCCAACGCGTAGATGAGCGCGAGGGCGCCGAGACCAAGGAAGAACCAGCTTCGCGCGCGTCGTCGCCTGATGAGAAGCACGGGCAACAGCAGCAGTCCGATCAAGCCGGCGTATTCGCTGTTGAGCTTGATCGGGTTCTTTCCCCAATAGGTCATGCCCGTGCCGGTGTCGTCGGGCACGTGATCGCCAACGAATTCCGGCACCACCAGCGACATGATTTCTTCCGGATGCAGCGAGTACGACGTCGAGTACTGGTACGCTTCGGCGGGCGTGCGCGCCTGCTCGGTCCGACTCGCCCGGTGCGACCAGTTGCGCAGGTAATCGAGCGGCGGAAAGAACTGGATCGCCGCCGCGCCGACGCCGAGAATGCCGGCCAGCGCAAAGGCCGCGAAGTTCCCTGCCGCTCCCCTGCCCCGAAGGTTGCCAACTCGCCAGGTCTGGAGCAGCCGGAAAATGAAATACAGCGTGACACCCCAGACCAGGAAATAAGCAGCCTGCATGTGCGATGTGAACATGACGAGCGCGATGCCGAGCGAGAATGCGGCATAATCGCGTGCACGTCGCAGCCGCACCGCGCGCTCCGTCAACAGGAACGCGAGCGGCGCGAGCGCCGAGACGAACAGCTTGCCGTCACCGCCCGGGTACGTGAGGCTGATGAGATCGGCACCGAGCATGAAGACCAGACCGCCGAGCAGTGCGCTGCCGCGTGCGAGTCCGAGCTCGCGCAGCCACAGGTAGCAGAACACGCCCGCGAGAAAGACATGCAGGACCAGCTTCCACCCCCACATGCGCTCCGCATTCAGAAAGACCAGCGCGAGCGACGGTGGATAGAAGATGTCACCATGCATACCGTCGATGAATGGCAGGCCACCGTATAGTAGCGGATCCCAAAGCGGAAAGCGGTGAAACGCGTGCACGAAGTTCGTGAAGAAGCTGCGTGCGAAATAGCTGAGTGCGACGGTGTCCGTGCCGAGCAACCGGGCACCCGTCAGCACGAACTCGCGAAAGAAAATGATCGTAACCAGCAGGAATACGAGTGGCGGTACCCAGCGAGGAATTTGGTTCAAGCCTGGCTCATCGAATGGACGTTTACGTTCACGCTCACGTTCACGTGTACGTGTACGACCCGTCCTCACCTCTGTTTTACTTTTTTTGTTCATTCAATAGTGTTTGGTAGATCTCCAGGTGGCGGCGGGCGAGGCGCTCGTTGCTCCAGCTCCTCACCACTCGCTCGCGCGCGCGTGCGCCGAGCTCGCGCAGATCGGGTCGTTGGAGCAGTGATACCAGCTTCGCGGCCAGGTCCGCGGGATTCGCGGGCTCGAACAGCGTGCCGACCGATGCATCGACGATTTCCGGCAAGCCGCCGACATTGGACGCGGCGACCGGCAGCTCGACGCTCATTGCCTCGAGTGCTGCCACGCTGGTTGCCTCCATTAAAGACGGAAACACCGCCGCTTCCGCAGAGGACAGCAACGAGGGCATTTCCGTGTTCGGCCGCGCACCCATGAAGGTGACCGCGTCGGCAACGCCCAGCTCACGCGCAAGGCTCTCGAGCCTGGCCCGCTCCGGCCCATCGCCGACGATCAGCGCTTCGATCGGCATCTGCTGCCGGATCAGCGGCATGGCACGGACAAAGTACTCGACACCGTTCTTCTCAAATAGGCGGCGCGGCACGATGACACGCCTGGCTCCAGACGCCGGGGGTGGCAGCGCGGGTAGCG
>JBQTID010000212.1:0-2002 GCA_052389275.1 Gemmatimonadota bacterium | reverse complement strand
ATCTTGGTAATCTCGACGCCGCACGCGACTGGGGTTATGCCGGTGATTTTGTCGAGGCCATGTGGCTCATGCTACAGCACGACGAACCGGACGATTTCGTCATCGCCACCGGTGAGTCTCACACGGTTCGCGAGCTGCTGGATGTAGCGTTCGGTTTTGTCGGGCTTGATTGGAAGCTCTACGTCGAGATCGATCCTCGCTACAGGCGTCCCACTGAGGTCGATCATCTGCGGGGCGACGCGACCAAGGCACGGCGCGTTCTCGGCTGGCAGCCGAAAGTGAAATTCAGCGAGCTGATCCGCATCATGGTCGCTCACGACCATGAGCTTGCGAAGCAGGAAAAAACCTTGCGCGCCGCGGGGCACGTGATCGCGCTGCGAGGCAACGCTTCACGATGAAGCATTCGGATCGGATCTATGTGGCCGGCCATCGCGGTCTCGTCGGATCCGCCATCCTGCGAGCGCTCCAAGCCAGCGGTTATAACAATCTGATCGCGCGTTCACGCGCTGAGCTCGACCTTACAGATCAGCGCGCCGTATACGATTTTTTCGAGCGGGAAAGACCACAGTACGTATTTCTCGCCGCCGCGAAGGTGGGCGGCATCGTCGCAAACGACACGTATCCGGCTGACTTCATGCGCGAGAATCTCCAGATCCAGATCAATGTGATCGACGCGGCGCACCGCTCTGGTGTGGCGAGACTGCTCTTTCCAGGCAGCTCTTGCGTGTATCCGAAGCACGCACCGCAGCCGATGCGCGAAGAGTATCTGCTGACCGGCGAGCTCGAGCCGACCAACGAGCCGTATGCGATTGCGAAGATCGCGGGGTGGAAACTATGCGAGGCTTATCGTCGCCAGTATGGAGCGGATTTCCTGACGGTCATGCCCACCAACCTGTACGGCCCGGGCGACAACTTCGATCTTGAAACCAGCCATGTGCTGCCCGCGCTGCTGCGGAAATTCCACGAGGCGAAGCTTCGTGGTGATGCGACTGTGACCGTGTGGGGCACCGGCACGCCGCGCCGCGAGTTCATGCATGTCGATGACCTCGCGGACGCGTGCGTGTTTCTGATGAATGCGCAGCAGCCACCGGCGCTGCTCAACATTGGTTGGGGACGCGACATCTCGATTCGTGAACTGGCTGAGATGATCAAGGAGATCGTAGGGTTTGAAGGAAGCATCGTGTTCGACAGAACACGGCCGGATGGTACGCCCCGCAAATTGCTCGATACATCACACATCGACACGCTTGGGTGGTCACCACGCATTACGCTCCGCGAAGGAATTGCTGGTACCTACGCGGCCTTTTGCGCCGCGCTTTCCTGGGCCAGTTAATCGCCCGCAAGCTCCTCTGTCACTGGGTTACCGCCGAAGCATACCCACGCGGCTTTCGCCTGTTGCGCGATGGCAAGCCGGTCGGTGTCGATGTTTCCAGGGCGCTGCTAATCCGGGTAAGGCTGACGATCTCCGGCGCTCTCCCGGCGCCGGGGTTTTTTCGTTGTACTGGGCTTCAGGCGTGAATTGCGTGCATTATCATGTACGTGCTATCGTACAGAGCCGTGACCACCTGGTCAGCTTGAACGCCGATTATACAATGGCGCGTTATCCGGATGCGGCGAATGGCGTCCCCTACGAGATATACGACCGCGAAATGGCCGAAACCAAAGTCGCCGCGGCACACGAGGTATTCGAGTGGTTACGAGCACAGACGCGCGGCTGAGAACATTCAAGATGGAGCACCTGCCGAACCTGGTGCGACGATTTAAGCCGGAGCGTGTCATCGCCTTCGGATCGCGCGTCCGAGGTGAGGCGCTTCGCCACAGCGATCTGGATTTGCTCGTTGTAGCGCAGGCGTTTGAAAATCTCCGCTGGCTCGACCGCAGCGTGGAGGTGATCAACGCGCTCGATATCCGTTTTGGAGTGGACCTCCTGTGCTACACGCCGTCCGAGTACGCGGTCAAGGTCCAGGAGCTCGGCATTGTGCAAACCGCTTCACGCGAAGGC
>JBQTID010000211.1:0-5152 GCA_052389275.1 Gemmatimonadota bacterium | reverse complement strand
CCGGCAGCGCGACGACCCGTTATGACAAAGTCATGGCGGTTCAAAACTGGCTACTCTCCGAGTTTCGCTACACTCTCGAGCTGCCGGCCTCCGCGCGCGAAGCGACGCTCGAATATTTTCTCTTCCGGCGTCGCGCCGGTCACTGTGAATATTTCTCCACCGCCATGGCAGTGCTGTTGCGCGAAGCCGGGATTCCAACCCGTAACGTCAACGGCTTCCTGGGCGGCGAGTGGAATGAATTCGGCAAGTTCCTGACGGTGACGCAGAATCAGGCGCACAGCTGGATCGAGGTCTATTTTCCCGGCCACGGCTGGATCCCGTTCGATGCGACGCCCGCCGCGGCCACCGACATCGCGCAACAGCAGCGGGATTGGCTGGGCCCGCTGCGCACCGTGGTCGATGGCCTGGAGCACCGCTGGAACAAGTGGATCCTGGAATACAATCTCGAGACCCAGGTCAATCTCTTCCAGCGCGCTACCCAGACATTCGCACAGCGCGACTCACGTGGCGAGTTCCGATTCAATCCGCGCATCGTCCAGGCACTGAAATGGACACTGATCACCGGCGTATTGCTGTTCGTCTTCGCCCTGGTCTTCAAGCGAAGCCGCTTCGAGGACATCAGCGCTGAATCGCGCATGTATCTGAAGCTCCGTCGCTTCTACGAGAAAGCCGGCTACGATGTGCGCGCCACCGATGCGCCGATGCGGTTCGTGCAACGACTGCATGCCGCCGGTGCGCCCGGCTACGCTGCCGCGCGGCGCGCGGTCGAGCTGTATCTGCACGCGCGCTTTGGCGGTGAAGATATCGGCGATGCAGGCAAGGTCTAATTGCGCGGCGCTCTGGACGAGGCGCGGCTACTGCTCCGCCAGCGGGTCGGTTGAGCCTGGAAATTTCGGCGCTTGGTCGGGTGCCGGTTTCTTCAGCTTCGGCTGCGCCGGGATGCCGAGTGCGACGTCGCCGGAAGCAATGTTCTTGGTCGCAACCGCCAACGCGCCCAGCATAGAGTTGTCGGCCAGATGCACGCCGGCGAGCACCGTCGCATGATAGGTGATGCGCACACTGTTGCCGATCACGGTAGCCGGCAGATCGATATCGCGGCCGTCGTGCAAAGCGTGGGTGTGACTGTAGACGTTCGCGTAGTCCGCGATCGATGAGTTGTTGCCGATCTTGATGCCGCCGCGGTCGTCGAGCAGAACGTGACGATGGACCACTACATTGTCGCCTACGTCCATATTGTAGCCGTAAGAGAACTTCACGAAATGAAACGCCTTGAAGTTCGCGCCGCAGCGCTTGAAGATGTGATGCGCGAGCATGCGCCGGAAGCGCACGCCCAGGTCGACGTTTTCGCCGAGCACGCTCTTGTCGAACATCTCCCACAGCCAAAGCAGCGGCTTGACGCGGTAGTAACGTTCTGCGTCGATGTCGGCGTAATATTCCGGCTCGAGTGTAATGTTGCGCGGATCGGTTTGGAGCAGGGCAATGCGCGTCGCTTCCGGCAGGTCATCCGGTCGAGCGTCCCGCAACCCTGGGTAGTATAAATCCGTAAGGATCGTGCGGCACAGCTCGTTACGGTCGGTAGCAGCGTCCGCAATGGCTTCATTCAGTCCGCCCAGCCAGCGCTCGTAGGCTCGTTCGGCGTGCGTTGCTGCCGCGACCTGTCGTAGTGGTAGAAATGCCATGCGGCAAGGTATCGGACCTGTGTTCCAAGTTCAATGTTGGCTGCTACGCGCATGGCTACGCTATCTTTATCCAGGCTCCAACACGCCGGCCGACCGGCCGAGCATATGTGCGTGAGCCAACATGGAACTTGGAACACAGGTCCGTATGCACGACATCCTGCGCGAGCGACTGTGGCGAAAGCTCGAATCGATGCCCGAGACGCAAATCTACCAGATCCTCGATTACATCGAATTCCTGGAATCCAAATATGCGCCCGGCCAAATGCGCGAGCCCGATCCGCTGACCAAGTTCGCCGAGCGGTTCGAGGACAGCATGCGTATGCGCTCGGTCGCACCCAAGGTCATTCTCGGCACCGTTGGCTTGATGGGGACAGCGCGGAAAATGGTCCGTGGCGTGACTGATGCAGGAAAGGACCTGCTCGGCGCGCTCGAGGGCGACCTCCAGCCGCGCAAGTCCGAGTCGAAACCCGAGACCCCGGAAACTCAGGATAAGCGTCCCTGATGCCACGCATTCGTATCGGCAGGTCGAGGCGCCGCCGCCGCTCCGCACGTCGTACCGTCGCCAGGCTCCTGCGCGAACTGCCGCATCTCTTTGGGCTGCTGATCAGATTGATGAAGGACCCGCGCGTCTCCCGCCTGGATCGCGTCCTCTTTGGTGTGGTCATGGCGTACGTACTGATGCCTGCCGACCTGCTCCCAGATTTCCTCGGATTCATTGGACTCGCCGACGACTTGTACCTGGTAGGACTCGCGTTGAACCGCCTTTTCAGCCGCGCCGGGCCGCACATCCTGCTCGAGCACTGGCATGGGAATCCGCGCGCGCTCGGCTTTCTGATCGAGGGTGTGGAAGACATCGGCGCACTCTTGCCAGCAAAGGTTAGGAATGCCTTGAAAGGTTTCGTCTGACCCGATAAAATTCCCCATGGAAAGACGAACTTTCGAGACCAGCAATCCTCGCATTGTCGGCGAAGCACTCACGTTCGACGATGTGCTTCTGCTCCCGGACTACTCCGAAGTCCATCCCAGTAAAACCGACGTCCGCACCAGGCTCACCAATCGCATCGAGCTTTCGATTCCGCTGCTGGCTGCCGCGATGGATACGGTGACGGAATCGCGCATGGCAATCGCGATCGCGCGTGAAGGAGGCATTGGCATCATTCACAAGAACCTGCCGATCGCTCGACACGCGGAGGAAGTCGACCGTGTCAAACGCTCAGAGAGCGGGATGATCCTGAATCCGATCACGCTCAAAGCGACGCAAAAGCTGCACGAGGCGCTGCGCGCAATGGAGCGCTTCTCGATCAGTGGCGTGCCGATTACGGACCAATCCGGCAGCCTGGTCGGCATCATCACCAATCGCGATCTGCAGTTCGAGACACGGCTCGACCGGCCGATCCGTGAGGTCATGACCAGCGAGGGTCTGGTCACCGCGCCGGTTGGCACATCACTCGACGATGCCGAGAAGATTCTTCAGACGCATCGCATCGAAAAGCTTCCCGTCGTCGACAAAGATGGTAAGCTGCGCGGCCTCATCACGGTCAAGGATATCTTCAAGCGCAGACAGTTTCCGAATTCGAGCAAAGACGAACACGGCCGCCTGCGCGTTGGGGCTGCCATCGGCACGGCGGAGAATGAGCTGGAGCGGGCAGCCGCATTGATCGACGCCGGCTGTGACGTGCTCGTCATCGATACGGCTCACGGCCACTCGGTCGGCGTGCTCCAGGCGCTGGTCCGCACGCGTAAGAAGTTTCCCGATGCGCAGATTATTGCCGGTAACGTCGCGACCGCCGAAGCTGCCGGCGCACTGATGGAGCGTGGCGCCGATGCGGTGAAGGTCGGCATTGGGCCCGGCAGCATCTGCACGACCCGCGTCGTCGCCGGCATAGGCGTGCCGCAGCTGACCGCGATCATGGAGTGCGCGCGCGGCGTCGAAGGAAAGATTCCAATTATCGCGGATGGCGGCATCCGTTTCTCAGGCGACATCGTAAAAGCCATTGCCGCCGGCGCCTCATCCGTCATGATGGGCTCGCTGCTCGCGGGCACCGAGGAAAGTCCCGGTGAGAGCTTCCTGCTGGAGGGGCGCCGCTTCAAGACCGTGCGCGGTATGGGCTCGCTGTCCGCAATGGCCGAGGGGTCGGCGGACCGCTACTTCCAGGAAGGCGAGGTTGGCGCCCGCAAGCTCGTCCCCGAGGGGATCGAAGGACGCGTTCCCTACAAGGGGCCCGCATCCGACGTTCTCTTCCAGCTAATTGGCGGTCTGCGCAGCGGCATGGGCTATACCGGCACCGCCACGATCGCGGAGTTGCAATGCAAGCCGCGCTTCGTCCGGATTACGGCTGGCGGCCTGCGGGAGTCGCACCCGCATGATGTCGCGATTACCAGGGAAGCGCCGAACTACCACCTCTAGGATGGACTCGGGCGCGGGCGCGGTCGCGGGCGCGGGAAACCACGCGGGAGCGGGCTGCGGGCCCCGGTTCGCGGACCGCGGGCTGCGACCCGAAATCCGCTCCCGCCTCGTTTCCCGCGACCACGCCCGCGACCACGCCCGCGACCGCATCTGTTGACATTTCGCCACTTACAAGCCAAATATCGAAGGAACCCCGTAGCCTCCCCGTCACGGGAATCATCCCACAACCAGAGTAACGTAACGTGGCCTCCGTCTCCGCTCTTGACGCGAGCACCGCTCAGGTGTTGCGCGCCAAACTGGAAGCACTCGATGGCATCGAGCGCATCGTCGTCGATGAGACGACCAGTACCGTAATGCTGCACTGTTCACCCGACGCGAATTCAACCGCGCTCAACAAACAGATCGAAGCCGCAATCACGGCAAGCGGCGTCGAACAGGACTCTCTCAACATCAGGCTTCTGACCGACCTCGCTGCACGGCGACGCGTGAAGTTCGCGGGTGTCGATCGCATCGTCGAACACACTCACGTTCGCATTCGCATTACGCTGGAATGGAGCGGAGAAACGACGATCGGCGAAGCAGTCGGCGAGAGCGGTGAGCTGATCGAGCTACGCACTGCGGCCGCGGCCGCGCTGAAGGCGCTCGAGCGCGTGCTCGGCGAAGACCTGCACATCAAGCTGGTAGGCGTCAAGCAAGTGAAAGCGTTCGATGCGGAGCTGATGGTCGTTGCGCTGTACCGAACCGGGGACGCGCCGCAGCGTCTGGTCGGCAGCGTCTCAGCCACCGGCGATCCGCGCCGCGCAGCGGCGGTGGCCGTGCTCAATGCGCTCAACCGCGTGCTTGGTAATTATCTGAGCGTCCGGGAGTAAAGTAGGGAGCGTGGGAGCATGAGAGCATGGGAGCATGGCTGCCGAATCGCACTTGCGTGCGCCGCCGCCCTCTCTCTCGGCGCTTGTGCCAGCACAAACATTACCAACGCGCCCGAGCCAACATCAGAACGCTGGGAGCGCATCATGCAGCAGATGCGCGCGGATTCCGCTGAAGCCGCGCGTCAGGCAACCGCGGC
>JBQTID010000210.1:0-4987 GCA_052389275.1 Gemmatimonadota bacterium | reverse complement strand
ACCTGAATCGGCAAAGGGGGAACATGGAAGCACGAGCAAAGCTGTTCGGCCATCCGATTCACCAAATGCTTATCGTGCTGCCGCTGGGACTGCTCACCGGGGTCGTGATATTCGACGTCGTGTATCTGATTACCGGTGGTGACCAGTGGTATGCGATTTCGTATTGGCTGATTCCTGCGGGTGTATTGAGTGGCGCGTTCGCGGCAATCTTCGGATTGCTGGATTGGACGAAGATCCCGCGTGACACGCGCGCGAAGCGGATCGGCAGAATTCACGGTATCGGCAATGGGCTCGTGCTCCTGCTGTTCATCGTCAGCTGGTTCGTGCGGGGCGACCCGAACACGCCGCCGTTGCTTGTTGCGCTCGTGCTATCCTTTGCCGGCGGCGGTCTTTCGCTGATTACCGGCTGGCTCGGCGGTGAATTAGTAGACAGGCTTGCGGTCGGCGTCGATGATGGCGCGCATCTCGACGCGAACAGCTCGCTGTCGGGACCAGTCAGTAATGCGTTGCCGGCGAGGCCGCGAACGGCTTGACGCCCTTTCCGCGCGGCTGAGGCGCCAACCGTTTCGTCCATGAAACACTTAGTTGTGGACGAAACCGCGCATTTTTAACGAACACCTTGCATAATTATGCGCGCGCATTGTAGAATCGCCTAATGCTCGACTGCGCAAGGTCTGAGCGGGTCGTTTCCATTCCATAAATCAAAACCAGGTGTTCTCTAGTGGTCGCAAGACCAGGAGGCATTCCATGCGCCGATTTGTGCGCAGCATTGTTGCTGTCGGCAGCCTCGTGTGCGCGCCGCCACTCACCGCACAGCAGTCAGTCGTAAGCGGCACCGTACTCGAGGCCGGCTCCGCGCGTCCAATCGCAGGTGCGCAGGTCGTGGCGACCGGAACCGGTCGCGGTACGCTGACGGATGCGACCGGCCGCTTCCTCCTTTCGGGTCTGAGTGGCAGCGAAGTGAGACTCGAAGTCGTCATGATCGGATACAAGACGGTGCGAAAAGTCGTAGCGGTCGGCGATACCTCGGTGCGCTTCGATCTACAGCAGGACGTGGTGGCACTCGATGCGATGGTCGTTACCGGCACCGTGGGGAGCGGCACCAAGCGGGCCATAGGCAACTCGGTTTCAAATATCGACGCGGCCGCAGTTACGGCCAAAGCGCCCATTAATGACCTCCAGTCACTCGTGAATGGGCGCGCCCCTGGCGTTGTCATCCTGCCGGGCACTGGCGTGGTGGGAAGCGGCGCGCGCATTCGCGTGCGCGGGATTTCGTCCCTGTCGCTCTCGCAGGAGCCGCTCATCTACGTCGACGGCATCCGCGTCAACAACGCGCAGGCGACCGGCCCGACTGTACAAGCGTTCGGCTCGGCCGTGATTTCACGTTGGAATGATTTCGATCCAGAAGAAATCGAATCGATCGAGATCATCAAGGGCCCCGCGGCTGCCACGCTGTACGGCACGGAGGCCGCCAACGGGGTGATCCAGATCATCACGAAAAAAGGCGGCACGGGTGCACCGCGCTACAGTTTCACGATCCGCCGAGGCGCGAACTGGTTTTCGAATCCGGAGGGCCGGCTCTGGACCAATTACGGAAGAAACCCGCTCAAGGCGAACGCGATAGACTCGATTTCGTACAACGAGCTGATCGAAATGAATGGCCCGAGCTTCCAGACCGGACAGCTCCAGAGCTATACCGCGAACGTCAGCGGTGGCGGCAGCAATTTCCGCTATTTCTTGAATGGCGGATACGATCGGAACGAGGGCATTGAGCCCGTAAACACCGATCGCAAATGGAACGCACGCGCGAACATCACGGTGGTTCCAAACGACAAAGTCGAGCTCAGCGCCAGCACCGGCTACGTTCATGGCAAGACGTTTCTGCCGCTGGAATCGGGCGGCGGCGGCGCGACCTGGTCGACGTACTTCTCCCGCGTCGACAATCTCGGCACATTCCGCAACGGCTATCAGAGTGGTTCGCCGGAAGCCTACTATTACACCTTTAAGGACTGGCAGAACCTCGACCACTTTACTGCCAGCCTCCGGGCTAACTACAAGCCGGTTTCGTGGCTGCACAACCGGCTCTCGATTGGGACGGACGTAACCACGACCGAAGATGCCGAGCTGGTGGAGCGCGTCATCGATCCCGCCATCCAGCTGTTCTGGGGAACGGGCACGAATCAGGGTTATAAGGTTGCTGTGCGGCGCACCGTCTACTTCAACACGCTCGACTTTTCAAGCACAGCCGAACGCAATTTCAGGGGCACGAGTACTCGAACGTCTGTGGGCTTTCAATATTATCGGCGCTATTCCGGTTTCGTTGAGGGCTACGGCGAGAACTTTCCGGCGCGCGGCCTCACTGCGATCAATGCCGCGGCCGGCACGAAGACAACGAACGAAGACTACGCCGAGAACGTCACCGTGGGCACGTTCGTGCAGGAGCAGCTTGGCTGGAATGACCGCCTATTCCTGACGGGCGCCGTACGGATCGACAACAACAGCGCCTTCGGCGCGGACTTCGACTGGGTCGTGTACCCGAAAGTCAGTGCCAGCTGGGTGATCAGCGAAGAGCCGTTCTGGAAACTGGCACCGGTCGGCACGCTCAAGCTGCGCGCCGCGTACGGCGAGTCGGGGCAGCAGCCGGTGTCCTTTGCGGCGCTCCGCACGTATGCGCCAATTCCAGGATCCGGCGACAGCGCTGCTGTTTCGCCCAGCACGCTCGGCAACCCGAAGCTGGGTCCGGAGCGCGGCAAGGAGATCGAAGTCGGTTTCGATGCTGCACTGCTGAATGATCGTGTCGGTGTGGATTTCACTTACTACCACAAGGTCACGTCGGACGCGATTCTGGACAAGGATATCGCTCCCTCGACCGGATATTCCGGCAGGCAGTTCATCAATGCCGGCGAGATCAAGAACCAGGGGGTGGAAGCACTGGTGCGGGGCACCGCGCTCAGCCGCAGAAATATCAGTGTTGACCTGACCGCAAGCATTGCGACCAACTCGAACAAGGTGGTCTCACTCGGACTGCCCGGGACGAGCTTCATTTCGCTCGGCGGCTTTACGCAGCACACAGAAGGATTTCCGGTCGGCTCCTGGTTCGGCAGGAAACTGGTCGAGGCGAAATTCGACGCCGCAAACAAGCTGATCGCCAGCTCGATCATGTGCGATGATGGCAAGGGCGGCTCTGTCGCGTGCGCAACTGCGCCGACCGTTTATCTCGGTCGCACCATGCCTAAGTATGAGGGCGCCTTTTCCGCGAGCGTCACCCTCTTCGAGAGAGTGCGCCTGTACGGCCTGACGGATTTCAAGACAGGCTTCCAGAAGCTCGACGGCAATGCACGCGTGCGCTGCGTGCTCTTCTTCCGCTGTCGCGAGAACTTTTATCCGGAGGAGTTCCTGAACGATCCTCTGTGGCTTGCGCAGACTCAGCTTGGCGGCACCGTATACGTAGACCGGCTGATCGACGATGCAAGCTATCTGAAACTGCGTGAGGTGGCTGCAAGCTACATCATCCCGGAGTCCTGGGCGGGCCGCATTGGCGCACGCAACGCGAGCATTAGTATCGCGGGTCGCAACCTGCACACGTGGACAAAATTCAAGGGACTCGAACCTGAAGCATCGTTCCTTGGCGGTACTCGCGGCGGCGGCAGCGCTCAATGGGAGCAGAACGTGACGCCGCAGCTCGCGCAGTTCATCACGACCTTCAACTTCGGCTTCTGAGGGGGCGACCGACCATGATTGATTCGCGTATTCGGCGGCTCGCCCGCCTCGTGCTGATGCTTGGACTCACGATCACTGTGAGCGGCTGTAGTGACCTGCTGGATGTCGAGGCACCCAGCCGCATCCCGGCGGAGGATCTGGAGAGCCCCGCGCAGGCGGCGCTCCTGCTGAACGGTGCCAAGGCGGATTTCGAGTGCGCATTTGGCGCGTACGCAGTGCTGTCTGGTGCCTTGGCCGGCGAACTAATGGATGCCACGCAAACCGCGTCGCGCTGGCCGTACACGCGGCGCGAAGTCACGTCCGGCGAAGCGATGTACGGCATCAACAGCTGCGCGGCTTTGGGCATTTACAAGGGCTTTTCCACGGCACGCTTTGACGCCGACGTGCTCGTTGCCAAGCTCCAGACCTGGACCGACGCCGAGGTCACGAATCGCCAGTCCATGCTCGCGACGGCCGCTGCCTATTCGGGACACTCGCATGTCTTTTTGGGCGAGGGCTTCTGCTCGGGAGTGCTGCTCGATGAGAAACAGGTGCCTGGCGGTGAAGTCACACGTGCGGAAGTATTCAATCGCGCGATCCAACGCTTCGCCACGGCAATCGATGCGGCAAAGCTCTCGAACAACACGCAGATGCTCAACCTCGCATTGGTCGGCCGGGCCCGCGCATACCTGAATATCGGCAACAAGAGCGCGGCCATCGCCGATGCGAGCCTGGTACCATCAGGCTTCGTCTACAATGCCACCGCTTCTACCATCAACTCGCGTCGCTTCAATCGTGTCTTCCAGGAAGTGAACCAGACGAATCTCCACAGCATCGGAGTCGAGTACCGCGCGTTCACGCATATGGGAGCGCCCGACCCGCGCGTCAAGGTAAACAACCTGAACCGTAACGCGACGGACGGGACACCGCTGTTCACGCAAACCAGGTACAGTGGACAGGCAGCGCCGCTTCCGATGGCGTCGTACGAGGAAGCTCAGCTCATTATCGCCGAGGCAAAAGGCGGCCAGGATGCTGTCGCAATCATAAATGCCCTCCACACCAAGGCAGGATTGCCGGCGTTTGCGAGCAGTGACGCGAACGAGATTCAGAGCCACGTGATCGCGGAACGCCAGGCCGAGTTGTTTCTGACGGGTCACCGCCTCTTCGATGTGGATCGTTTCAAGCTGGCGCGCCTGCCGGCTGCCGGCACGCAGTTCCCGAAGGGCGGCTCGTACGGCAGCACGTCTTGCTTCCCTCTGCCGGACATCGAGAAGCTGAACAATCCGGC
>JBQTID010000209.1:0-4138 GCA_052389275.1 Gemmatimonadota bacterium | reverse complement strand
TTTCCCGCGACCCGCGACCGCGCCCGCGACCGCGCCCGAATCCGTTCCCGAGCGCGCCCGAATCCGTTCCAAAGGTGTATAATGAATGCGATGTCTCTTCATGAATTTCATCCCGTAATCCAGCAATGGTGGCAGAACCACTTCGGCGCCGCGCAGCCCACGCCTGCGCAGACGCGCGGCTGGCAATCCATTCGCGCGCGCCAGCACACGCTGATCGCCGCGCCGACCGGTTCCGGTAAAACGCTCGCCGCGTTTCTCAATGCGATCGACGAGCTGTTCCGCGAGAGTCTGGAATCCGGTGAGCTGCCGGATGAGACACGCGTACTGTACGTCTCGCCGTTGAAGGCGTTGTCATCGGACATTCACAGGAATCTGGCGGAGCCGCGCAGGCAGATTCGAGAGCTCGCCGAAACGCTCGATTATGCGACGTCGAAAATCACCGCCGCGGTCCGCTCTGGCGACACACCACATGCCGAGCGCGCCGCGATGCTGCGCAAGCCGCCGCATATTCTCGTAACTACGCCGGAATCGCTCTATCTGCTGCTGACATCCGAGCGCAGCCGCGAGATGCTCAAGACCGTGCGCACCGTGATCGTCGACGAAATTCATGCGCTGGTGGAATCCCGCCGTGGCTCGCACCTGGCACTGAGTCTGGAAAGACTGGAGCATGTCGTAGACGGCCCGCTCCAGAGGATTGGCCTGTCAGCTACGCAAACGCCAATCGAGCAAGTTGCGAACTGGCTTGTAGGCAGTCGCAATGACCGCCCGGACCGCAATGACCGCCATGATCGCCGGTTTCAGTGCGCGATCATCGACGAGGGCCATATCCGCGAGCTGGACATCGCGCTCGAGCTACCTGGATCAGCGCTCGAAGCCGTCATGTCGGCCGAAGTCTGGCAGGAAGTCTACACCCGAATCGCCGAGCTGATCGAGCAGCATCGCACCACGATCGTCTTCGTCAATACACGCCGCATGGCCGAGCGTGTCGCGCATAATCTGACGCAGCGGCTTGGTATCGAAGCGATCACCACGCATCACGGCAGTCTCTCGAAAGAAGTGCGTCTCGATGCCGAAGAGCGTCTCAAGACCGGCAAACTGAACGCGCTGGTTGCGACCGCATCGCTCGAGCTCGGCATCGACATCGGCCATGTAGATCTGGTGATTCAGATCGGCACGCCGCATCGCATTTCGACATTTCTCCAGCGCGTTGGTCGTTCCGGTCACACGGTCAGCGGCACGCCCAAGGGGCGCATGTTCCCGCTCAGTCGCGACGAGCTGGTCGAATGCACCGCGCTGTTGCAGTCGGTTCGTGAAGGCGATCTCGATCGCATCGTCATGCACGAGCATCCGCTCGATGTGTTGGCGCAACAGATCGTGGCGGAATCCGCGTCCGAAGAATGGGACGAGACGGAGTTGTTCGATGCGTTCCGCACGGCGTGGCCGTATCGCAATCTCGCGAGATCTGATTATGACGACGTCGTCCAAATGCTGGCCGCCGGTTTCGCGACCCGCCGCGGCCGCCGCGCCGCGCTCATCCATTATGACGCCGTCAACAAGCGCATCAAGGGCCGCCGTGGCGCTCGCCTGCTTGCGTTGACGTCAGGCGGCGCGATCCCGGAAGTCGCGGATTATCGCGTCGTGTCGGAGCCGGAAGGCATCTTCGTCGGCACCGTGAATGAAGACTTCGCGGTCGAGTCCATGGCCGGCGACATCATGCAGCTCGGCAATACATCGTGGCGCATTCTGCGCGTGCAGAGCGGCGTGGTACGCGTGGCGGATGCGGAAGGTCAGCCGCCCAGCATCCCGTTCTGGCTCGGCGAGGCGCCGTCGCGCAGCAATGAATTGAGTGAAGCGGTCGCGCAGCTGCGCGCACGGGCCGAGCCACATCTCGGTGACATCAATCATGGCATCGAGTTCCTGAAGACCGAGTATCAGCTCAGCGGTGTTGCCGCGGCGCAGATCGCCGCGTATCTCGGCGAATCGAAGCGTCTGCTGGGTGCGCTGCCGACTACCGACACCGTCGTGCTCGAGCGCTTCTTCGATGAGGCCGGCGGCATGCAGCTCATCCTGCACGCGCCTTTCGGCGGACGCGTGAACCGTGCGTGGGGACTGTCGCTGCGCAAGAAGTTCTGCCAGAACTTCAACTTCGAGCTGCAAGCGGCCGCGACCGAGGAAGGCATTCTGATCTCTCTCGGACCGCAGCACAGCTTCCCTCTCGACGACGTCTTCCGTTATCTGAATCCGGCAACGCTGCGCGATACGCTGGTCCAGGCGGTGCTCGATTCGCCAATCTTCACGACGCGCTGGCGCTGGACCGCCGCGCTCTCGCTCGCGGTACCACGCAATCGCAACGGCAAGAAGATCGCGCCGCCGCTACAGCGCATGCTCGCGGAAGACCTGCTGACCGCCGCGTTCCCGGATGCGGCCGCGTGCTTCGAGAACATCGAAGGCGAGCGCGAGGTGCCGGATCATCCGCTGGTGAATCAGTCGCTCAGGGATTGCCTCGAGGAAGGCATGGATCTGCCGCGCCTCGAGAGCATCCTCCACCGCATCATCGCGGGCGACATCAAGACCGTCTCACGCGACACGCCGGAGCCGTCACCACTCTCGCACGAGATGCTGAACGCGAAGGTCTATCAATTCCTGGATGACGCACCACTCGAAGAGCGCCGCGCGCAGGCGGTGTATACTCGTCGTGCACTCGAGCCGACTTCCGCCGGCGATCTCGGCGCACTCGATGCGGCAGCGATCGCGCGGGTGCGCGAAGAAGCGTGGCCGGACGCCGAGACCAAAGATGAGCTGCACGATGCTCTGCTGACGAGCGGCTTTGTTCGCATTGACGAAGCGAATCCCGAATGGCTGTCGCTGGCCGCGGAGCTGATGGAGCTCCGCCGCGCGCATATTGTCGCGGATACGTTCTACGCAGCGACCGAGCGCGTGCCGGAGATGCTTGCAGTGTTCCCCGACGCATCGACTGCACCGCAATTCAAGCCGGCTGTCATTCCGGGCGTGACAGACAGGCAGTGGACGAAAGAAGACGCACTGCGTGAGCTGGTGCGCGGCCGCATCGAAATTCACGGCCCTGTGACGGATGCAGATGTGCAAGCCTGGTTCGCCTCGCACGCTCGCACCCTCTCACAATCTCACATTCCAGCCGTCGCCGATATCGAGCTGGCACTGATTGCCGTCGAATCCCAGGGCACCATCCTGCGCGGCTACTTCACGCCGGATCGGACCGAGCGCGAGTGGTGCGAGCGCCGTCTGCTCGCGCGCATTCACAGCTACACGCTGAACCGGCTGCGCTCCGAGATTCAGCCGGTCAGCGCCGCGGACTTCATGCGCTTCCTGTTCCGCTGGCAGCGCATTGATGCCGAGCGCCAGGCAATGGGTGTCGAAGGACTCGCCGGTGTGATCGAGATGCTGGGCGGCTACGAGGCGCCGTCGGCGGCATGGGAGTCGGATATCCTGCCATCGCGCGTGAAGGACTACACACCCGAGCAGCTCGACATGCTGTGTCTGACCGGCCGCGTGATGTGGGGACGCATCTCGAAGAAGCCGACAATCGATGGCAAGCGCGGCAGCGGACCGGTGAAGTCATCGCCGCTCGCGATCGCGCCGCGCGGCACGCTGCGCTTCGTCGACCAGAACGGCCGTGACTCACTGTCATCAACCGCCGCGCTGGTTCTGGAAGTACTGGAAGCGAAGGGCGCGTCGTTCTTCCATGAGATTACCGCTGCCGCCAGCCTGTTGCCGACGCAGGTAGAGCAAGCGCTTGCCGAGCTGGTTGCGCGCGGTCTCGCCACCGCGGATAGTTACGCGGGGCTCAGGGCACTGCTTACACCCGCGCACAAGCGCCCATCACTTGCGTTGGACGGAACGCCGACGCGCAGACATAGAAGAGCATCGATATACAGTGTTGAATCGGCAGGACGATGGTCGACATTGGCGTCGTCGCAAAACGATCAGGCTGTCGAAGCGGTCGCGCGCGCGTTGCTGCGTCGTTACGGCGTAGTCTTCAGAAGATTGCTCGAGCGTGAAGTCAATCTGCCGACCTGGCGCGAGCTCGCGCTGGCATACCGGAAGCTGGAAGCGCGTGGCGAGATTCGCGGTGGCCGATTCGTTGCCGGCATGGCGGGCG
>JBQTID010000208.1:0-13188 GCA_052389275.1 Gemmatimonadota bacterium | reverse complement strand
TCCTTACATGAAGTTACGAGTTTCCGGACGCGAACTAGTTAGGTGACGGTTTGTGGTGATGAGGTTAATGGTGACGCAGTTAACGGAGCCGAAGTTAGCAGTTCCGATATAGCAAAATGCCAACCCGACGAGATTTTCTAGGTTCCATTGCAGGCGGCGCTGCATACAGTGCGCTGCCGTTCGGCAATCCGGATTGGGCCGCCGTGCGCAAGCAGTTCCTGATGCCGGCCGATCGCAGCTACCTGAATGTCGGCACGCTGGGCGTACAGCCCCGGCCGGTCGTCGCTGCGGTGAATGCGGCGACTCGGTTGACGGCCGAATCGTTTGCGCCCGGAGTGAGATGGGATGAGCTGAAGGCAGCGACCGCGGCCGTGATCGACTGCGATGCCGACGGTCTCGTCTTTCCGCGCAACACGACCGAGGCAATGAACTTCATCGCGCACGGCCTGGACTGGCAGGCGGGTGACCACATCGTCACGACCAATCACGAGCACATCGGCGGTCTGTGCTGCTGGCAGCTGATTGCCGCGCGCCAGCGCGTACAGCTCACGCAAGTGGATATCGGCGCAGAGCCCTCGAAGTCTGAGGCGGTGTTCGACGCGCTGACCAATGCCGTCACCTCCAAAACGAAGCTGATCTCCGGGTCGCACGTCAACTTCACTACCGGGTTTGTCATGCCGGTAATGGAGCTGTCGCGCTGGTGTCGCGCGCGCGGCATCATTTTTGTAGTCGACGGCGCGCATCCGCCTGGCCTGATGCGCACGAGCATTCGCGCGATCGATCCGGATTTCTACGCATCATCGCCGCACAAGTGGCTGCTCGCGCCGCAGGGCACCGGCCTGCTTTACATGCGCGAGGAATGGCGGACGAAATTGTGGCCAACACTGGCATCGGGTGACTGGGACAAGCTCGAGCTGGGCGCGCAGCGGTTCAATCACCTTGGCTCGTTCGATGAGTCGCGTCTCGCGGGATTGCAGGCCGCCCTGGCATTTCACCAGGCGATCGGACCCGATCGAGTTTACGCGCGTATCGAAGAATTGCGGCAGCGACTCGTCGCTCGGCTGCGCGAGCTGCCACGTGTGCGGATCGTCTCGCACAATGCTGCTGGCATGGTATCGTTCGTGGTCGCGGGCATCGACTCGCTGGAGCTGCAAAAGCGGCTCGCCGAGAAGAACGTGCGAACGCGCGTGATTAGCGAATACAACTACGGATACATGAGGTTGTCGCCGCACGTGTATACGAGCTTCGACGAGATCGATCGCGTAGTTGAGCTGATAGCGGGCACGTAGCAGGTCGCCTTTAAACCGCTCTGCGTCGCTTCTGCCCCTCCCATAGCCACCAGCCGAGCACAATCACGAAAACCGCGCCAAGCGCGGAGAGCGCTTCCGTTATGCCAATCAGATGGGCGAGCGATGAACCGACATATGCGACAATGCCGGTATAGAAGAAGTAGCCGGTGAACGCGATCGTGAAGAACTTCCGTTTGGACATATGCGAGAGGCCGGCCAGCACGCTCAGTACGTCGACCGGAATCAGCGGCACGGTATAGAAGAACCAGAGCAGCGAGGCGTGGCCCTCGAGCAAACGGTCGTAGCGCTGCCGCGTCTTGACCGAGGTGTTCTCCTCGAAGAGCGGTGTGCCATACTTGCGCGCCAGCATGAACACGAGCGCGGTGCCGATGATGTTGCCGATGTACAACAGCGGCCACGCCTGCCAGAAACCGAAGCGCGCCGCGCCGAGATAGCCGATGGCACCACCGGGAATCGGCGCGATGACGGCTTCGATGATCACGACGAGAATGAACAGCGGAGCCGAAACGGTTGCGGGGATCTGCTGAAACAGCAGAGTCCCCGCGACTAAGACGACGGCGATGACGGCGGCCGCGACCAGAAGTTTTTTCTTGCCTTCAGTCACGCTAGTAGACGTGAATGCTTTCGATGGCGGCCAGCACATCTTCGGTCTGGGGCAGAATCTCATCTTCGAGCTGCGGCGAATATGCGACCCACACGTCGAGCGACGCCACGCGTTTTACCGGCGCATCCAGCCACGGGAACAGCTCGTCGGCGATGCGCGCGGCGATCTCGCTGCCGATGCCCCATGACAGCGAGTCCTCATGCGCTATGATAACCTTGTTGGTCTTCTTCACGGATGCGGCGATCGTCTCCATGTCGAAGGGCTGCAGGGTCCGCAGATCGATCACTTCTGTGCTGATGCCGCGTTCTTCGGCGAGCTTCGCTGCATTCAAGGATCGTTGCACCACCGCCCCGCAGGTTACGACCGTGACATCCGTGCCAGCACGAACGACTTTCGCCTTGCCGAACGGGATCATGTAATCAGGCCCCGGATAGCGGCCCTTGTTGTAGATCTGACGGTACAGATGCTTGTGCTCGAGGAAAATGACGGGATCATCGCAGCGGATCGCGGTGCGCAAGAGACCGTTCGCGTCCAGCGCGTTGGACGGCAGCACCACGCGCAGTCCGGGCGTATGCGTAAACAGCGTCTCGCCAGTCTGCGAGTGATAGATGGCGCCGCCCTTGAGATAGCCGCCATACGCGGTGCGGATAACGAGCGGCGCTTGCCAGTTACCGCCGGAGCGATAACGCATGGTCGCCAGCTCATCGCGAATCTGCATCATCGCGGGCCAGATGTAGTCGAAGAATTGAATCTCGACTACCGGCTTCAGACCGCGCGTCGCCATGCCGACCGCGCGTCCCACGATGTTCGCCTCGGCCAGAGGTGAGTTGAAGACGCGCGTGCTGCCGAAACGCTTCTGAAGCCCCCACGTAACCTTGAATACGCCACCCTTGCCCTTGACCTGATCGATGGACTGCTCGCGGCTGACATCGGCGACATCCTCGCCGAAGATGACGACGCGCGCATCGCGCTCCATCTCGTCACGCATCGCGGCGTTGAGCAAATCCACCATCGTGGTTTCCTCGCCCTCGAACTGCGCGTTGTCCTCGGTGTCGAACTCTTTCGAGGTCGGATCCACAGCCGGCGAGTACAGATGCTTGAACGCAGTGCCGCGCGCCGGTTGCGGCTGGGCGAGAGCGCGGTCGGATGCCTCCTGGACTTCGCGGTGAACGTCGTCGTCGAGCTGCTTCAGCTCCTGGTCGCCGGCAATATCTTCGTCGATGAGGCGCTGGTGCAGCAATGTGATCGGATCGCGCTTCGCATCTTCGGCGCGTTCGGCTTCCGTCCGATATGCGCGCTCATCATCCGACATCGAGTGCGAGTACGGACGCACCACGTGCGCGTGTAAAAGCGCCGGGCCTTTGCGCTGGCGCGCGTACTCGATGGCGCGCCCCGCCGCATGATAGCTGTCGATAACGTCGCAGCCGTTGCATTCCTCGATGTAAAGACCGGGAAAGCCGCTCACGACCTTGCTGATGCTGCCGCCCGGCGTGTTGACTTCGACCGGTACCGAGATCGCGTACTTGTTGTCTTCAACCAGAAAGACGACGGGCAGCTTGAGGTTGCACGCGGTGCTGAGCGCCTCGTAGAATTCGCCTTGCGACGTCGTGCCATCGCCGGTGGTGACGACTACGACTTCGTCGTCTTCGAAAGCTTCGATCCGCTCACGCATTGCCTTGACGAGTGACGCGCGCCAGCCGACTTCCGCCGCGCCGACCGCCTGCAGAAACTGCGTGCCGGTCGGTGAGGACGTGCTCACGATGCGATGCGTGCGATGACCCCAGTGCGCGGGCATTTGGCGACCCGCACTGGCCGGATCGCTTTCGGCGGCGACCGCCTGGAGCAGCTGCTCGTAAGCGGTCACGCCCAGAGCAAGGCTGAACGCACGATCCCGATAGTAGAAATAGAACCAGTCGGAGCCGGATCGGAGATGCTCGGCCATCGCGACCTGCACGCCTTCATGGCCGGCACCGGAGATTTGAAAGAAGATCTTGTTCTGCCGTTTGAGCAGAATTTCCTGATCGTCGGTGCGACGCGCGGTAACCATGGTCCGGTACCAACGCAAAAGCGTTTCGCCGTCCAGGCCGCCAGCGTTCTTTTTCGAAACCGATTTCGCCTTGGTAGCCATGCGAGGCCTATAATAATGGCAGACGCGGACCTGCGCACCCTGTCCTGATGAATGTTTACCGGCATTATGCCATCATTTAACTTCCGGACCATGGCCGCGCGCTGTCTCACCAGGCCACACACTTTGGTGCTGCTGGCGGGTGCGGCCTGGCGTTTCCGGCGGCGCGATTGGTACCGGCGCGCGCCGTTCCTGCCGCTGCCGTCCGCAGCTTACATGCGCTGGCGGTTGCACACGGCATTTGGCGATGAGCATGCGACCCCTGGCCCTGCCGATCTCGAGGCGTATCTGAAATGGACCGCGTGGATGCGCAATGAAGGAAAGTGACCGATGCTCAAGTTCGTAGCGATTTTCATTCTGATTGTGGGAGCGGCGTTCGGTGTGCCGGCCATCCGGGCCAGGATCATGCCGCCGCTACTACCGGTCTTCGAGAAGCTCGGCCCGGTCGGTGATGCATTTGCGAATCCCGCGAAGAAGTGGGCGGCGCGCAACGAATCGAACATGCTGATTCGCAAGCTCGCTGAGGACTACGCCGAAAAGAAGCAGCTGCCTTCCGCGCTGCGCTTTCAAGTATGGATCAGATTGAACACGAAGATGGGCAGCAAAGGCAACGATCCATGGGGCCGGCCGTACTACATGGTTCACGCGGACCGCAAGCTCACGGTCGGCTCGAACGGACCAGACATGGAGCGCAATACAGCGGATGATGTGCGCGTCACGGTTCCATTCAACTGAGCGGCCTTGATACGAGTCGGTCTCACCGGCAACATCGCGGCAGGCAAATCCTCGGTATCCGACTACTGGCGTTCGCTGGGCGCGTCCGTGATTGACGCGGACGTGCTCGCGCGGCGCGCGTTGACACCCGGCCGCCCGGCCTATCATGCGGTAGTCCGTGAATTTGGTGCGGCCATAGTGAAGGGCCGCGCGATCGACCGAGCCGCGTTGCGCGACCTGGTTTTCACTGACGATACGAAGCGCAAGCGGCTCGAGGCGATCGTACATCCCGAGGTTGCCCGTTTACGCGCGCAAGAGGAGCTGGCGCTCGCCGCACAGGGCGCGCGCATCGTCGTCAATGACATCCCGCTGCTGTTCGAAGCCGGCATGCAGGACGATTTCGACGTCGTGGTGCTGGTCGCTGCGCCGATCGACGTTCGCATCCGGCGCATTGTAGAGACGCGCGGGCTGAGCGAGGCCGAAGCGCGCAAGCTGGTTGCGGCGCAGATGCCGGCCGAGTTGAAACGGCCGCGCGCCAGCCACGTGATCGACAATGACGGCACTCTCGAGCAGCTGCGCGATAAAGCGCTGCGAGTCTGGACGGCAATCAGCGAGCGCGCGCGATGATCCGGGTGGACATGCACCTTCATACCAGCCGGTCGTTCGATTGCCTGAATGATCCGCTCGCGTTGATGGACGCGGCTGCGGCGCGCTCCATCGACGTGGTCTGTGTCACCGATCACAACGAGATCGCGACCGCATTGAGTTTGAAGCAACGCTTTCCGCAACGCGTGATCGTGGGTGAGGAGATCAGGACCGCGGAAGGCGTCGACATTATCGGCTTGTTCATTCACCAGCTGATCCCTGCCCGCACGCCTGCGCGCCGCACCTGCGAGATCATTCGCGACCAAGGCGGTGTGGTCTATGTGCCGCACCCGTTTGCGGCCGGCAAAGGTGGCGGCGGCCGCAGCCTCGACCAGATCGCCGACCTTGTCGATGTGGTGGAAGGGTTCAATGCGCGGCTGCACGAGCCCGCGCTCAATGAACAGGCGGTCGCGTGGGCGCGCGCGCGCGGGCTGCCGACCGGCGCCGGCTCCGATGCGCACACCCTCGCCGAAGTCGGCCGCGCCTACGCCGAGCTGCCTGAGACCGCGGACCTCGCGGATTCCGCGTCAGCGTTTCGCGCCGCGATTCAGCACGCTACAATTCACGGCCGCGCATCATCGCGCTTCGTGCACATCGCGTCGACGTACGCGAAGCTGCACAAGCAAGCCTTTCGGACTAAAGAATGGACCTGACCCGCGTACCGGCGCGGCGTATCGAGCCGCTCGAGAGAATCAGCGCAGCGCTGAACGCGGCGCAACGGGTCGTGCTCATCACGCATGTCAACGCGGATGGTGACGGCGCGGGCAGTGAAGCCGCGGTCGCCGAATGGCTCAAACGGCTCGGCAAACAGGTTCACATCACCAATCCGACCACATTCCCGCAGTTGTTTCGGTACCTCGTAACCGACGACGTCGTGCTCGACCACACGGACACGCGCGCCACAGCGGCGATCCGTGAGGCGGAGATGGTCTTCGTACTCGATACCGGCGAGCCCAAACGCATCGGCCGGCATCTCGATGCCGCTATTACGCGCCCGATTGCCGTGCTCGATCACCACCCCGCGTCGGTCGTCGGTTTCACCAGCGACCTCGTCTATCTCGACACCGAGGCATGCGCGACCGGGGAGCTGGTGTACGACCTGCTCAAGGTCTCGGGCTATGATGGCGAATGGAGCGCGCGCATGAGTGAGGGCATTTACACCGCGATCATCACGGACACCGGCTCGTTTCGCTTCTCGAATACGACACCGCGCGCGCACGCGATTGCCGGCGAGATGATTGGGCTGGGCGTCGATCCCGAGCTGATGTACCGCCGGCTGTATGGTACCGTGCCGATGCGGCGCATCACGCTGCTGCGCGCTGCGCTCGACAATCTCGAAGCCGACGCGGAGCTGCCGCTGACGTGGATCTCGATCTCGCGGGACGCGATGAGCGCGAGCGGCGCAACGTCAGACGACCTGGAGGGTCTGATCGAGTATGCGCGCTCGATCGAAGGCACCGAGCTGGCTATCCTCTTCCGCGAAACCAATGATGGCGGCACCAAGATTTCGTTCCGGTCGAACGGCGACACGGACGTGAACGCACTGGCGCGCCAGTTTGGTGGCGGCGGTCACGTCAAAGCCGCCGGCGCGCTCGTGTCGGGCTCGCTCGAGGAAGCGGTACCGCGTGTGCTGGAGGCAGCGCGCGCCGCGCTATCACAATCGCTATCGCTATCGCGCTCGCTATCGTAGTTTCCTCGCCGATGTCGAGCTACCAGGCCCCGGACTTCGAGCAACCGCTTCTGCGCGCTGCACCGAACGCGCGCTTCGTGCCCGCGCCGGCGGACGCGGTGCTGCCCGAAAATTTTTTTTCGACGACGAACCTGCCTACCTACGTCAAAGTGAATGGCAGCTGGCGCATGCCACGTGAGCCGCGCATGGATGCCGCCATTGCGCTGCTCGAGGATGGCGCGCTGCACGTCGTCGAAGGCCGCTACATCAAGAAGGGTCAGCCGGTCGCCATCGGCTTCGCCGAAGATGGCAGTGAAGGCATCTACGTCAACGCGCTAGGATTTCTGGCGGGCGCCGGCGAGGGCGAGTTCCAGTTCATGAGCTCGTCGGTCAGCCGCGAGAAGCCGGTCGACTACGAGCTGATCGCGCAGCTGATGCATCAGGAACGCGCGCGTGGTGGCCACATAGTCTGGGTGCTCGGGCCCGCCGTGCTGCACTCGCGCGGCCGTGACGTGATTACCTGGTTCATCGACAACGGCTTCGTTAATGCTCTGCTGGGCGGCAACGCGGTCGGCGTGCATGACATCGAGCAGGCGCTCATGGGCACCACGCTGGGCATGGATGGCTCGGGGCGGCCGGTGCCGGGCGGTCACTCGTTTCACATGCGCGCCATCAACCGGATCAATGCCGCCGGCTCGATCCGCGCGGCCGTGGAGCAGGGCATTCTGCGCGATGGCATCATGCACGCCTGCGTGCAGAACAACGTGCCGTTCGTGCTGGCGGGCTCCATTCGAGATGACGGGCCGCTGCCGGACACCGTGCCCGATATGCTGCGCGCGCAGGAGCTGATGCGAGAGCACGCCAGGAAAGCGACCATGGCGATCATGATTGCGACTGCGCTGCACTCGATCGGCTTCGGTAACATGCTGCCAGCATACTATGAAGTCGCTGCGGGAATGCGCTACGATGAGGCGCTGCCGGAAGGCGCTACGGGAATGCGCTACGATGAGGCGCTACCGGAAGGCGCTACGGGAATGCGCTACGATGAGGCGCTACCGGAGGGCGCTACGGAACTGCGGCCGCTCACCACCATTGCAGTCGATTCATCGGAGTTCGTCGTGAGCAAACTCAAGGATCGCGGCACACACCAGGCGTTCGGCGTCATTACCAATGCGCAGGACTTCCTGCACGTGCTGAATCATTTTGTCGAGGATGCCGAATGAATGCGCCGAGCTGGCTGACCGGGAGAGCAGATGCCGCATCGCTGGCGTCACTGATCGAAAAGCTCGGCACGCAGATCGATGTTGCGACCGTCGATGAGCTGTTCGTCTTTCCCATGCGGCGCGTGGCGGGTGTCGAGAGCACCGTGTTCGTGCTGTCCATCCATGACCCCGACGAGAAGCGGCGCGTGATCACGGCGCACGTGCGCGCCACGCGCAACAAGCGCGGTGAGCCCGCCATCGAGACCAAGCTCGATGAGCAGGCCATCATACCCGCCGAGCGCATTCCTCGCGTCATCGAGGGAGTACTTAAGCGCCTGAGCGATGACTTCGCGACGCCGCCGAGCGTTGCGCGCATTGCCGGCAGTCGCGAGCGCTGGACGGAACTCGGGCAGGTGCTGATGTCGATAAAAGCGAATGAGCCACTACCGGAAAATCTGTTAAGCGCTACGGAAAGGCGCGACGGAGATGCGCTACAGTGAAGCGCTACGGGCCTGCGTTACGGAGAAGCGCTACGGGACTGCGCTACGGAGAAGCGCTACGGGACTGCGCTACGGAGAGGCGCTACGGGACCGCCGTATTTGAAAAAGCGCTATCCAACTGCGTTACCTGACTGCGCCTCTATAGCGAACATTCGTGACGATTTTGCATAGCGGTTTTCAGATGTTACGCGCAGTCCCGTAGCGCCTCTCCGTAGCGCAGTCCCGTAGCGCCGTTCCGTAGCGATTTTCGGAGTTAAGAATGACCTGGACGATTAACGATTCGCGCGAGCTCTACAATATCGAAGGCTGGGGTATCGGCTATTTCGACGTTAATGAACGCGGCCACGTCACCGTGCATCCTACGCAGGAGCGCGATCGTGGTCTCGATCTTTTCGAGATGGCACTCGATCTCGAGCAGCAGGGTGTCGGCATGCCGCTGCTGCTCCGTTTCTCGGACATCCTGCGTAACCGCATCGAGACGCTGACGGAGTGTTTCGAGGAAGCAATTCGCGAATTCGGATACGACGGCGGCTACACGAGCGTTTATCCGATCAAGGTGAATCAGCAGCGGCATGTGGTGGAAGAGATCGTAGCCTACGGCGAAAAACACGGCTCGGGTCTCGAGGTCGGCAGTAAGCCCGAGCTGCAGGCCGTGCTCGCGATGACCGAGCGCACCGATCACATCATCGTGTGCAACGGCTACAAGGACGAGGAGTACATGCGCCTCGCCTTCATGGGACAAAAGCTCGGCCATACCGTATTGATCGTGCTCGAGAAAATCAGCGAAGTGGACACGCTGCTGAAGGTCGCGAAAGAAATGGACGTTCAGCCGACCGCGGGCGTGCGCATCAAGCTGTCCACGACCGGCGCTGGGCGCTGGAGCGAGTCGGCGGGCGAGAAAAGCAAGTTCGGGCTCAATGCATCACAGCTGGTGCGCGTGCTCGAGAAGCTGAGCGCGGTGGATCAGATGGCCATTCTCAAGATGATTCACTTCCATCTCGGCTCACAGATTCCCGACATCCGCAACGTCAAGCTGGCTATGGCGGAAGTGGCGCGCTACTACGTGGAGCTGCGCAATCTGGGCGTCGACATCCAGTACGTGGACGTGGGCGGCGGTCTCGGCGTGGACTACGACGGCTCGGGCTCGACGTCGTCGGCAAGCGTAAACTACTCGATCCAGGAATACGCGAATGACGTGATCTACGGCATGGCCGAAGCCTGCCGCGAGAACGATATCGCGATGCCGCACATCATCTCGGAATCCGGCAGGGCACTGACCGCGCATCACGCGCTGCTGCTCATCAATGTCATCGATCTCGAAACCCAGATTGCCGAAACGCCTGAGGACGTGCCGGAAGAGGCGCATACCATCGTGCACGAGCTGGCCGCCACGTACCGTGAAATCAACGACCGCAGCTTGCGCGAGGTCTACCACGACACGTCGTTCGCGAAGGAGCAGATGCACACTGCTTTCTCGAGCGGCGTGCTGACATTGCCGGAGCGCGCGCTCGGCGAGCGCTACTACCTCGCCATCATGAACAAGGTCGCGCGGCTGGCCAGCAGGGATCCGGAGGAGTATGACGACATCCTGCCGGAAGTCGAATCGATTCTGATCGACCGCTATTTCTGCAACTTCTCACTGTTCCAGTCGCTGCCCGACTCGTGGGCGATCGACCAGGTCTTTCCAATCATGCCGATCCATAGACTCGGCGAAGAGCCCACGCGGCGCGGCACGCTGCAGGACATGACTTGTGATTCGGATGGCAAGATCGATCATTTCGCGGGCTGGCGGAAACCGAAGCCGTTCGTCGAATTGCATCCCTTCCACCACGGCGAGCCGTACATCCTCGGCGTATTTCTGACGGGCGCGTACCAGGAGATCCTGGGCGATCTGCACAATCTGTTCGGCGACACCAACGCGGTGCACGTACGGCTGACCGACAGCGGCTACGAGATCGGCGATCTCGTGCACGGCGACACTGTGACGGAAGTGCTGAACTACGTGCAGTTCAACGCGCAGGACCTGGTCGCGACATTTCGTCGCAAGGTGCAGAACGCGCAAGGTCTCGATCGCGCCGAGGCGAATGCATTCATTGCGGATTATATCGCGGGACTGGCGGGGTATACGTATCTCGAAGGCGAAGCTTAGCAGGAGTAAATGTCATGCGTATCAAGCAAGCGGTTCTCACGATGTCGATAATCGGCTGCGCAGCCACCGAGCAGGTTGTAGTAACCGAGATGCAACCGGTCGCGCCGGCATCGTCCAACATTCTGCTCGCGCAATGGACCGGCCCATACGGCGGCGTACCGCCCTGGGACCAGGTTCGACCGGAGCTGTTCCCGGAAGCGTTCCAGACCGCGATCGATGCGCGCCGCGCGGAGATCAACGCGATCGCCAACCAGGCGGAGGCACCCACCTTCGGGAATGCGTTCGTGCCGCTCCAGAACGCCGGACGCACACTCCAGCGCGTCAGCACGTTGTTCGGCGTCATGACCAACAACATGAACACGCCGGAATACCAGCGGCTGGATCGTGAGTGGTCGCCGAAGCTGGCAGCGGCGTTCGACGAGACGTACTTCAACGAGCAGCTCTTCAATCGCATTCAGACGATCCACGAGAACCGCGCGCATGCGGGCCTCAGCCCCGAGCAGCAGCGGCTGGTCGAGCGCACTTACCAGCAGTATCTGCGCTCGGGCGCGAAACTGAATGCAGCGCAGAAGACCGAGCTGGGCCGCATCAACCAGCAGCTGGCAGGGCTGTTCTCGGAGTTCGCGAGCAAGGTGCTCGCGGATGAGAACAGTTGGATCCTGATCGATAATGCAGCCGACCTGGCGGGGCTGCCCGCGTCGCTGCGCTCGTCGTACCGCGCGGCCGCGCAGGAGCGCAAGCTGCCGGGCTGGGCCGTGGTCAACACACGCTCGAGCGTAGACCCCTTCCTGACCTTCTCCGAACATCGCGCACTGCGCGAGCGCGTATGGCAGGCGTTCAAGCAGCGTGGCGACCATCCGAACCCGAACAACACGCATGCGACGATCACGCAGATCGTGAAGCTGCGCGCCGACCGCGCGCGCCTGCTCGGGTACGAATCGCACGCGCACTGGCGCATGGAAGACACCATGGCCAGGGATCCGCAGCGCGCGCAGGAGCTGATGATGCGCGTCTGGCCGGCGGCGGTTGCGCGTGTGCGCGAGGAAGTTGCTGACATGCAGGCACGCGCGGCCCGCGCCGGCGAGCGCATTACCATCGAGCCGTGGGACTACCTCTACTACGCGGAGCAGGTGCGCAAGCAGCGCTACGACCTCGATCAGAACGAGCTGAAGCCGTACTTCGAGCTGAACAACATGATCAACGCGTCCTTCTTCACGGCGGGCCAGCTTTACGGATTGACGTTTGACGAGATTACCGGGCAGGTGCCGGTTTTCCATCCTGACGTGCGCGTGTGGGAAGTGAAGGAAGGCAACCGTCATGTCGGCCTGTTCTATGGCGACTACTTTGCGCGCACCGGCAAGCGCTCCGGCGCATGGGCCTCCACGTATCGGGCGCACGAGACCTTCACCGGCGACACTGTTACGCCGCTCAGCTCGAACAACAACAACTTCGTGAAAGCTGCGGCCGGCGAGCCTGTGCTGATCTCACTCGATGATGCGCAGACCCTCTTCCACGAGTTCGGTCACGCCCTGCATGCGCAGCTCTCGGAAGTGAACTACCCGGGACTGGCCACCACGCCGCGCGATTACGTGGAGTATCCGTCGCAGGTGATGGAGCATTGGGTGCTGGCGCGCCCGATTCTCGACCGTTTCGCGCGGCACTATCAGACCGGTCAACCAATGCCGCAGGCGCTGGTGGACAAGGTCGAGGCGAGCGAGAAGTTCAATCAGGGATACGTAACGGTCGAGTATCTGTCATCGGCGCTCGTCGACATGATGCTGCACACGCGTCCGGATGGCGTTATCAATCCCGCGACCTTCGAGCGCGACGCGCTCGCGGCCATTGGCATGCCGCGCGAGGTCGCCATGCGGCACCGCCTGCCTCAGTTCAACCATTTGTTTACGAGCGACGCGTACTCGGCAGGCTACTACAGCTACTTGTGGTCCGAAGTGATGGATGCCGACACGTGGCAGGCGTTCGAGGAGACCGGCAACGTTTTCGACAAGACGATCGCGCAGCGGATGCGCCGCTACATCCTCGCGCCCGGCAACACTACCGACCGAGCCGAGGCGTACCGGCAGTTCAGGGGCAGAGACCCGCGGGTGGAGGCGCTGCTACAGGTGCGCGGTTTCCCGATCCGCAACTGAACATTAATATGCGATCACGTTCCTCACAGGAGGTCTGCCATGAACCTCGTCGTTGGCGCTACCGGATCCCTTGGAACCCGAATTTGCAGAGAGCTGATCGAGCGGGGTCAGCAGGTGCGCGCG
>JBQTID010000207.1:0-2874 GCA_052389275.1 Gemmatimonadota bacterium | reverse complement strand
CAGCTGCGCGTCGCGCACATCCTGGAAGGCAGCGTGCAGCGCGCGGGCGAGCGCGTGCGCATCACGGCGCAGCTGCTGGACGCGCGCACGGACCGCCATCTCTGGAGCGAGAGCTTCGACCGCGAGCTGAAAGACATCTTCGCGGTCGAAGACGAGATCAGCCGCGCGATTGCCGACGCGCTGCGCATCCGGCTGGTAGCGACGTCGACTAACGCAGCGTCACGCACCACCAACCACGAGGCGCACGAGCTGTATCTGCGCGGGCAGTTCCTGCTGCGCGGCAAGGCCTCGGAGAATTCGATTCAGCAGAGCATCCCGTACTTCGAGCAGGCGGTTGCGCTCGACCCCAACTACGCGGCGGCGCACGCGGGCCTCGCTGAAGCGCACCTGTGGTCGACGCCGTTCAAGCCGATCGTGCCATCTACTGGCTCGAGCGCGCGTACAACCTGCGGCAGGGCGATTGGGTCATCGGCTGGATCGATGTCGATCCGAGCTACGACCCGCTGCGCGCGGATCAGCGCTTTCAAGAGCTGCTCGCGCGGATTCCGCGGAGCTGAGGGACTCAGAGACGCTAGCGCGCGAAAAGCTCCGCGAGGGTCGCAAGGACGGTATCCTGCTGGCTGCGCGTGATTGCGCCGAGGCGCTTGACCAGGCGCTGTCGATCGACGGTGCGAATTTGATCAAGCACGATCTGACCCTTGTTGCCCTGGAACGAGCAATTCACACGGGTCGGATACGAATGCCCCTTGGTTGTCATCGGGGCGATGATAACCGTTCGTATGAATCGGTTCATTTCATTCGGTGAAATGATGAGGCAGGGTCGCGTTTTCCGTATCTCACTGCCGACGGTCGGATCGAGGTTCACGAGCCAGACATCGAAGCGCTTAGCTACCAAGTCCACTCCTCGGTGTCCCAATCGTGGCCGAGCTGCGGATCGAGCAGTGCATCGTCCCCACGCGCGGCCATTTCGCGGAATGCCTGCGGCCAGCCTTCACGACGGCGACGCGCCGCGGAGATGATGAGCCGCTCGTCTTCCACGACCATCTCTACCTCGTCACCTAGCCCGACCTGCTCGAGCACGGGCTTTGGAATGCGCAGTCCGCGCGAATTGCCAATGCGCACCAATTTTGCTTTCATAGTAATTACAATGTAATCACGGCAGCGGTCGAGTGGCAAGGTGTCCATGCGTGCGGCTCCAGATCCCGGGTTTCTGGCGTTCCAAGAAGCGTTGGCAGGCCGCTACTCGCTCGAGCGTGAGCTGGGCCGTGGTGGCATGGGAGTCGTCTACCTCGCCCGCGAGGTCAGGCTCGACCGGCCCGTCGCGCTGAAGCTGTTGCCGGCTGAATACGCCGCGCGGCGCGAGCTGCGCGAGCGATTCCTGCGCGAGGCGCGCACGGCCGCGCGACTGTCGCACCCGCACATCGTGCCGATCCATTCCGTAGACGAAGTTGGTGACTTCGTCTTCATGGTCATGAGCTATGTCGAAGGGCAGACGCTGGAACAGCGCGTGCGCGAACGAGGACCACTGCCCGTAACCGAGGCCGCTCGCATCATGCGCGAAGTCGCGTGGGCGCTGGCGTACGCGCATGCGCAGGGCATCGTTCACCGCGACATCAAGCCTGCCAACATTCTGCTCGAGGCAGGCAGCGGCCGCGCGCTGGTCAGCGATTTCGGCATTGCTCACGTTACTGGCCAGGCGGGGCTCACGGGCGCGGCCGAACTCATGGGCACTGCCGAGTACATGAGTCCGGAACAGGCATCCGGACAACCACTCGATGGGCGCAGCGATCTCTACGCTTTGGGGATCGTCGGCTATTTCATCGTGTCGGGGCGGTTGCCGTTCGAAGGTCCAACGCTCGCGGCGACACTGGCGAAGCAGCTTACTCAGGCACCAGCGCCACTATCGAGCGTGGCGCCCGAAGTGCCACTGGCCGTGACGCAGGCGATAGATCGCTGTCTGGCCAAGGATCCCGCGGCGCGTTTCGCGGATGGCGAGCAACTGGCCGATGCAATAGGCCGCACGCTCGAGGATCGCACCCGTGTGCCGCAAGCGTTGCGTCTGTTCAACGAGCAGGTCGGCGAGGCGATCCCATGGCTGGTCGGCATGGAGATTGGTGCCGTGTATAGCTTCATCGGCGCCGCCATTACCGGCATGGATTCCATTTTCGGTGCCGGAGAGATCATGCTGCTTACCGGCTCGACCCTCGCCGCCGCGCCTGTCGCCATGCTGTTGTATTGGATACGGCGGATGCTGCGCTCAGGCTACGGGCACGATGAACTGGTGCGCTCGCTGCGGCTCGAGTTCGAGGAGCGGCGCGAGGCGTTGGCGGCAGAGCGGATTCCGGAGCCGACCACATTCGAGCGGTTTGCCCGTCGCTTCGCGATCGGCGGGATGTGGGTCTCGCTTTCCAGCATCGCGTACTACTTCGTCGGGCAGTGGTTTCCGGCATACGAGACGGTCGTGCTGCCCATCTTGGTTGGCTTGGGTATGTTGACGTTGGGTGCCGGGTTTTACTCGGCGACCAAAGACTCCGATCGCAATCGCAAGCCCTCCGCGCGCATGCTCAAGTTCTGGGAAAGCCGATTTGGTCGTGCGCTGTTCAAGTTGGCCGGCTTGCGCCTCGAGATACCGCTCGGTGCCGGCGCGTCGTACCGCCCGACCGAGTTCGCTATCGGTCTGGCCGCGGACCGTCTGTTCGAGGAGCTGCCCGCGGACGTGCGAAAGTCACTGGGCGAGCTGCCGCTCGGGGTGCGCACGCTCGAGCAGCACGCGGAAAAGATGCGCGCGCGTGTCGCGGAGCTGAGCGGCATCCTGAACGATGTCGAGCAGCAGCGTGGCCGACGGCTGGCCGAGGTCGAGAAGATCAGCGAAAA
>JBQTID010000206.1:0-5593 GCA_052389275.1 Gemmatimonadota bacterium | reverse complement strand
GGGGGGGGGGGCGGGGGTCGGGGGCCCCCGGGCCCCCCCCCTCGCCCCCCACCCCGCGCCCCCATTGTGCCCCGCCCCCCGCGCCCCCCCCCGCCCCCGCGCCCGAATCCGTCAAAACGGTGAAACCCATTAGGAGAGCCATGCGTAAGGACATACAGCTATGAATGATCCGATTATGCACCCGACAGCGGAGACGCTCCAGGGCTTCGTCGAGGGGCTCCTCGATGAGGGTGAGCGCGTCGTTCTCGAATCGCATTTGCTCGGCTGTACCGAGTGTCAGGGCGAGGTCGAGCAGTGGCGCGCGCTCTTTTCCTTGCTCGCGATCATGCCACAGCATGCGCCGCCGGCTGGTTTTGCAAGCCGGGTCATGGCGCACGTCACGCTGCCTGATCCATGGTACATGCGGTTGCCGGCGCGCGTGGGCGAGCGCGTTCAGCTGTTGGTGCCGAAAACCACGCGCGGCTGGGCCGTCGCAACCGCCTGCCTGGCGTTGCCGGTCGTGTTCTTCACGGCGCTTGCGGCGTGGATCCTCTCGAAGCCTTACATCACGCCACAAGGCTTGTTCACGTACACCTATGCCAAGGCGCAAGCCATTATCAGTGGCATCGCGCAGGGCACGCTTTCAACCGTTCTTCAGAGCGACGTCGCGCTCTTCGCCGCGCGCGGTCTCGACACGCTCGTCAACGCAGGAGCCGGCGCAGCCGGCGCGTTGTTCTTGACACTCGCGATGGCGACCGCGCTTTCGGCGTGGGTCCTTTATCAAAATCTCTTCCGCACGACGACGACGCGGGAAAATCGCCATTATGTATCGTACAGTTTCTAATCTCGTCCTGACGCTTGCGCTCGCGCCGGTCGTAACCGTCGCTGGAGCGCAGCAGGCGAATAAAATCACTTCTAGTGAGATCGCCATCTCACGTGATCGCGCCGAGATCAAGCTCGAGCTGGATGATGGCCGCAGACTCACACTAGCCACGGTGGCCGGCGCGCCGCGCGGGCCGTCACGTGACGGTGTGGCCGGTACCGAAACGATCACACTCGGCGTCGAACGTGGCGATGCGGTCGATCGCTCGTGGCGCGATCTGCTGAATCAGGCGATGGAAGCGGATGCAACCGACCTGGCTGGCATTCTGCGCGGCTGGAAGTCGCCGGCCGAGGCTGGTGGAGCGCTGGACGAAGCCCTCGAGGCTGCGTTGAGCGGCAGTGCGCTGCCCGCAACGACCGCCGCGGCCACGGCGCTGACGGCCACCGATCTGCAGCGCGAGCGTGACAGTCTGGCGCGCGAAGTCGAGCGATTGAAGGAACAGCGAGATGACGCGCGCGATGATGCGACGAGTGCTTCACGAAGGCACGGACCTGACTGGCTGGCGCCACTGCGCCACGTCGCCCGTGGCATCATCGGCATCTTTTCACTCCTGATCACCTACGCGGTGTTGTTCGGCCTCGGCTTCGTGCTGGTGATGTTTGGCGGCCGCAAATACATCGAGGGCGTCGCGGACACGGTGCGAGCGGGAGTAGGTCGCGCGTTTCTGGTTGGGTTGGCGGGTTCTTTCCTGCTGATTCCGGTCTTCGTGCTCGGCGCAATCGCACTGGTCATCTCGATCGTCGGTATTCCTGCGCTGCTGATATGGCTGCCGCTGTTCCCGATTGCGACGCTGCTCGCCATTCTGCTCGGCTACATTGGTGCGGCGCATGCCGCCGGTGAGCGCTGGGCAGAGCGGCATTACAACGGCACGCAATGGGTCAGCCGCGCGAACTCGTACTATTACATGGCGGCTGGTCTGGCTCTGTTCTCGGCGTTCTTCATTGCCGCAAACGTCATCACGATGGCAGGCCCGTGGCTCGGCTTCATCAACAACATCCTGAATTTCCTGGGTGTGATCATTACGTGGGCGGCCGCGACTACCGGCTTCGGTGCGGTGCTGATTTCACGCGGCGGATCGCGGCCGAATGCAGCTGCGTCACTGGCTGGTTCGCCCTACACGGAGGATGCGCGTGTATAGGCGGATTGCTATAGTGCTGGCGCTTGCGACCGCGGTTGGTGCCGGCGCGCGCAGCGCGCAGGCGCAGGATTGGCGGACCGTCACGAGTTTTCGTCAGTACAAAGGCGAAGACGCGCTGCGGGTGTCGGTCGAATACGGCGCCGGCCGGCTGCTCGTAGCGCCAGGCCAGGCCAACGCCCTGTATAAAGCCACACTTCGCTACGATGCGACCAGGTTCCGACCGGTGACGCAGTATCAGGACAATCATTTGCGCATCGGTGTCGAGGGCGGCTCGATAAAGGGACGTAACCTGAAGTCGGGGCAACTCGATCTGGCAATCGGCACCAGCGTTCCACTCGAGCTGGACCTCAAGTTCGGCGCGGTGCAGGCTGAAATGGAGCTGGGCGGGCTGCGTATCCGCGAGGCTCGCATCGCGACGGGCGCGAGCGAGACGCATATCAACGTGAGCAAGTCGAACCCCGAGAAGTGCACGAGATTCGATATCGACGTCGGTGCGGCCGAGTTCGATGCCAGGGGCCTCGGAAATCTGAACTGCGAGACCATCGACGTGGACGGTGGCGTCGGCGATGTAACGCTCGACTTCAATGGCGCATGGCGCGTCGATGCGAACGTCAGCATCGACATGGGCCTTGGCTCACTGACGTTGCGGGTACCGCGCGGCTTGGGCGTGCAGGTGCGCAAAGATGGCTTCCTGGCATCGTTCGACAGCCAGGGGCTCATCAAGCGCGGCGATGTGTATTACTCGGAGAACTGGGAGAGCGCGACTAAACGAGCCTCCTTCAAAATCAACGCTGCGTTCGGTGCGATTCGCGTCGTGTGGGTCGAGCCGGAAGCTGAATTCAGGAGGGCACAACGATGATCGGCACTATCTTCAAGTATATCGTAATCGGCGTACTAGCGGTCGTCGGCGTCGGCATCGCTTTGTCGCTCCTCGGCATTGCCTTTGGATTGGCGATGCTCGCCATCAAAGTCGGCGTGGTCGTGCTGATCGGCTACGGCGTGGTGAAGCTGCTGGGCGGTGGCAAGAAAGCGAAGCAACCGGAGATCTCGGAAGCGGACCGCAGGTGGCTCGAAAGCTGAGCTGCTAAGGCAGTCTGAGCATGATCGGCGAACCGCGGCCGGCGCCTATGGTGTCGGCCGCGTTTGCATCCCGCATCGCGATTTCAAGCATGCCATCCGAATTGACGAGCGCGATGGTTTCACCGTCTTCGGCGTCGGCGTAGTTCCCGACAATACGTACGTCGGCGCCCGCGAACTCGATAGTCGCTCCCGGCTTTACCAGCTCCGCGCTAATGTTGGTCAACAGGTTTCCGAAGCGATCGACATTGAGGACTTCGCCGTGGACCGCGCTCTCGGTAACGAGCGGCGGCGGCGCCGCGATCATGATCGGGTTGCTGACGTTCGGACCGAGATGGCGGGGTGCAATGCCGGCGCTGATATGCGCAGCCGCCGGAGCGAAGATGTCGCGTCCGTGGAACGTGCCTGAGACCTGCGTTCGCGCGTACGCCGGATTCGTAATCTCGACAACGCTCGCATGTTTGGCGTCCGCCAGCACGAAGGTGAACACGCCATTGTCCGGACCGACCAAATAGCGTCCGTCCGCCGTCACCGCGATCGCGCGGCGCGCGCTGCCGACCCCGGGATCCACGACTACGACATGCACCGTGCCCTCCGGATACAGCTTCCAGTACCGCCGCAGCGCGTAGGCCGCGCCGGCAATGTCGCCGGGATAGATGTCGTGCGAGGCGTCGTCGATCAAAACAGCGGGCGCGATCTCTGCGATCGCACCCTTCATTGCGGCAACGTAACCGTCGAATGTACCGAAGTCGGTGAGCAGTGTGATTCTCATCCGTGCGTCGCCGCGTGGACCTCTCCTTCGATCGCAGTAGCAACTTTCTCCGCAATCTCGCGCAGCGCGTTTCCTGCGGGCGACTCGGCTGCGGACACGGTGGTCGGACTGCCGGCGTCGCCGGCAATGCGCACGTTCGGATCGAGCGGCACTTCGCCGAGAAACGGTACGTGCATGTCGTGCGCGAGACGCTTGCCGCCGCCGTGGCCGAAGACATCGACGTGCTGGCCACAATGCGGGCAGTCCATGCCGCCCATGTTTTCGACGACGCCGATGACTCGTGTATTCACTCGCTCGAACATGCGAATCGCGCGACGAACATCGCCGGTCGAGACATCCTGCGGCGTGGTCACCATTACCGCGCCGTCGAGATTGATGGTCTGCACGAGCGAGAGCTGCGCATCGCCGGTGCCGGGCGGCATATCTACGATGAGGTAGTCCAGCTCGCCCCACTCGACCTGCTCGAGGAATTGCTTCAGTATGCCGGCAATGAGCGGACCGCGCATGATCGCAGGCTGCTCCGCATCGAGCAGAAAACCAAGGCTCATCAACTTCACACCATGCTGCTCGAGCGGAACAATCTTCTCTTTGCCCTTCTCGCCGGTAACACGCGGCTTGCGCGTCTCGCCGAACATGAGCGGGATGTCGGGACCGTAGACATCGGCGTCGAGCACGCCCACCTGTCTGCCCATTGAGGCGAGCGCAGCAGCGAGGTTTGCGGCCACGGTCGATTTACCGACGCCGCCCTTCCCCGAGCTGACCGCTATCACATGCTTGATGCTCTTTACCAGACCGGGATCGGGTGTAGGCGCTGGTATGGTTCCCTTGGCGGCGACGCCCTTTTTCGGCTGCGGTGCGTTAGGCAGCTTCACATCGATCTTCACGCGTGCAACGCCCTCGACCGCTTCCGCGGCCGCGCGCACCTCGCGCACGAGCGTGCCAGGATCTTCCTGTTTCAAAAGAAACTGGATGTGAACCTTGCTGTCTTCGTCAACGGTCAGATTCTGGATCTGCTCGTTGTCGAGAACGCTTTCGTTAGTGCGAGGATTGCGGACGGTTTGGACGGCCGCGCGGACGCGCGCGAGGAGCTGATTACGTTCGAGTGCCATTAAAGCGCGTGGATTCCTTTGACTTCCGGAACCGCCAGCATCAGACGCCGCTCGATGCCCTGGCGCAGCGTCATGGTCGAAACCGGGCAAGTGCCGCAAGCGCCCATCAAGCGGAGCTGGACCACACCGTCTTCCTCGTCGAAATCGATGAGCTCGACATCGCCGCCGTCACTGCGGAGCGCGGGACGGATGCTGTCGAGGACCTGTTCGATCTTGTCGCGTGGGCTGATGGCTTCCATGGGTTGAATTTAAGAATCATTCTCGATTTGGGCTAGTACGGCGGGGCTTCTGGCTTTGGAGAGGAGAGATTCACGCTCTCAGTGGGCGCGCTTCGAAGGCTGGTGGATCATCCTCTATTCTTCTGCAGCGCTTGCTCACACCCCCTGAGAGCGTGAATCCTCTCCTCTCCTCGAGGGTCACAGCCCGCACCTCATCTCTTCTGCCTTTTTTTGGGTATAGCAATGCGGGCGGGCGGCCTGCGGCCGCCCGCCGAAAGACTACACCCCATTTTTCGGTGGGAAAAACGCTCGGGGCCGGGAGCGAGGGTGTGAACGCGCTCCGGGGTGTGAGCCAGCGCTGCAGAAGAACAGTCGAAACTCCACCAGCCTTCGAAGCGCGCCCCCGAGCGCGGTCAC
>JBQTID010000205.1:0-20990 GCA_052389275.1 Gemmatimonadota bacterium | reverse complement strand
CCGGCATTCGCCGCGCGCTGGCCCGATTGAATGTGGCACTGCCGATCCAGGCGCAGGTGACGCTCGACACATCGCAACGCATGCTGCTCGGTACCGACATCACCGCGGCGATGACGATCCTCGAGTCGCTGCGCGTGGCTGTCATCGGCTTGAATTGCTCGACTGGCCCGGAGCATATGCGCCAGCCGGTTCGTTACCTGTGCGAGAACTCGCGCCTGCCGATCAGTGTCATACCCAACGCGGGTATCCCGCTCAATGAAGGCGGCCATGCGATCTACCCGCTCACGCCGGAAGCGCTCGCCGACGCGCATGAGGAATTCGTCACGAAGTTCGGCGTCAACATCGTGGGCGGCTGTTGTGGCACGACGCCGGAGCACCTGAAGCAGGTCGTCGAGCGCGTGTGGGGCAAACGGCCGGCGGAGCGCCGCGTCGCGTATGTTCCGCGCGTCGCGAGCGCGATGACCGCGTACAATCTGGTGCAGGATCCGGCGCCGACCTTGATCGGCGAGCGTGTCAACACGCAGGGCTCGCGCGTCGTGAAGCGGATGTTGATCGCGGATGATTACGAGGGCGTGCTCACCGTGGCACGTGATCAGGCCGAAAGCGGCGCGCACCTGCTCGATGTCTGCGTTGCGCTGACCGAACGGCAAGATGAGGCGCACCAGATGAAGACGCTGGTCAAGCTGCTCGCCCAGACGGTCGAGACGCCGCTCGTGATAGACACGACCGAATACGACGTCGTCGCCGCCGCCCTCAAGGCATATCCCGGTCGCGCGACCGTCAATTCGATCCATCTCGAGAACGGTCTGATTCGCATCGAGGCCGTTATGCCCCATGTCGTCGAGCATGGTGCGGCGGTTGTCGCGTTGACCATCGATGAGCAGGGCATGGCCAAGACGGCCGAGCGCAAGCTCGAAGTCGCGCGTCGCATCCACGAGATCGTGACCACGCGCTACGGTCTGGCAGCCGACGCGCTGATTTTCGACGATCTGACGTTTACGCTCGCGACCGGCGACGCCGAGTTCCGCCGCTCCGCGGTCGAGACCATTGAAGGCATCCGCGCGATCAAGCGCGAGCTGCCGGGCGTGCTGACCAGCCTCGGCGTGTCGAACGTCTCCTTCGGTCTCGCCAAACACGCACGCGCGGTGCTGAACTCGGTCTTCCTGCATCATTGCGTGGAGGCGGGGCTCGACATGGCGATCGTCAATCCCGCGCACATCAAGCCGTATGCCGAGATCGACGAGGAGCAGAGAGGCCTCGCTGACGATCTCATCTTTGATCGGCGCGACGATGCGCTCGCGCGCTTCATCGCGTACTACGAGAAAACGGTCGCCGACGCAGAGGAGACCGCCGATCCAACCGCCAGCATGGAGCCGGAGCAGGCCATCCATTGGAAAATTCTGCACCGCAAGAAAGAAGGCATCGATGACCTCATCGATGCCGCCATCCAGAAACACGGCGGTGACAACGACGCTGGCGTGTGGGTCCTGAACAACGTGCTGCTGCCCGCGATGAAGGAGGTCGGCGACAAGTTCGGCGCGGGCGAGCTGATTCTGCCGTTCGTGCTACAGTCGGCCGAAGTCATGAAGCGCGCGGTCGCGAAGCTCGAGACCTATCTCGACAAGGTAGCCGGCACGACCAAGGGCAAGGTCGTGATTGCGACCGTATTCGGCGATGTGCACGACATCGGCAAGAGCCTGGTCTACACGATTCTGGCGAACAACGGCTACACCGTTTATGACCTGGGCAAGCAGGTGCCGATCAATACGATCATCGAAAAAGCGGTCGAAGTAGAAGCGGACGCGATCGGCCTGTCTGCGCTGTTGGTATCGACGTCGAAGCAGATGCCGGCATGCGTGCAGGAGCTGAATGCGCGCGGCCTCGAGTTCCCCGTACTGATCGGCGGCGCTGCCATCAATCCGTCTTTCGGGCGCATGGCGTCCTACATCGATCAGGAGAAGCAGCAGCTTTACGGGTCGGGCGTCTTTTACTGCAAGGACGCGTTCGATGGGCTCGATGCGGTCGACGCGCTGGTCAATCCAAAGAAGCGCACCGCGTTCATTGCCGCGCGCCATCACGAGGTCATCGAAGGTGATGCGAAGCGCGCCGCCAACGTCGCGAAGGCCAAAGTCCTGCGCCCGGCGGGCGCTAACGGGACCGGTCCGGCGCGCGACGTCGACATCCCGAACCCGCCCTTTCTCGGCACCAGGCGGATCGATCGGCTGCCCGTGAAGGATTTATTCCGGTTCTTCGATCTCAACACGCTGTACCGCCTGCATTGGGGCGCGAAAAACGCGAAGGGCGATGCATACGAGAAACTGGTGAAGGAAGAGTTCGAGCCGCGGCTCAAGCGCTTGCAGCAGGATGCCATCGAGCAGGACTGGTTCGCTCCGAAGGCCATCTACGGCTATTTCGAGGCCGCCGCCGACGGTAATGACATCGTCATCTTCGACGGCGACCGAGAAGTCGCGCGCTTCGAAACGCCAAGACAGGCTGATCGCGATCATCTCGCGCTGGCCGATTACATTGCGCCGCTCGCTTCCGGCAAACGCGATGTCGTGGCGCTCCAGGTAGTAACGGTCGGTGACAAGCTGCTCGAAAAATCAGAGGCCATGATGAAAGGTGGCGATTACTCCGAAGGCTACTACCTGCACGGCTTCGGAGTTCGACTCGCGGAAGCGGCCGCCGAGTTTGTCAACCGCGAGATCAGAAAGGAGCTTGGGCTCTCGAAGGATCGCGGTTTGAGGTACTCGTGGGGATATCCCGCGATTCCCGATCATACTCAGCACTTCAAGGTCTTCGAGTTGTTGCCGGCAAGAGAGCAGCTCGGCGTGGACGTAACCGAGGCAGGTGCGCTGGTCCCGGAGCTGACCACCGCGGCGATTGTGATTCATCATCCTGAAGCAAAGTATTTTTCGACCTAGGAGATTTGAATTCGAATTTGAATTCGAATTTGAATTCGAATTGATTCGAATTTGAAATTGAATTGCTGTTAACGGCGTCTAATTCACATTCAAATTCAAATTCAAATTCAAATTGAAGGCATGATGGATTTCATTGATCTGCTCGCCGACTCGCGCCCCCACGTCTTCGACGGCGCCATGGGCACCATGCTCTATAGCAAGGGTGTCTTCATCAACCGTTGCTATGACGAGCTGAATACCAAGGAGCCGGACCTCGTGCGCGAAGTGCATCGCGCGTACGTGAAGGCGGGCGCGGAGCTGCTCGAGACCAACAGCTTCGGCGCGAATGCGGTCAAGCTCGCCGAGTACGGGCTGGAGAAGCAGGTAATCGAGTTGAACGCGGCGGGCGCGAAACTGGCGCGCGAGGCCGCCAACGGCCGCGCGCTGGTCGGTGGCGCGATTGGTCCGCTCGGTATCCGCATTGAGCCGTACGGCCCGACATCGCTGGATGAGGCGCGCCAGATCTTTCGCGAGCAGGCAACCGGACTGCTGGAAGGCGGCGTCGACTTCTTCGTGCTCGAGACGTTCGCGGACCTGGATGAGATTCACCAGGTCATCCTCGCGGTGCGCGAGCTGTGTGACCTGCCGATCGTCGCGCAGATGACCGTGCAGGAGGATTGCACGACGGTTTACGGCACGCAGCCGGAAACGCTCGCGGCGCAGCTCGACGCATGGCAAGCCGATGTCATCGGCCTCAACTGTTCGGTCGGGCCACACGGTATCCTGTCCGCGATCGAGCGAGTCGCGCCACACACAACGCGCAAACTGTCCGCGCAGCCGAACGCGGGTCTGCCGCGTGAGATTCAGGGTCGCAAGATGTACATGGCCTCGCCGGAGTACATGGCGAAGTTCTCTCAGCGCCTGATCCGCGCCGGCGTAAAATTCGTGGGCGGCTGCTGCGGCACCACGCCGGAGCACATCAAGAGAATCGCTGACGCGGTGCACGCGCTCGCGCCGGGTCGTGTGTCGGTGCGGGTCATCGAGCCGGATCAGCAAAAGGAGCAGGTCGCAGCGAAGCCGCTGGCCGAGCGCTCGAATTGGGGACGCAAGATCGCGGCGGGTGAATTGGTCACGACTGTCGAGATCGTGCCGCCGCGCGGTATCGACCCGACCAAAATGCTCGCGGGTGTCAAACTGCTGAAGCGGGCGGGCATCGATGCGGTGAATGTACCCGATGGCCCGCGTGCTCAGATGCGCATGGGCGTGCTGCCGGTTGCGACACTGGTCGAGCAGCACACCGGCATCGAGGCGGTCATCCATTATTGCTGCCGCGATCGCAATCTGCTCGGCATGTTGTCGGACCTGCTCGGCGCGCACGCGCTCGGGCTGCGCAATCTGCTGATCATTACCGGCGACCCGCCCAAGATGGGACCGTATCCGGAGTCGACAGCCGTATTCGACATCGATTCGATCGGCCTGACCAACCTCGTGACGCGCTTGAATCGCGGCCTGGATCCCGGCGGCAATCCGCTGGGCGAGCCGACGTCATTCGTGGTCGGCGTCGGCGTGAATCCCGGCGCGAGCGACCTCGATTACGAGCTGGACCGCTTCTACTGGAAAGTCGAAGCCGGTGCCGAGTACGCGATCACACAACCGGTCTTCGAGCCGGAGCAATTGCTGCGCTTCGTCGAGGAGATCAGGAAGCGCGACATCTGGATTCCGATCATTCCCGGCATTTGGCCTTTGGTGTCGGTGCGCAATGCCGAGTTCCTGGCCAACGAAGTGCCGGGTGTAGTGATTCCGCGCGAAATCATCGCGCGCATGCGGCTGGCGAGCGAGAAGGGCAAGGAGTTCGCGCTCCAGGAAGGCATCACGATCGCGCGCGAGATGTTCGAACAGGTTCGGCCGCACGTGCAGGGATTACAGGTTTCCGCGCCCTTCGGGAAAGTGGAGTTCGCGTTGCAGGTCTTCGAAGGTATTGCCGGCATCAATGCGGCTCTGGCTACCGCCTAGATTTTTTCCTATCGTTGTGCCCGAATTGACATCGCTGCTTGGTGCCGCTGTTATCGTCACGACGTTAATGGTGATGATTTTGATGGTGATGCTGCTATTGTGCCGACGTTAAAGCCGGTTTTTAACTTCGTCACCGTTAACATCATCACGCCTGACATCGTCACCAATAACTTCGTCACGAATAACTTCGTCACCGTTAACTTCGTTCCTTGCGTGAAATAAGCCTTAGAGGCCAAGCCAGTAAGATGCCTTGATCAGCAGCACGTTGGTTGGCATCGCTCCGAAGAGACGCGAAGCGTCGCGCGAGAACGAATAGTCGCCGTAATCGGCGGAACGTTCGCGTCCCTGGCTCCAGACCAGAAAGAGCGATGAGCCCGGCCGATATTCCCAGCGCAGCACGACATTCGAGCGCAGCGCGCGGAAGTTGAAGTCGGGATTGCCGACGTCGTAATCCTCCACCTCACTCGCGGACAATGGGCGGAAGCGATCAGCGAACGATGCGCCGCGCGGATTCGTGACTTCCTTGAACTCGCTGAAATTGCCCGCACTGACGAACGGCTCCGCGTAGACCTGAAGCGACAGGTCGGGAGTGAACGTGTAGTTCACGCGCGCCGTGAGCGACGTCGTCACCTGGTTCAGCGTGGCGAATACGTACTCGGCGCTGCCACCCGAACTCACTTCATCGACGTATTGCCATGGATTGCGGCTCCATGAGACGCCGGGCCTCAGCCGCAGCTCGAGCTGGTTAGACGCGCGCACGCGCAAGCCGGGAGATATGCCGAAGCGGTACCCGTTAGTTTCATCTTCATTGCGATAATTGAAGTCGAGCCACCAGTTGAGCGGCTTGCGCTCGTCGGAATCGTAGCCGGCCCAGACCTGCGTGTTGGCCGGGCGCTTCAAGGCGGGCCCGCCACGTAGCGCCGTGACCGACAGGGCTTCCTGATCGCGGCTCGCGCCATACCAGAAGTCCGCCGTGTTCTTGAGACTTGCGTGACCGTTGATGTTACCGGCCAGCGCTGTTTTCTCGCCTCCGAACGTCCAGGTCGTCCATTGATTGACATTGACCTTCCAGTTGTTGAGCCGCTTGCCCGGCTGGTACTGCTGATAGCCGACGAAGGCGGCCTGGAAGACCTGGTCCGCGCTCGGCATGAAGCCGAGATCATTAATCTCGAATTCGGGCGTGCGCGCGTTCAGCGCGGCCGCATACCGCCAATGCCCGCCGCCCATTTTGAAGAACTCGACACCGCCGGACGCGCCGGTGAGTGACGTGCGTGCCGGATCATAATCGGCATAGTCGTTGTCCGGACGCTGGAAATAGCGCGCCGACGAGCGCTGCGTACGGTGAATCGCCGCCGTGTCGCCATTAACCTGTGAGCCGTACAGGAATGCGCTAAGCTGATAATCGCCGTTCTGCCAGCGCTTGCGGCCATTGACGCCGCCGGAGTAGGCATTCGCGCGCAGAAACGAAAGATTGTTCGGCAGCTGCCGGTTGGTCGCGGTGAACACTGCGCCGAGAGCGCTCTGCCCTTTGTCCAGATCTCTTATGACGCGCGCGACGCCGTAATGAGTGAGCGGCTCGACGACGACAGCCGCACGGCTGTCATCCGCCATGACGAACTCCGCACTTTCACGCGCGGTGGTCGCGCTGAGCGCGCCGATCGACCAGCCACTCCTGGTTTTGCCGGAAAGCTTCGCCGCGCCGAGGATGGTCGCGTTCTGCGGCGCATCCGCATACGTCGCAACGTTGGGCACATCGCCCTGCGGCGAACGACCGATGCGTCGCGAATAGAACAGTCCTTCGTTGCCACCATCGCCGGCGGAGATGCTGGCGCGGAAGATATCCAGGCCTTCAACGAAGAAGGGACGTTTCTCGGAAAAAAAGGTCTCGAACGCGGTCAGATTCACTTCCGACGGATCGGCTTCGACCTGGCCGAAATCAGGATTCAGCGTGGCGGTAAGCGTGAGATCGCTGGTCACGCCGGCTTTAATATCGGCGCCGATACCAAACGCAGCATCGTTCGCCTGAAAAAACGGGTTGCCGTTTTCGCCCGGCGCACGTACCAGGCGGCTCATTGTATACGGCACCACTTCCATGCGACGAGGCGTTTCGAGCCCACTGATCCCCGTGAGATCGCCGAATGCCGAGACCACAGCGTTGGCATCCGCGCGCAGCGGCGACCAGAACGATTCCTCATCGTGACGGGCAATCTTGCGCAGCACGTTCATGCCCCACACGGCCGGCGCGCCGGTCGTTTGATCCGCGACACTGAAACGCAGCTGCGAGAGCGGTATGCGGAATTCGGCGGTCCAGCCGAGCGAGTCGATGCGCGCTTCGGCATCCCACACGGCGTCCCAGCTTTCGTCGCCGTCGGTGTCGTCGAACAGCAGGATATCCACCTTTACGCCCTTCGGGTTTACGGCAAAGGCGAAGCCGGTGCGCCGATCGTAGTAGCTGTCGATTGCGACGAAGACCCAATCGGAGTAGACGTCATTGTCGCGGCGCGCGAGCTGCGCGACGATCGAGTCGGGCGCGCTGTCGAACATGCGCGCCGCCACGTAGATAGCGTGGTCGTCATAAGCAAAACGTATCTCGGTCTTCTGAGACGACGGCTGTCCCGGATTCGGCTCGAGCTGGACAAAATCGGTGCCGGCCGGCGCGGTCTGCCAAACCGGCTCGTCGAGCTTGCCATCGATCGCGGGGGTATAGCCGGAGATGCGAACCGCTTGCAACGACTTGCGCGCATACAGCTTAGTCGTATCCTCCGCGGGACTCGGCGATTGCGCGTTGAGCGAGGTGTTGGCGGCCAGCACTGCGACGAGCACGAACGACCGGTACATGTTACTCCATAGTATGGGAGTTTGAGAATGTGGGAGTGTGAGAATGTGGGACGTGAGACATGCTCACACACTCTCACAATCGCATACTCGCACACTCTTACTTACGTGGGTTTAGGCCACAGGTTTCAATACGGAGGCACATTTGCGTGATTTGCCGTTCTCCAAGGGCCACGGCCTCGGCAACGATTACCTGGTCGTTGACGCGGCGGACCTGCCTTTCGAGATCACGCCGGAACGCGTGCGCGCGCTTTGCGACCGGCATCGCGGCGCCGGTTCTGATGGTTTGCTGGTCGGTACCATCACCGATGATGCATTCAGGCTGCGCATCTATAACCCCGACGGCAGCGAGGCGGAAAAAAGCGGCAATGGTTTGCGCATTTTCGGCGCCTGGCTGTACGAGCTCGGACTCGTGCAGCAGGACTGGTTCGATGTCGAGCTGGTCAAGGATAAGGTCGCAATGCGTGTCGAGGCGGAGCTGCCGGGCGGCGCACTGATGATTCGTGCGCTGATGGGGCGCGCCAATTTCGAGGGCAGCGCCGCCGGCTTCACGCGGCAGCCCGGCGAGGTGCTGGATTATGAGCTGGAGCTGTCGCAGAGTGGCACGGCGCGCGTGAACACGGTCTCGCTGTCCAATCCGCACTGTGTCGTGTTCGTTCAGGATTTTGAGCGCGCGGACTTTCTGGCGCGGGCCCCGCAGTTGTGTGCGCATCCTGCCTTCGCGGCCGGCACCAATGTGCAATTCGCACGCGTGCTCGACGACGCCACTGTCGCCGCATGGATCTGGGAGCGCGGTGTCGGCGAGACGCTCGCATCCGGGTCCAGCTCGTGCGCGGTGGCGGCGGCTGCGGTTCGGCGCGGCTTCGTGCAGCCAGGGCTGATCACGGTGCAGATGCTCGGTGGTAACGCGGAAGTTGAAGTGACCGACGATTACACGGTCAAGCTACGGGCGCCGGCGCAGATGATTTTTTCGGGTGTTGTGCGAGGCGAGGTTATTGCCGGTTGGTGAACGTAGAAAGGCCGCTCAGTCGAGCGGTGATTTTTTCGGGCGCGGTCGCGGGCGTGGTCGCGGGTCGCGGGAACGCATTCGGGCGCGGCTTGCGGGCGTGGTCGCGGGCCACATCGGGGTCTTAATCACGATGCATCCGCGCCCGCACCCCGCGCCCGCACCCCGCGCCCGAGCATGGTCCCGCGCCCGCGCCCGCGACCGCGCCCGAGAACCTCACGTACGCACCCGCGTAAGCAGACCCATTGACGCAATCAACAGCACCAGATTCGGCAGCCACGCGGCAACATCCGTGTTGAGCGCGCCGGTCGCGCCGGCAGCGGCAGACAATCGGAACGCCATCAGATACATCACCGTGATGCCGAGCGAAATACCGATGCCGTACGCCGGGCCGCCACGCGATGATGTATTCGCGAGCGGCGCTGCAAACAGGATGATGATGAGCGTGGCAACCGGAATCGCGATCTTCTGCGCCCGTTCGACCATCAGGTCGCGCGGCTCCACACCCGAGCGCTGCATGGTCTCGATGAAGTCGCCGAGCTCCTGGTAGCGCATTTCCTCGGGCTCCTTCGGCTCGGCCAGCAGCTCTTCCGGTGTTTCCCGCAGCGCGACCTGCAGCTCGCCGAACGCGCGGCCGGTTTCCTTGCCGGGGCCCATCAGCTTTCGCTCATAACCGTCGAATAGGGTCCAGCTTCCGGTCCTCCGATTGTAGCGCGCTTCGCCCGCGATGATCGAGACAGTCGGATTCTCTTCTTCGTCGCCCTGGCGATGGATGTTCAAGCCATCGATACGTCCTTCAGCCACGTCCAGATAGCGAATCGCATAGACGCTGCCCTCGCGCGATCGATACACGAAATCCTGACGCGCCTGGCGATCACCCCGCTTTTCGCCGTGCACGCGCGCACGAGCCTGTTCCGCGACCGGCACCACCTCCGAGAGGCCGATCGCCGCGATGGTCAGCAGGATGCCGAGCAGCGGCAACGGCGCCAGCACACGAAAGAAGCTGATGCCGCCGGCCTTCGCGGCCGCCATCTCGGAATGCCGCGTCATGTTGCCGACCGAGAAGATGGTCGCAATCAGAGCCGCAATTGGAAACGAGTACAGCATGAACAGCGGGAACTGATATATGTAGCCGAGCCCGATGTTCTTCAGGGTCAGCCCCTGATCCATGTAGCGATCGATGTTGTCCGTCAGATCGCCGAGAATGAAGAGCATCGGCGCCGCGACCACGAAAAGCGTGAACAATCGCAGGAACTCGCGCGTTACGTAGCGATCCAGTACCCGCCGCATTAACACTAGCGGTTTCGCTTTCTGCGCCACGGCATCAGCACGCCCGCTGTCGCACTCGCAAGGTCACCCCAGCCGCCGCCGCGCGTAGTGCCCGTCTCGCGGCCGACCCGCGCCAGCGCCCACACGCTCCAGGGCAGGAACAACAGATTGGGCGCCCACGGCCCCCAGAACGGCTGAACACGGCCCTTGTCGCCGAGACTCTCACCACCGATCAGCGACATGTAGTAAATGCCAAAGATCAAGAGCGAAATCGCGATGACCATACCAGGTCCGCCACGCGGGAAACGAATAGCGAGTGGCGCGCCGATCATCACGAATACGATGCAGGCAAATGGAATCGCGAACTTTTTGTGCCACTCGACCTGAAGCTCGTTGATCCGTTGCTGTGCCGATGCACTGCGCGCGGCCAGCATGCGCGCTTCCGCCGATGCATTGCGAAACGCAGCCTCGGCCGAATCCGGCGGCGCGGCGCTCAATGCCGGATTAACGGCCGCTACCGCATATTTGCGCGCCTCGCGTCGCGCGAGCAGCAGCTCCTTACGCGCGGTGTCCACGCCGGCCGAAAGCATGCCCAGTGACATCTCGCGATCGCTGCGATATGCGTCTTCCACCGTACGCTCGAGCACATTGCCGACGCCCAGCAGCATCAGCTGCTGCTCGTCGAAAAAGACCCGCTGGAACTGGTGCGGCGCGATTTCCTTTACTTCCTCGATCGAGCCATCGTACAGCGTCAGGAACAGATCGGTTTGCTCGCGGTTAAAAGCCATCCGGCCGCTGTCGGCGTACACGGTGCGGTCGCGGCCGGCCATGCTCAGATCGTAGATCACGACGCCACGCAGCTTGTTCGAGACGCGGTCGATTTGTGCGGCCTGGAGGAAATACCTGGTCTGCATGTCGCGCGTCTGGATCTCGTTGATGACCTGTTCCTTCATTTGCAGCGTGGGGCTTTTCCGATTGATATCCATCAACAACAGCTTCAAATCGTGATTGGTCTCCGGCAGAATGCGGTCGTTGAAATAGAGCATGAAAGCGGCGAGCACCGTCGCGGCGGCCAGCAGGGGCATCACCAGCCGGATCAGATTAACGCCGCTCGCTTTGAGGGCGGTTACTTCATTGTCGGCAGCGAGCTGGCTGAACGCGTACAGCGTCGCCACCAGCACGGCCATTGGCAGCGTCAGCGCGATAATGTGTGGCAGCGAGAGGACGAAGACCTCGAGAATGACCGGAATCGGCAGCCCCTTGCCGGCCAGCTCGGGAAAGCGGCGCGCCACCACATTGACGAACAGCAGTCCGGTCAGCGCGAACAGCGCGAACAGGAATGGGCCGATGTGAACCCGCAGCAGGTATCGGGTAAGGATTCTCATTCGTTCATCTTTAAACGGACATTTACGTGAACGTCGGTCCATACGGTTCTCGACAGAGCCAGGCTCGATTATATTTAACCGTTTGAATACCAACAAGTTACTACTGCTTTTGCTGGCCTGCCTGTGCGCCACACCCGTGGCCGCACAGGAGCCGCGCCTGGAATGGGCAGCGGCCGGCCGGTCCGCGCCCATGCTCATGCTCGGCCTGAAGCCGGCGGACGCGCTGTTTCCGATCGGTCTGGCCGTGTCTCGGCCGCCTTCGCTGGCGACTCGCCTCCGGTTTACGGAATGGACGGGGCTGCGGCTGGCTGCCACGCAGATGGCGGAGACGGCGTCGCCTGACAGCATCAGCTTCTTACCGCCCCTGCCGCTGAAGCTCAGCAAAGCCGCGCGTGATACCACCGCAGGAGAAGCGGGGATCCTTTCCGGCACACTCGGCGAGCATGCAGACATCGGCATGCTGGTACGAGGCCGCGGCGATCTCGGCGGCGCCTGGACCCGTTACACGCCGTGCGATCCCGGACTACAGATCACCTGCGAACCAGGGCTGTTTCCACAGCTCAGACCCGACATCCAATTCGGTGTCATGGTTGGCGGCACCATCTCGGACCGCATTCACGTCAACGTCGATTACGATCAAACGCGTGAGTTCGACGCCGCGAACAACATCAACGTCTACTATCAGGGCTTCGAGGACGAAATCCTGCAACGCCTCGAGGTCGGCGACGTCTCGATTCGCCTGCCGCCGTCGCGCTATCTGACGCAGGGCATTCCTGCCGGCAATTTCGGCTTCAAGGCAACCGGCCAGCTCGGGCCAGTCGCCTTTCAGACGGTCTTCGCGCAACAGCGCGGTGATGTAACATCGCGCGAATTCAGACTGGCCGGCGCGGGCAACTCGAGAGGTCTGGTTCAGGATGAGACGCTGTCGATCGACGACGCTGATTACGTCAAAGGTCAATTCTTTTTCATCGTAGATCCGGATCTCATTACTGGTGCGCCCCATGTCGACGTGCTGACGCTGCGCGCGTCCGACGCGCCCGCGGACAAACGGCCGGGCATTGAGACCCTGATCGAAGTTTACCGTGACGAGCGTCCATCGGCGCTCAACCAGCAACAACAGGCGCAGCTCGGTTACTTCCTGGGTGACGCGGCCATGCCGGATGGGTCGCGCACGCATCGCGGTCTCTTCAAGCGACTGGAGCCGGATAAGGATTACGTGCTGCATCCGAGCGGGCTCTGGATCATGTTGCGCGGCCCGCTGCGCGCGGATGAAGCGCTGGCGGTTTCCTATGTCACGGAAAGCGGTGACACGGTCGGCACGCTGAACGCCGAAGCCACGCCGGCCGGCAGCACACCGATGCTTCAGCTGGTGCGCGGCCCCGCCGCGATTCATCAGCCGAACTTCGCAACCTGGAAGTACGAGCTGCACAACGTGTATCGCGTGCACAGCTCGAGCAGCGTGGACCCGGCAAATGTGAATCTGACGATTTCGCTGGGGCAGGCGAGCTCGGGCAGCTCGTTCGCGAATACAATCGTGGGTCCGCAACCGTACCTGAGACTGTTCGGCCTGGATGAAGACGCGCCGACCGACGCGCTCGATGCAGCGCAGATCTTTCAGCCCGGCCGCCAGCTCGGCGGTGGCTCCACTTTTACGAGCGGCGCGCCTGCTATTGGCGGCACTTATCTGATACTGCCGACGTTGCGGCCATTTTTCGAGCCGGCGCCCGTCACCAGCATAGGCCTGAGCGCTGCGGACGCGAAGCTCGCGCTCGGCAGTAATGCGAATAGCACGATCTACGACGATGTCGATCCCACCGCGCGGGAAGGCTCGACGCGCTTCCGCCTGAACTTTGCGTATCGCGTCGCGATCGAAGGTCTGGTTTCCTCTTTCAATCTCGGCGCGTTCGGCATCCGCGAAGCCAGTGAGCGCATTCAGGTAGGCAGCAAGATTCTGCAAGCCGGCGTCGACTACAACATCGACTACGAGATCGGCATGGTCACGCTCACCGATCCGCAGACCTTGTTTGCGACCGAGCCGGATGCCGAGATCCGCGCGACCTGGGAGCAGAAGTCCGAGTTTCAGCTCGCGGCCACCAGTGTTTTCGGCATGAATGCGCGCTATCAGATGGGGCCGCGCGGCGAGTTGAACTTCGTCGGGTTGTATCAGAACGAGAAAACCATCATGACGCGGCCGCAGCTTGGGGTCGAGCCGAGCGCGATTTTCCTGGGTGGCACGAGTGCGCGACTCGATCTGGGCGGCGCGCTGCTCGAGCGTGCGCTGTCCAAACTGCCGGGTCTGCGGCTCGGCGGCACCTCATCGGTCACGTTCACGGGCGAGGCGGCGGTCTCGATGCCGAACCCGAATACGCGCAACGAAGCGTATGTCGACGATTTCGAGGCTGCCGATGGCACCAACCTCGACCTGAGACGACGCAGCTGGCGGCTCGGCTCGCGGCCGGAGGCGCTCGATGGCGCCAGCGAATATCTGCCGGCAGCGCTCGGCCCGGACAACGCTGTGCGACTGGTCTGGCAGCATGACGTGCTCGATCGCAACGGTCAGCCGGTCGGCGGTGAATTGCCGCAGAACATTGATCGCACGATTCAAATCGCGGGCACGCCGCTTCGCGAGAACACGATGTGGCTCACATTGGGCGACACCGCCCAGTCAAAATTCGGCAGGCGGTGGCGCTCGATGACAGCGGTGCTGTCGACCACTGGCGTCGACATGTCACGCAGCGAGTATCTCGAGTTCTACGTCAGTACGGGTGATGGTCTCGGCAAGGCGTTCATCATCGACATCGGATCGGTCAGTGAAGATGGCTTCTACTTCGATGAGCAGGGACGAACCACCGGAACCTATCCGGATGGCGCGCCCTGGGGCGCAGGCTTTCTCGACGAAGAGGCCCAGCTCGCGGCGCGCGAGATCTGGAGCACCGACAAGGATGCGCGCGGTCTCTACAACGAGTCGTGTCAGGGTGTGACGAGCACCAGTCCGGCGCTGGGAAGTCCGAGCGCAAACTGCGCGCGCGACAACGGCCTGCCCGACACCGAAGATCTCGACGGCAACGGTATTCTCGACCCGCAGGACGGCTCTTATTTCCGTTACGTCGTGCCGCTCGGCCCGAACTCGCCGTATCTCGTGCGCGATCGCAACGCGACCCAGACGCTGTATCAGTTGTACCGCATTCCGCTGCGCGGCGGCATGCCAGTCAACGGTGCAACCACGACTTCGTGGCGCTTCGTCAAGCATTTGCGCCTGATCGCAACCAGCGCCACGACGCAGCCGATCGATCAGTTTCTGGTCGCGCGCTTGCGCATCGTCGGTTCGCGCTGGGTCAAGCGCGAAGTCGAGGGCGTGATGAAGGGTTTGCTCAGCGATCAGAAGGGGCTGAGCGCCGCCAGCGCGACGGTCGTGGTCAGTCCGGTCAGTCGGCTCACGAATGCAGGTGATTACAGCTCTCCGCCGTTCGTGCTCGAGCGGCTCCAGGATCCCAGTCAGGGCATCGGCGCGGGCACCGAAGAGTTCAACGAAAAGGGTCTGGCAATCACCTACAACGCGCTCGCGCCGGCTGAGCGCGCCGACGTTTATTTCCGCTACACGCAGCAGCCGCGCAGCTTTCTGACATACAGACAAATGCAGTTGTGGGCAGTTGCCAAGACCGGCAACTTCGGTCCGGCCGGCAATCAGAAACTGGTCGTCAAAGTCGGCACCGACGCGCGCAACTACTACTTGTATCAGACCAAGCTGAGGGCGGCGCCCACGAGCGGTGTGGTCATCCCGAACGACTGGCTGCCGCAGCTCGCGATCGACTTCGAGCAATGGTTCGACCTGAAGGCGAAGGCGGAGCTGGCATTGCTGCGCGGCGAGCTGACGCGTCCATCGCCAAATGAGCCGTACGTCATCTTCAGCGCGGACAGCACGTACGGCATTGTGTTCGAGGATCGCGCGCGCGCACCCAACCTGGCCGCGGTGCGCGAGCTGTCCTTCGGCGTCTACAATGGCAGCACCAACAGCGAGGGTGGCGAAGTCTGGCTGAATGACATTCGTCTGGCCTCCGCGTTTCGCGATCCGGGCGTTGCGGGCAACCTGTCCATCGATGTGCGCGGCGGTGATTTCCTGGCCGCGAACGTGACGTATGCAAATCAGGGCGCCGTGTTCAGGCAGCTGAACCAGGATGCGTCGTTCCTCGGCACCGGTGATCTGACGCTCAGCACTACCGCACAGCTCGGTCAAATGCTGCCGGCCTCCTGGGGTGTCGAGCTGCCCGTCACTGTTGCGCATGTGAAGAACGCGATGGATCCGACTCTGCTTCAGTCGAGCGACGTCGAAGCCGCGCGCCTGCCTGGCCTGCGCGAGACCGGGTCGAGTGTGACACGTTTCGGTTTGTCACTACGCAAGCGCACTCCGTCGGACAATGCGATCGTCTCGGCGCTCGTGGATCCGCTGTCTCTGCGCATGAGCTACAATACCGGCACGACTTCGGCGATCACGCTACGTAACGAGGCGAGCGGGCTGGACGGCACGCTTTCCTACATGCGGGATGTGAAGTATCGCGACGTCGACTTCATGCCGAGCTTCATCGAGGCAGCACTCCGGGTGCTTGCGCCCAGGAGCGTGGAGAGCAGCGAATTCTTCAAGCGCTTGACCGGCGCGCGGCTGCGCTACACACCGGTTCGACTTCAGTTCTCGACGTCGTACCTTGGCCAGGAACGAAGCGCGTACCAGTTCACATCCATCCTGGTCTCCGACAGCGATGCCGTGATCATTCCCATCGAGTCGCCGCGCCGCGCGCTCGACAGCGATGCGGTGCTGGCCTTTCAGCCGTTCAATTCGCTGACTGGCAACATTGCGCTGCGCACCTCGCGCGACTTGCTGCCCGCGCAGCGTGCCAGCAATCAAAACCTCACACGCTCGGCGATCGACGCCGCGCGCAGCAACCTCGCCGGCGTCGACGTCGGCTGGGAAACCAATCGTTCAGTGACGACGCAGCTCGGCTTAAGGCCCCAGGTCGCCGCATGGTTGAATCCGAGCGCGACCCTGTCGACGCGCTTCGGCACCGATCGCAGCACATCGTATCTCGAGGTCATCACGGTCGGCGCCGATTCTACCGCGCTACTGCAGCGGCGCTTCCAGGCGGACCGGCAGCTTCGTCGCCAGCTCGATTTCGCGCCGGCCGGCTTCTATCAGACGATCGTAAAGGACACGACCGGATTCGCAGGCACCATTGGACGCGCACTGAAAGTGGTCCAGCCGATTTCGCTGATCTGGAGCAGCAGCCTCGGCTCGCAGTTCGACCGTAATGCCACGACGCCCGCGCTGGCGTACCAGCTCGCGCTCGGCGATCTGGAGAGATTCCGATTCATGGGCGTCGACAGCGCGGCCGCTGCCACCGAAACCGGTCGCTTCGATGCGAGCACCAGCTTGCGGCTGCTGCGCAGCGCGCAATTGGACCTGCAATACGCGAGCAGCGATCTTCAGGCGTTCGATCAGCGAGGCGGCTCGCGCCGCGAAACGGAAACGACGTGGCCGAATGTCCGGCTGAATTGGGCGGATGTGCCACTGCCCGGCGCGATGCGAGGAATCGTCAAGCTGATGTCTCTGACCGGCAGCTATCTATACAAGGAGCGGGACCAGGCGCTTGGCCAGGCCGTAAACGCCGATCGTGGCAGTCGTGAGACCAGTGTGCCGTTCACCGCGCGTTTGACGTTCGCCGGCGGCATTGCCGCAATGTATTCGGGCACCTGGTCCACCGGCGACCGTGAAGATCCGACCGGTGATGCGGAGCAGAGCGGCATGAATCACAACATGAATATGAGCGTGACGTTCAAGCCGCCGCAGTCATTGGGCGAGAAGCTGCGCGAGCCGATCCGCGCGACCATCGGTCTGACCCAGAACCAGCAGCAGCAGTGTCGTTTCAGCCGCGCCACCGCCAGTACCGAGGAGTCGACCTGTGTGTCGTTCCTCGATTTCCGTACTCGCGTGCTCAATCTGACGCTCGACACGAACATCTCCGATCTCATCGTCGGCTTGCAGATGGGTTACAACTCGCGACAGGACTTCGTCGGAATGCGCCGAGGCAACAGCCAGTTCCAGCTCGGTATCTTCGCGAACTTCGAGCTTCCCGTCGGGCAACTGCCGAACATGAACACGGATGGGTTGGGAGGCGGCATTCGATGATGCGCGGGCTGCTGCCGCTCATGCTGTTCGTGCTCGCCGGCTGTCCATCGGCGGGACAGGAGGCGGGCGGTAACACAGCCGCGCAGTCGAATGCGCCGCCGCTGGTGGCAGACAGCGCATATCAACACATTCGCACGCAGGTCGCGTTCGGACCGCGCGTCCCGAATACGGATGGCCATCGCAAGCAGCTGGAATGGATGCTCGCGTATCTGCGTGAACGCGCCGACACGGTCACCACGCAGTCGTGGACGCAGAACACTACGATGGGCGCGCAGCTGGCGCTGACCAACGTATTCGCGCGATTCAATCCGTCCGCCGCCGACCGCGTGTTGCTGCTCGCGCACTGGGATACGCGTCCTACCGCCGATGAAGACGGCGACGAAAGCAAGCGCGGCGAGCCGATCAGCGGCGCAAATGACGGCGCGAGCGGCACCGCGCTGCTGCTCGAGATCGCAAACGTGTTGTCAAAGCACGAACCGCCAATCGGTGTCGACCTGCTGTTCGTGGACGGTGAAGATTACGCGCCCAACAATATGTACCTCGGCGCGAAATACTTCGCCGCAAATCTGCCTTCGGGTTATCGTCCGCTGTACGGCATTCTGGTCGACATGATCGCCGATCAGAATCCCGCATATCCGATCGAATCGAATTCGAAAGAAATGGCGCCTGAAGTCGTCGATCGCGTTTGGCGCACCGCCGAAGAGCTCGGCCTCGGCAATCATTTCCGCCGTTCTTCTCAGGGCGCCATCGAAGACGACCACATGCCGCTCAATCGCGCCGGTATTCGCACGATCAACATCATTGATTTTGACTACGGACCCGGTAATTCGTACTGGCACACAAGCGCGGATGTATTGGAGAACACGTCACCGCGCGGGCTCGGAGTTGTGGGGACGGTATTGCTCGAGCTGATTTTTCGAGGCGGTTGATCCACCCAGATTACGCAGGGTTCTCGCAGATTTCGTCCTCACTTTCGCTGAGCGCCCAGCCGCCGGCCCAGCCCTCGAGCTCTGCGAAATCCGCGTAAATCTGCGTAATCTGCGTGCTAGCGAACGACCACACGCGTCCGAATCTTCTCCAGCAAAGCCGGCCCAATCCCTTTGACCGAATCCAGCTCCTCGACCGACCGGAACCGTCCGATCGAGTCGCGGCGCGCGACAATGCGTTGAGCCACAGCCGGCCCCAATCCCGGCAGCCGGTCGAGTTCCTCCGCGCTGGCGCGATTCAGATCGAGTGGTCCGACTGATTCCGTGATGTACAGAGCAGTAGGCCGACGCGGCTCCTGGGGTTTTGATCTGACCGTTGCGGGACGTTTGCCGCTCTGCTGCGCCAATGATTGACCGGCCGCCCGTAGCGCCGCGATATCGACAGGCGCGGCCTGGATCGTCACCGGACCCGGGCGGTTCATGTAGCGCGCGATGGTCGCGAGGAGAAGCAGAATAGCCAGAAATGCGACGGCCCTGGATTCGTCCCTGGTCATGCTCCGAGGATGGAGGTGCAGCCGGGGCAAGAGGATAGCGGTTCAGGCCGCCCCAGTCGCCCGGGACGTCGTTAGCCCATTCGCACCTTGATTAGACTTGGCCAACGCGCTAAATTCATGTCCTCTCAACGCTTCGGCCTTTTCTTCGAGTTTCAGTGAGTCATTGATGGCGACGACCGCTAGCGCGGCTACCGACCGAATCGGCGATCTCCTCGTTCGCGAAGGGCTTATCACTGCCGAGCAGCTCAGCAATGCTCTGGCGGACGCCCGCAAGGATAACACACGGATCGGCTATTCGCTGATCAAGCTGGGGTTCATCGCGGAAGCGGACCTCACGCGCATGCTGGCGCGCCAGTACCGGGTGCCCGCGGTCGACCTCGAGCGGGTCAACGTCGACGCGAAGATCATCAAGCTGGTCCCGGCCGACCTCGCCCATAAGCATTGTGTACTTCCGCTGCGCCGGGTCGGCCGAACCCTGACGCTCGCGATGGCCAACCCGATCGACGTAGGCGCGATCGACGCCCTCAAATTCACGACGCGCCACGAGATCGAGCCGGTGGTGGTCGGCGAGTACACGCTCAAGAATCATCTGCTGCGCTACTATCCGGAGCAGACCAAAGCGGAAGTCGTCGAAGAAAAAGAGCAGAGCAATCTGACCGCCATTCTCGACCAGATCGAGAATGATGAGACCGATCTCGAGGTCATCGAAGAGCAGGACGAAGAGATCAACGTTGCCGCCATGCAGCAGGCGGTCGAGGATGCTCCTGTCGTCAAGCTCATCAACGGTATCCTGACCGACGCCGTGCTCAAGGGCGCCTCGGACATTCACATCGAGCCGTTCGAAAAAGAAATACGCGTGCGTTATCGTATCGACGGCGCACTCCATGAGATCATGAAGCCGCCCATGAAGATGAAGGCGGCGCTGACTTCACGTCTGAAGATTCTTTCCGCGCTGAACATTGCCGAGCGGCGCATTCCGCAGGACGGCCGCATCAAGCTGAAGATGAAGAGCAAAGTCGTCGATTTTCGTGTGTCGACGCTGCCGGTCATCTTCGGCGAGAAGATCGTGCTGCGTATTTTGGACAAGGGCAACCTGACGTTCGATCTCACGAACTTCGGTTTCGAGCCCAAGGCGCTGAAAGACTTCATGGCCGGCATCATGAACCCATACGGCATGGTGCTGGTCACGGGGCCGACGGGTTCCGGCAAGACGACGACGCTGTACTCCGCACTGTCGAAGGTGAACACCGAAGAGGTGAACATCATGACGGCGGAGGACCCGGTCGAATACAATATTTACGGCATCAACCAGGTGCTGGTCCGCAACGAAGTCGGCATGACCTTCTCGGCGGCGCTCAAGGCGTTCCTTCGTCAGGACCCGAACATCATCATGGTCGGCGAGATTCGAGACATCGAGACCGGCGGTATCGCGATCAAGGCGGCGCTCACGGGTCACCTGGTGCTCTCGACGCTGCACACGAACGACACGCCGTCGACCATCACGCGTTTGATCGACATGGGGCTCGAGCCGTTCAACGTGGCGGCCGCGCTCAACGTGCTGACCGCGCAGCGGCTGCTGCGGCGTCTCTGCAAGGACTGCAAGGCCGAGATGACCTACGAAAAGGATTTCCTGGATGCGGCGAACCTGCCGGCTGAGTACCGCAACATCCAGTTCTACAAAGGCAAAGGCTGCGCAACCTGCAACGGCTCGGGTTACAAGGGTCGTTGCGGTGTTTACGAAGTAATGGCGATGTCGACCGAGATTCGGCGCGCGATCATGCGCGGCGCCAGCTCGGATGAGCTGCGCGAGCTCGCCATAACGGAAGGCATGTTGACCCTGCGTATGGACGGGTTGCTGAAGGCTTCCCGCGGTACGACCACGCTCGAAGAAGTCATTAAGGAGACTGCGGCGGTATGAGCA
>JBQTID010000204.1:0-9733 GCA_052389275.1 Gemmatimonadota bacterium | reverse complement strand
CCGGGCTCGCAGATGTTCGGCGGCGTCGACCGTGGCGAAGGCGTTCGCCTGACTGTCGATGATGCGAACGCGCTGTTGCGGGCTCCGCAGAATGTCAAGGACGTCTCGCCCTCGATGCGGCGCAGCCAGCAGGTCGAGTTCGGCGGCAACAACGCCAGCATCCAGATCGAGGGTGTCTGGCCCAGCTACTTCGAGATCAACAATCACGCAGCCGAACACGGGCGTTTCTTCACTGCGGGTGAGAACCAGGGCCGCCGGCGCGTCGCTCTGGTCGGCGCGCGTCTCGGCGAGCGTCTGAACACCGAGACATCGTCACTAATGGGCAAGACGATTCTGATCCGCGGCATCGCCTTCGACGTAATCGGCGTATTGCAGGAGAAAGGGCAGAGCAGCGGTTTCGGCAGCAGCCCGGATGAGCGCATTTACATTCCGCTGGCCACTGCGCAGTTCCGCATCTTCGGCCAAGATCGCGTGAATGAGATCCAGGTGCAGGCGCATGCGCCCGAACGCATGGCGGCGACCATGGCGGAAATCGAGAAGGTGCTGCGGCGCGAGCATCGCATGCGCCCGGGCGATCCATCCGATTTCAACATTCGCAACCAGGCGAACCTGCTGCAGACGTTCGAGGAAACCACGCGCACGATGAACTATCTGCTGGCCGGCATCGCGATCGTCTCGCTCGTGGTCGGCGGCATCGGCATCATGAACATCATGCTCGTCTCAGTGACCGAACGCACGCGCGAGATCGGCGTGCGCAAAGCGCTCGGTGCGCGGCGCCGCGACATTCTGCTCCAGTTCATGATCGAAGCGCTCGTGCTCTGCCTTGCCGGCGGCATCCTCGGCTTGGGTGTGGGAGTAGGCGCGGCGGTCTTGATGGCGAAGCTCGCGGCGTGGAATACGGTGGTAGCCCCCGAAGCCGCCATCCTGGCTATCACATTCTCCGCGGTGATCGGCGTCTTCTTCGGCATGTGGCCGGCGCGGCGGGCGGCAGCGCTGGATCCAGTTGTGTCGCTGCGTTACGAGTAATCCGTTTTGCGGGCGCGGTCGCGGTCGCGGTCGCGGGTCGCGGGAACAGATTCGGGCGCGGGTTGTGGGCGCAGGGCGCGGGTGCAGCGTGGTTGCAGCCTGATCTCGACACGCAGCTTCTCACGTTCCAAACACAACGATCTGCACACTTGAGCGGACACTTACGTGTCTGGATGTGACCCGCGTCCCGCATGCCGCGCGCACACCCCGCGCCCGGGCTTTTTCCCGCGACCGCGCCCGCGACCGCGCATCATTAACTGTCGGGGCTTGTCGGAGATTGGCAACCTTCCTACGATCCACTCCGTCCAATGAAGCAAAACGGAGGTGAATCACATGCTCTACAGAACGATCGCGGCTGCGCTCATGCTCGCGCCCCAGCTTGGCGCGCAGACGGTACCCAAGCTCCAATTCGAGAAATACACGTTACCGAACGGCCTGGAAGTGATCCTGCACGAAGATCACTCCGTGCCCCTCGTCACGGTGAACACCTGGTACAAGGTCGGGTCCGGCGATGAAGACGTGGGCCGCACCGGCTTCGCTCATCTTTTCGAGCACATCATGTTCATGGGGTCCAGGCACGTGCCGGTCGGCATGTTCGACGTCTGGCTCGAGTCCGCCGGCGCCAACAACAACGGCTCGACCACCGAAGACCGTACCAACTATTACGAGGACATGCCGTCGAACGCGCTGGCGCTCGCGCTCTGGCTCGATGCCGACCGCATGGGCTGGCTGCTGCCGACCATGGATTTGCCGAAGCTGGATCTCCAGCGCGATGTCGTGAAAAACGAGCGCCGGCAGGGCGTCGACAATCAACCGTACGGGCGAGCCGATGAGACGATGCTCGCCGCGCTCTTGCCGCCAACCCATCCGTACTCGTGGCCGGTGATCGGGTCGATGGCAGACCTGAGCGCGGCTACGCTCGAGGACGTCAATAATTTCTTTCGGCGCTACTACGCGCCCAACAACGCGACCATCGCGATCGGTGGCGATTTCGATCGCGCCGAAGTCAAACAGCTGATCACCAAATACTTCGGCAACATCCCGCGCGGACCGGAGATCGATCGCCGAACATCAGTGCCCGCGCCACAGATTACGCGCGACACGTTCATGGTCATGGAAGACCGCGTGCAATTGCCGCGCGTCTATTATATGTATCCAGCGCCGAAGCTGTTCGCGGCCGACGATGCGGCGGCGGAGATACTCGGGCGCATTCTCGGCGGCGACAAGACGTCGCGTTTGTACCAGAGTCTGGTTTACGAGAAGCAGGTCGCACAGGACGTCGTCGCATTCCAGAACGGTATGCGGCTCGATGGCGTTTTTCGCGTGAGAGTCACGCCGAAGCCGGGCAACACACCCGTGCAAATGGCGCAGCTGATGGATGAGGAGATCGCGAAGATCGTCAATAATGGTGTCAGCGAGCGCGAGCTTCAGCGAGCGAAGAATACAATCAGCTCGCAGTTTCTCGATCGGCTGAGCGGGGTTGGTGGATTCAGCGGCAAGGCCGATCTGCTCAACTACTACAATTACTTCGTCGGCACGCCCGATTATGTGCAACAGGACCTCGCGCGTTACATGAACACAAGCGCCGCTGATGTGCAGCGGGTGGCTCGTCAAATCTTCGCACGACCAAAGGTCGTGCTCACGGTGGTTCCGGATGGACAGACGGCGTTGAAGGTGGGAGGTGCGCGATGAGTGCGATTAGTGCGATAAGTGCGATTAGTGCGATAAGTGCGATAAGTGCGATAAGTGCGATAAGTGCGATGGGTGCGTGTGCGAGGACCGAGCCGCTGCCGCCGCCACCACCACCGCCGCCCCCGGTAGAAGTCACGGTCGTAGAGCCGCAGCCGGGTGATACGGCGCCGCCACGGCTGGGTGCGCCCAAGCCGTTGACGCTGCCACAGGTCGTAGAGCGCGTGCTGCCGAACGGACTGCGGCTGCTGATCGTCGAGCATCACGAGCTGCCGATCACGGATTTCGTGCTGGTCGTGCGCTCCGGCAGCGAAGTCGATCCGGCGGGCAAGGAAGGTCTCGCAACGCTGACCGCGTCAATGCTGGATGAAGGCGCAGCGGGACGCACTTCGGTGCAGATTGCCGACCAGGCCGCGTTTCTCGGCGTGGAGTTGAGCACGGTAAGCGGGTGGGACGCATCGCGCGCAACGCTGCACACGCCGACTTCGCAGCTCGATAGTGCGCTCGCGCTCTTCGCGGATGTCGCGCTGCACCCGACTTTCGCGGCTACCGAGCTCGAGCGGCTGCGCAAGGAACGGCTGACCCAGATACTTCAGATCAAGGATCGCGGTCCGCAAATCGCCGACCTCGCCTTCAGCTCCATTTTGTACGGCGAAAATCATCCATATGGCCGCTGGCAGACCGGCACCGAGCGGTCTGTGAAATCCATTAGCCGCGTCGATCTACAGCGCTTCTACAGCACATTCTACCGCCCGAACAACGCAACCTTGATCGTCGTAGGCGATGTCACGCCCGATGACATCGAGGCACGCGCGCAGAGGCTGTTCGGTTCGTGGCAACGTGCGAACGTGCCGGCGGCGAGGTTCAGAGCGGCGCCTGCCAGCGCGACCACGACCGTGTATCTGATCGACAAGCCGGGCGCACCACAGTCGTCGTTTCGCATTGGCACCATCGGCGTTCCAAGGTCGACCGATGATTACTTCGCGCTGCAGGTAATGAACACCATTCTGGGCGGCTCGTTCACCAGCCGGCTGAATCAGAATCTGCGGGAGACGAGAGGCTACACGTACGGCGCTCGGTCCGGCTTCGCGATGCGGCAGGCGGCCGGTCCCTTCACGGCTCAGGCCGAGATCGTGGCCGCGAAGAGTGACTCCGCGCTAATCGAGTTCATGAAGGAGCTGCGCGGGATCCGTGACACAGTGCCGACCGCCGAGCTCGAAAAGGCCAGGCAATACCTCCAGCTTCAGCTGCCATCGCAATTCGAGACCACGACTGACATTGCCGGCGGCCTGGTACCGATTGCCTTGTATGGGCTGCCGCTCGATTACTTCAACAGATTTGCGCAGAACATCGCAGCAGTGACCCAGCAGGATGTGCAACGTGTGGCGCGACAATACGTTGTGCCCGACAACTTTGCCGTCGTCATTGTCGGGGATCGCAAGACAATCGAGGCGGGTATCAAAGCCGTCAACATAGGAAACGTCGAAATACGCGACATGACAGGCAGACCTATAACGCAATAATGAAATACATCAAATTCTTGCTGATCGCCGCGGCAGTCGCGGCGTGTGGTGATGCAGCTGGCGTGAGTGCAGGCGGGACTTTCATCGTGGCAGTTGGGCAGGAACAGTTTCGCGTTCGGATCGACAACGCGCTACTCGCAACCAAGGCGCGCCGCATGATGACAGGCGCCGAGAACCAACAGATCGTGAACGGCGAGCTTGCGCGTGGCGACGGTGGCTTCAATACGGGCTTCGGTTGGCACATGAAGCCGAACGCCATCTCGTTTGCCGATGTGACGATCGAATTGTGCGACGGTCGTCCCAGCGATGTGCAGAGTGACATCGATTACTGGGTCGATACGGTGCAGCGGTATTGCCCCTGGGGCGGGCGTTTCGTCAGCGAGGTGGGTCGCTGAAACGACCGGCCGAACACCAAAGAACATTCGAATTCATCCTGGCAGGCTTCGAGCGGCGCGCCCTTCCCCGGATGGCCGCTCGTCTGCCTGCGTGGGTCCTGCCCGATCATCTGACACTCCTCGGTCTGGCTGCATCCACCTTTATCGCGGGTGCCTACATGCTGAGCAATCGCGACGCACGCTGGCTGTGGGCGGCAAGCGCGGCGCTCGTCGTGCAATGGTTCGGCGACAGTCTCGACGGTACGCTGGCGCGCTATCGCAAGATCGAGCGGCCGCGCTACGGCTACTACCTGGACCACCTCACGGACGCCTATTCGACGCTTGCTATCGGCCTCGGACTCGGCCTCTCACCATACATGCTGCTGGCCGTCGGGCTTGCAATCGTGACTTCATACCTCATTCTATCCATCAATGTGTACCTGGAGACGTACGTCTTCGGCGAGTTCAGTTTCAGTTACGGCAGGTTCGGTCCGACCGAGGCCCGCGTTGTTCTTATCGCCTTGAATACCGCCGCCTTTCTGATCGGGCCGGGTCAGTTTACGGCCGTCGGCATCGGCATGACCGCATTCGATGTAGCGGGCGCATTGATCGCGGTCACGATGCTGCTAATGCTGCTCGCGCGCGCGGGCTCGAATCTGCGCAAGCTCGCGCTGCTGGAGCCACCCGGGAGAAAACATGGCTAGCTCAAAAGGAACCATTGCCATTTTAACAGGCGGCGGCGATGTGCCGGGCCTCAACCCGGCAATTCGAGGGGTTACGATCCGTGCACTGCGCGAGGGCTATCGCGTTGTCGGGATTCGCCGCGGCTGGGCGGGCGTCGTCGATTATTCGAAGGAGAAGGGCGCCGACAACAGCGAAAACGTGATCGAGCTGACCGAGGCGATCGTCAACCGCGCCGGTCGCACCGGCGGCACATTCCTGCACAGCTCACGCACGCGACCGAGCCATCTGCCACGCGAGCGCGTGCCCGCGCACATGACCGGCTACGACGCGCCGGTCAACGATGTCACCAGGGACCTGCTCAAGAATCTCGAATCCATCGGCGTCGACGCACTGATTCCGATCGGTGGCGACGACACGCTCAGCTACGGCAAGCGGCTGCACGATGAGGGGGTGAACGTCGTCGCAATTCCGAAGACGATGGACAACGACGTCTACGGCACCGACTACTGCATCGGCTTCAGCACCTGCGTGACGCGCACCATCGAGCTGACGCACCGGCTGCGCACGTCCGCGGGCTCGCACGAGCGCTTCCTGGTCATCGAAGTGTTCGGCCGCTACGCCGGCTTCACCGCGCTGCTGCCTACCATGGCGGGGGCCGCCGACCGTTGCGTGATTCCGGAACATGCTGTCGATCTGGAGCGGCTGACCGAGCTGATGGTGTACGACCGCAATCGCAATCCGAGTCACTACTCGGTTGTACTGGTCTCGGAAGGCGCCCGCCTCACCACGCACGACGGCATGAGCTTCGAGGGTGAAGAAGTCGACATGTTCGGCCACCGCAAACTGGGCGGCATCGGCGACAAGGTGGCGGCTGCGCTGAAAGAATACTCGCCGAAGTACAACCATGGACGCAGGGTCGACGTCGTCAATCAGCGCCTCGGCTATCTCGTCCGTTCCGGCGATCCCGACGCGCTCGACTCGATCGTGCCAATGGCGTTCGGCAACCTCGCGCTCGATTTGATTCGCAGGAAGGAATACGGCAGACTGGTCAGCGTGCACCGCGGCTTCTATGACAGCGTGCCGATCGAGAACGTGACGTCGGACAAAAAGGTCGTGGACGTGGCGAAGTATTACAGCACGGAACGGCTACGTCCCATCTATGAGTTCGATGGGGCGCCGTTGTTTATCATGACGAGCGACTGAACACAGGAAGGCGGTTCGGGACTGCGGTTCGTGGCTGCGGTTCGTAGAGGCGGTTCGTAGAGGCGGTTCGTTCCATTTTGCCATGGAAGTGCCCGTGCAGTGCCGCGCTGTTGCAGCATGACCTTCGAGAAACTGCGTGTTTACATCGCCGCCGAGCAGCTTCGCTCCAAAGTAACGGCATTGCTACCGCAGATGCCGCGTGAGCGCGAGCATGATGCCAAACAGCTCGGACGAGCGGTTTCCTCAACCCCCTACAACATTGCCGAGGCTTGCGGTGTGGGTCGGCGTGACCGCCAGGGTAGGAAGATAAATCACCTGGAAATCGCTCGCGGCTCCGCTGACGAAACGCGCGCGGTCCTGAACGGCCTTACCAACGACGGAATCTTGCCGGAATCGATCACCCGACCGCTGATGATTCTGGCGCGAACGGTTGCGAAGATGCTGACCGCCTGGATCAACAACCTGAACAACAATGCGCACCACCCGGATTAGAAAACCGGATTAGAAAACCGAACCGCCGTCCCGAGCCGCCGTCACGAACCGCCGTCACGAACCGCCGTCACGAACCGAAGTCACGGTAAGTTGCCGCCTCGCGAATGCGTCATATAGCCGGTATTGACGTAATCACGAACACTATCCCAGTCACCGTGCGTGCGCGCCTGGTCTGGACTCCACGCCGAGCGCAAATCCACTTCGACATCTTCGAAGCTGCGCCCCTGGTAATCCGGATTCTGCCCCGCGAGATGTCCGAATTGGTAGAGGGGCCGAACGGTGTCGTACGACGAGCCGCGGCGCGTATTCTCGAAATGCGTACGGCACGCGCGGTCTTCGCGCTCGCCGAATGTCGCCAGTGCTTTGTCGGGCGTACGATCGGTCCACCAGCCGCCGACGGTGCCTGCTACCGTGCGGATCATTGAGCCCATCAGATTGACCGCGGTATCCCCTGCCTTGCCGGCCAGGCCGCCTGCCGAGCTTCCGATCCGCTCGAAAGTTCCCTTGTCTTTATCAGCCACGCTTGCCTCCCATTCCGTTTCGACAGAAAGAAATGCATGGAGTGGGCCCGGGCATTGCAATAAAGGGATGCTGGGCAGACAACCGGTATGGGAATGAATAAACTGACACGTAGTCTTATAGCAGGCCTGCTGGCAGGAGTGGCGGCCTGTTCGAATGGCGACGATGCAACCGACAAGGCAACCGGCGGACGCATTCGAACGGTCCTGCAACCGGCCGACAGCGGCACCATCATCTCGCTGACGGCCGGCGACACGGTGCATATCTCGCCGGCCACCATCGAGTTCTATCGCAATCGGCGCTGGGCACCGGCATGGGCGGAAGACGATGATCTCACCGCTCAAGGTGAGAAGATCGTTGAGGCGTTACGCGCGACCGAGCAGGATGGATTGAGTCCGCTGCGTTATCGCTACGACGTCGTGCTGAAGAAAGTCGCTGTCCTGAATGACGGCGAGGGGTTGGACGACGTCGCACGCGGCCAGTATTCCGCCGACGTCGACATGCTTTTGACCGAGGCGTTCCTGCGCTACGTGATGGACCTCGCGCAAGGCACGCTGAATCCCGATTCGGCTGGTCTGAAATGGCGCATTCCGCGCGGCGCGGTGCCGACGCGTGCCCTGCTGCGCGCGCTCGAGAGGGACGCCGAGCCGGACGAGCTGGTGAAGCGCTTCAGGCCGGTCGCGCCGCAATACGGCCGACTGATGCACGTGCTCGACCGGCTCCTTGAAGCCAACCGTCGTGGTGGCTGGCCGGCCGTGCCGGCGGCCAATGCGAAGCGCGGCGACTCGAGCGGCGTTGTCGTACAACTGCGCGCGCGTTTGAGTATGAGCGAAGATGCACGCGAGGCGGCAATGGCGCAGCGTGGCGCGGCACGTCCAGCGGTCTTCGATCACGATCTGTTCCTCGCACTGCGGCACTTCCAGGAGCGTCATGCCACCGATGCCGACGGCGCGCTCGGCGCGAAGACGCTCGAGGAACTCGGGCATACGGTCGAGGAGCGCATCGCTGAAGTAAAACTGAATATGGACCGTTGGCGCTGGCTGCCTCACGATCTCGGCAAGCTGTATCTGATGGTGAACGTCGCGGGCTTCGAGCTGACGGTGGTCGAGAACAATCGCGTGATCGACGAGATGAATGTCGTGGTCGGGCAGGAGGGGTGGGAGACGCCGATCTTCGCGGACACGCTCGAGCACCTGGTCGTGAATCCGTACTGGAACGTGCCGCAGTCGATCATTCAGGAAGAACTCGCTCATCTCGTGAACGATCCGGGCTATCTCGCGCGCAACAACTTCGAGCGCACGAGAGACGGCGGTCTACGCCAGCAACCCGGCCCCCGCAATGCGCTCGGCCAATTCAAGTTCATGTTTCCGAACCAGGACAACATCTACCTGCATGACACGCCGGCCGACCAACTGTTCTCGCGCGCGAGTCGCGCATTCAGTCACGGCTGCATCCGCATCGAGCGACCGCGCGACCTCGCTTACATGCTGGGCGAAAAGCTGGCAGGCAAGTCGCCGCGCCAGATCGATCGGCTGGTTGCAACCGGCGGCGAGCGCTGGATCAAGTTCCGCCGCGAGATCCCGGTATACATTCTTTATTTTACGACCTGGGTAGATGACGATGGGACCGTGCGCTTCCATCACGACGTGTACGGTCTGGATCGCGCGATCGAGAATCAGACGGGCAGGTTCGACAGGCGGGCTACATGAGCGATGAGGCGACAAGTGGGATGAGTGGGATAAGCGCGATCGCACCTATCGCACCCCATCGCACTTATCGCCCTGATCGCTAGGACTCTTCCTTCAACCTTCTCGCTGACTGCTTCCGCACCGCGGCCTCCTCAGCCACATCTTCGGCGCGATCCAGATCCTGCTCCGCTTCACCTTCTACCTGACTGAGGCGGCCTTGCCGTTTCATCTTGCGATCGCCTAGCAGATCGCCGGCTGCTTCCTCAATTTTGCCACCGACATGTTTGGCTTTGCCACTGAGATCGTCTGCCATACTTCCTCCAGTAGAACGTTACCCTGATACAGGGCAACCACTATGCCCATGCTCCCATGCTCCCATGCTCCCTAGCAGGTTGCTGAAAAACGGGCTGACATGGGTGAAGGCAGGGCGCTACGCAGACCGTCGCGGTTTTACAGCGTACTCTGCATAAACCCGCGGAGCAACCGGACCGCTCGAACCACAGGTTTATGCAGGATACGCTGTAAAACCCGCACG